>JADLGD010000186.1 GCA_020849495.1 Fluviicola sp.
ATACAAATTTAAGTTCATTTTTTCAAGTTATTTGATTGATTATCAACGCTTTATATCAACATTTCGTTGTGTGTAAAAACAAAAAAGTCGGAAGAAAAAATCTTCCGACCATTCGTGACAAATTGCCCCCTTCCTCTTTTTCATATCAAATTACAAGATCAATCCCAGAAAAAGATTTCGCGAATAACACGTGCACCATAAGGTTCACCTGCCATTTTTTCCATCAACTCTATTTTCAAGGCTTCATCTGTAAATTCCTTTCCTTTTTTCTTCGGTAAAGTCATTTGAACTTCTGTTGGCGTAAGTAATTCAACTTTAGTAGCAAAATATACTACACCTCCATCTTCAGTAGCCATACCAAGGATTGCACCTGGCAAACCAGTCATTGTTTCAGGACCAACTGTTGGAATGATATCTGTTGTAAACCAAGCGTAAATGCGCGTTGAATCGTCTTTTTGCCAAATTGCACGAGTACATTCGTAACCAGCAATCTTACGTGTTTTCTCGGTTATTTTCCAAACTCTTTTAGATAGAGAATCGGAAACAATCAAAACCGTTCCCCACATATCCATTTGAACCGTTTTATGCTGGTTTTTGAGATCTTGATGCACCGCATTTTTCATCGTTGCCCAACTCATTGGATCTTCTTGCTCTGGCGGCATAAAAACAAACGTAGATGCCGTATCATTGAAGAACAAACTGAAGTTATCAATGCGAATCTTGTTTTTCTCATTGAACATGGATGCCATGCGTTCGTCATCAAACTTCTTCAACAGATTGGTTCTTCTTTCGTAGGTGATCTTTCCAGCTGTTCCTAACTGAGCGTTTACAGCCATTGAACACAACAAAGTCACAATCAATAAAAACTTAGTACCACTCATCTTCAACTTCTTTAGTGTGATTATTATTAAACTTCAAGGTCAATTTTGCCATGAAATATCTTCGGATAACATTAACGCGTTCATCGACAATAACGTTATTAGAAACATTTCTGTAATTACTGATATTTTGATTCAAGATATCGTATGCCTCAATTCCGAAATACAAATTCCCAGTTTTCAAGAATGAACGTTGAATCGATGCATTCCAAATAAAGAAATTGGCATTATAGCCTGCCGTTCTACCAGTATTGATGTTATACGTTGCATCTGTTTTAATGAACAAACGGAAAGGTAAGGTCCAATCCACATTTGCTCTAAAATTATACGTTGTATAAGGTTGATTGGTCAAAGTAGCCAAGGTGTTATTTGGTACGTTGTAATCAAATCCACCTCCGAAATCAAAATTCAAGGAATCACCGTTGTAACGGAATGTCAAATCAATACCAATTCCCGTATTTCTTGAAACATTTCTTAAGCTATTGATGTAATTTTCAGTAGAAGTGAAATTACCATTCAAGTTAATATCCAATCTAAAATCTTTGATCTTTGGAATTGGAATCCCCATTCCTCCCCAATAGTATAAATAATCAGCCATATCAACGTTGATCGTTTGTGATTGTGTCTGGCCATTTGCTAAGTAATTTGTTGATGTACTGAATGCATCTTTTTGATGGGTAAGATTCAATCCTGCATAGGTATAAAAACCAGAAAGTCCTTTCCACATGTTATAATTCGCACTTAAAGTATGGGAATAGTTTGGTTTCAAATCTGCATTTCCGCGCTGCGTAAAATTGGGATTAGAGTTATCTACAACTGGTTGCAATTGGTCAACAGAAGGTAACGATGAACCGGTGTTGTATTGCACTCGTAAACGATTTGCTTGAGAAAACTTGTAAGTCAATACTACTCGTGGCAACAAATTGGTCAATGATTGTTTGATTACCGTATCCAAAAATAAATTTTGATTGTCGATTGCGATTGTTCGTACGCGTGTTCCAACAGAAATACGTGCTTTCGGGTTTTCAAAAATCAAGAATGCTCCAACTCGGTGTTGCTGACGCGTTGTCGTGAACTCGTTTGAAAACGTAGAATCAATATCGGTATAAGCTCCAGCAACAGGATTGAATGTTGTTTTGCGTTGTTCGTTGTTATTGGCATAAAACTCATAATCAAATTCTGTTTTCCACTTTTTAGCAATCGGCTCCACATAATTGATGTAAGCTGTGTGCGCCATACTGTTATAACGGTTTTCTTTCTTCTGATCAAACAAATAATTGGTATCTAAAATAACCGCGTTTTGGTCAATTGTATTTAAGAAACCGTTTGAGCTATTGTTATTCAATGCAAGATTGTAACGAGCAATCAATTTGCGGTATTTCTTTCTAAAGTCTCTCGTATATCGCAAACTCGTATTAGCAGTAATCCCTGTTGCTCCTGTAGAATCTGTTTGATCAGTAAAACGTGTCAACGATTTATCACTGGAATTGAAATTCATTAAGGAACTAGTGATCGAAGAAGATTTATTGAATTCCAACTTAGGTTCAAATTCAATTTTGGAAAAAGAATCCAATTGTTGCGTGAATTTCACTCCAATACTATTTTTCAAATAACTTTCTTCTCTCACGCGATTTTCATCTGTAAAGTAAGTCGTATCCGTTAAAATGTATTGAGAATAGCTCGATGATTTTGATACCACATCGTATTTTGAAAGTGCATAATTTAAACGTACTTTCCCGCCTTTCCATAATTTTTGATCCAAGTAAAACCCTGCTTTCAAGGTTTGTGGCACACCCGTTGAACTGTTGTCGCCTCCTTCATAGGATTCTAAATCATCTCCTTCATTCCCCCAATTCATTCCATCACTCAATCCAAATTTGAACATGTCGCGACCGTTGAAATCGGTTTTGGGCGTATTGGCTGCTAAACCAAAGATGGCGATTTTTTGTTTTGAGTTGTATTTATTGAGCAATACTTCGCCTTCGTAAAAACCGGTGTTTGGTGCTTTGAATTGATTCAAACCTCCAGCTAAATTGACCTTTCCAAAATAACCTTTCTTGGCTTCGTCTTTTAATTTCAAATCGAGGACTTGGATTTTTTCATCACTTCCATCTTCGCTGTCTTTTTCATAGACCTGTACTTCATCTACACCTTTTGCAGCTAAATTTTTTGTAGCAATGGTCGCATCACTTCCAAAAAACTCATCTCCATCCACTAAAACTTGCCCGATTTCTTTTCCTTGATTGGTGATTTTTCCATTTTCGTCAACTGACATTCCAGGTAACTTTCGTATCAGATCCTCTACCACCGCATTTTCTTTTACTTTGAAACTATCGGCCACATAGACCAAGGTGTCTCCTCGGTAGTAAATGGGATTTTTATTGGCAAAAATGACCACTTCTTCAATTCCTGTACTTTTCTCTGAAAGCGCTAATGGATTGATTTCAAAACTGGAATTCGTTGCACTACCAAAGAAAAACGAAGTATAAGTTCCATAATCGGGATGTTTCACTTCTAAACGCACCGTGTCTATTGGCAAGTCAAACGAAAGGTTCCCGTATTTATCCGACCGCTTAAAATCGAGTAAAACAGAATCTTTAACACGAATGACCATTCCAATAGCATTTCGGACTGGCATTTCGGAAATGGTATCTATTAACGTAGCTTTGATACTCATATTCTGAGCATAAGCTGAAATAGATAACAATACGGTGAAAAGTAAGAGTAATTTTTTCAAGGTATAATCTTTAAGTAAGGCAATAATAACTCGTTTGGCTGACTTGGTTACCAACTTTAGTTGAATCGGCCGCGAAAATAAGATGAATGGTTGACACAATCGTTTAATGGATGTGAAAAAATCACAAAAAAGAAGGAGGCCTATCGCTAGCCTCCTTCGTTACTGCATATCGTTGCTGCTACTAAAACTTCACAACTTGTCGCACTTCAATTTCTGTGATGCGTTGCAACTGCCCTTTTTTGTCAAGGAATGTTCGGTTAACCAATCTTCCTGTGATTGCCAGACGACTGCCTTTTCTACAGAACTGATTCACAAAAGCTGCTGTATTTCCCCAAGCAAACATGCGATACATGGGAGAACGTTTTGATTCTTCAGTGGATTTTCGAGATTCAACTTCAATTGAAAAACGTGCTACCATCGCTCCATTTTCATAAGTGGTAATTGCAGCATCATTGCCCAACAAACCCACCATTGTTACTTGATTGCGTAGTAAACTCATCTTACAAAATGATTAAATCATTGACTTCAATTTCAGAGAACATCTTGCGTTCTCCTGTTTCAGACTTGTAAAATCGAGAGACCAATCTGCCTTCTACAGCAACATTACAGCCTTTCACACACAATTCTTCCAATACTCTTACCCATCTTCCGAATGCCGTGATGCGGTGCCAATCTTGTTTCACACACAAGGAACCGTCTTTATCCAAGTACTGCTCTTTGGTTGACATGGAGAAATTTGCCACTTTACGACCTCCAGGTAAAATCGAAATCTTCGGATCTGATGCTATTTTCCCGATAATGTTGACATGATTGTAACTCAACAATTTTTCTGTGCGTTTTTCCGTATTCATACTGATCGAATTTATTGATTAGACTCTTGCTTTTTTGCGTTCAATACCATGAAATCATTCAACTCAATTTCTGTTGAAAAGCGTTTTTCACCACCTTTACTTTCATAGGACTTGTTCACCAAGCGACCTTCAATCACAACTTCAGAACCTTTGTCCAAAATTTTAGAAATGCGATCACACAAATTTCCCCATGCAACAACATTGTGCCATTGAGTATTATCCACCCACTCTCCTTTTTTGTCTTTGTAACGCTCGTTAGTTGCTAATGATATACGCATCATTTTCGCACCAGAATCAAATTGTTGCACTGTTGGTTTCGCTCCTAATCGTCCGATTAAATTCACTTTGTTTTTCAATGTGTTCATACTTGTAAGTTTTAAACGTTTGTAAAAAAATTTGTTTGTTTCGATTGACTATCAACCGATTGATGATGCAAAGTTGTAGCGCTTCAAATTTCAGATTCGGTTATTATCTAATTACTGTCGAATATTTTACATTTGTAAGTGATTGCACTCGTTTTTATGTCTGATTTTGTGTTGATTAAGTAAATTTATAGCTGAATAAAAAAAATGCACTTTTCACAAAAGAAAACGTAATTTTATCCCATGAATTACCTTTTAAGTGGAACATCAGGATTGGTTGGAAGCCAATTGTTAGAGCAATTATTGAACGATCCAAGTACAACTACTGTCATCTCATTGGGGAGAAAAAACCTTGTTGTCACTCATCCAAAATTGACACAGATTGAAGTTGATTTTTCTCAACTGAGCAGCTTGCAATTAGATCATAAAATTGATATAGCATTTTGTGCTTTGGGAACAACCATTAAAAAAGCGGGTTCGAAAGAAAAACAAATCGAAATTGACAAAACCTATGTGGTGAACTTTGCTGCTTGTGCGAAACAGAATGGCGCAAAGAAAATAGCGGTGGTTTCTTCGCTGGGTTCAAAGGCAAACAGTTCGAATTTCTATTTACGTGTAAAAGGTGAAATGGAACAAGAAGTACAAGCCCTTGGAATTGAAAACACTGTTTTTATCCGTCCTTCGATGTTGTTAGGTGATCGAAAAGAATACCGTTTTGGAGAAAAAGTGGGAGCCGTTGTATTGAAGATCTTTCAACCGCTTATGATTGGATCATGGAAAAAATACAGAGGAGTGCACGTACGTGATGTAGCGAGAACGCTTATCAATGAAACAAAAAATGCGGTGATACCTTTAACGATTGTTGAATCGGATCAAATTCTCAAACAACCGTCACATTGAAGGCTTCATCTAAGCCCAAAGCAGCTTCGATGACTTGAGCAGAACCTGGAATCATTAAGCCTTTGATTTTTGAAGTTTTCCCTTTCTGAATCAGATCAAGCAATTGTTTTTCGCTGAGTTTTTTACCCAACATTTCAAACGGTATCTTGAAACCACATGCTTTGAAATTTGAACAACCAACAGCAGTTTTACCTTCCATTAATTTCGCTTGCTTGCATTTCGGACAGTCCAAATCTGACAAAGCTACTTTTTCCGCTTTTTTGCGCTCTTTCTTTTCTTTTGGAGCTGGAGTACTTTCTTCTGTATGTAATTGTATGCGTACAGGTGCCTGCGAAAAAATCACCTCATCCGTTAATTGACGCACCATCAAGGTCAATTCTTGTTTGAATTGCTCCAAATCGTATTCTCCACGCTCAATCAATCGGAGTTTACGCTCCCACTGACCTGTAAGTTCTGCACTCTTCAACAATTCGTTATTGATCGTATCAATCAAACCAATTCCTGTTGATGTCGCCACAAGATTCTTGCGTTTCTTCTCAATGTATTTGCGTTTGAAAAGTGTTTCAATGATGTTTGCTCGGGTTGCAGGACGACCAAGTCCATTCTCCTTCATCATATCACGCAATTCTTCGTCATCGATCATTTTACCAGCGGTTTCCATCGCACGTAGCAATGTAGCTTCGGTATAAGCTTTAGGAGGACTTGTTTTCCCTTGATGAATAAAGGGTTGATGCGGACCACTTTCTCCTTCTTGGAAATGCGGCATGGTTTGTTCGGCTTTTTCAGCTTGTTTTTTATCTCCTTCTGAATCGTTTGTTTCTTCCCAAACAACTCGCCAACCCGGTTCGATGATTTGTTTACCCGTTGCTTTGAATTCAATCTGGCCCACTTTTGCCATCACAGTCGTGGTAGAGATTTTGCATTCAGGATAAAACGCAGCGATAAAACGGCGCACAATCATGTCATAAATTTGCTGTTCCATTTGCGAAATCCCAGAAGGCTGAATCCCTGTTGGAATAATCGCGTGGTGATCAGTAACTTTTTTATCGTCGAAAACAGATTTCAGTTTCGGAATGGGCTTGTCTAAAATGGATGCTGTAAAACGCGAATAATACGTCAAGCCATTCATGATTCCAGGGATTTTTGGATGTAAATCTTCACTCAAATAGGTGGTATCCACACGCGGATAAGTCACCAATTTCTTTTCGTAAAGACTTTGCACCAATTTCAAGGTATCCTCTGCAGAATTACCGTATTTCTTATTGGATTCTACTTGCAAAGAAGTCAAGTCGAACAAGCGCGGATTCCCTTCTTTTCCTTCTTTTTGTTCGAACGAAGTGATTTCAAAGGGATGTTCTAGTAAATAAGCCAAGCCTTTTTCAGCACGGTCTTTCGTTTTCAAGCGATCGATCACTGCACCAAATTCCGTTTCGCGGTAGATGGTTTTTAATTCCCAGTACTCTTCCGAGCGAAAGGCATCGATTTCTTTTTGTCGAGCAACAATCATTGCCAAAGTTGGTGTTTGCACACGACCGATTGACAAAGTCGCTTTTCCTTGACCGAATTTTTTGGTAAACAAGCGCGTAGCATTCATACCCAATAACCAATCGCCAATTGCTCTAGCGCTTCCAGCAGCATACAAGTTTTGGTATTGCGCACCATCTTTCAAAGCGTTGAAACCCTCACGAATGGCTTCTTCTGTTAATGAAGAAATCCACAAACGTTTGATGGGCGCTTTGCATTTTGCCTTCGCCAAGACCCATCGTTGGATGAGTTCTCCTTCTTGCCCGGCATCCCCGCAGTTGATGACTTCATCACATTGTTGTACCAAGCGTTCGATGACATGAAATTGTTTTTTTACACCTGAATCTTCGATCAGTTTGATGCCAAATTTATCAGGAATCAGCGGTAAATCTTCCAAGCGCCAATACTTCCACTTTTCATTGTAGTCGTGCGGTTCTTTGAGTGTACACAAATGACCAAATGTCCAAGTGACGCAATAGCCATTTCCTTCATAATAGCCATCGTGGCGCTGTTTCGCACCAATGACTTCCGCAATATCGCGGGCAACTGAAGGTTTTTCGGCAATGCACAATTTCATAGGTTGCAAAGATACAATTTCACCACCGCAAAAAGAGGGATGTTGAAAAGTCGTAGTAATCCGTTAATACAAGTAAAACAAACTTTATTAACTTGAACTAGTAATTCAAATTTGTTTAGTTTTATCTAAAATATTGATGATGAAAAACGTACTATTTCTTTTTCTGCTAATTTCTAAAGGACTGTTTTCACAAAATTCAGACAAAGCTTTTACCTGTGATGAAGTGACTTTTTGGCAATCTCAACTTGCTTCACAATTCAGTTCAATGACCCTTTCACCTGAAAAGACGGAAGATACTTACACTTCTACAAGATTTCCAAACGGTTTTGAAAAAGCCATTTATGAAAAGACAATAATAAAAGACGTTACAGATGACACCTATTCTGATTTATCTCAAGCGAACGGAAAAGATAGTATTCAGCAAAAATATACAAGAATCAAAGCAAGTAAAACTTTTGAAACTGAAAGTGAAGCAAAGGCATACTTAAATAATGTGAGTAAAACACTCGAAAAGTGTTTAAAAAGCAAGGGTTTTAAAATGGAATCATGGAGCAATACTACCAATGAAGGCAATCGTTTTTTTAATCAAACAGAAGAGGCTACTAAAATTCTTTATTCAGAAATTCAAATTAGTATTGAACAAATAGCTGATGGCAAAACAATTATGTTTACCGACAACGTAGTTGGCTTCTCCGTCGAATTTGACTGGACTTATTCAGATAGTATGTTTTATTAAACAACTTTCATTCTATTAGAACGAAATGGCTTGTTTAGTTTGCAACCATTTTCCTTTACTATTTACTCGAATTACATAAATTCCATTTGCCGTATTGGAAGGGAATAGCAATTCATTTTCATTGAATAGAACAGGAATTGTTCTTCCAGTTGCATCCAACACTTCTACTGCTGTTGCATTTAAAGAAGGATTCAAGGTAAATGTGTGATCCAATTTTCCAATGAAAAGCTCTTCATTCGCCGCTTCTTCATTTAAAGATAAGCTATTACAAATCGTTGTGCTGTATGATAACTGTCCACCAGTAAGTGTTGTTTCGTCTACATAAGAAAGTGGGTCATTTTGAATTCCGAATAAAATCATAATATCATTTCCTTCAATGACAGTAGGATCCCAACGAGATGCAAGCGCTTGAATGAGGTTCGCATTGGTGGTGTTGATCAAATTGTAATCGTAGCTGATGGGTGTGTAAATGACAATCGCATGTCCAGCTGGAATTTGTTGTAACATGTTGGTCATTCCAGCTAATTGAAGTGAATCGTTGTATTGGAAATAGAAGTAATTTTCTACACGAGGTCTTCCATTTGTTTCGTTGTAATTTCCAAAAGAATGAGTTGGATTAGCACCATTGTAGTTAGTTCCCCATGAACTACAAGTTGTTTGATCAATAACTACTACGTAAAACCCTGGAGTTGAACTCACCGTTCCATATTCAACAATTTCATCATTGATTGATACAGAATTAAAAGGCGTATCCGAGTCATAGCAATTGACAGCTAAAGTTGATTGAGCATGAAGTTGAAAACTAGAAACTGTCAATAGACATCCAGTAAAAAGTATAGTAAGGGTTGTTTTCATAAAATTCTTTTTTCTAAAATAAGTCGTTCAATGTTATATACTTTAACAAAACAAGCAAAACCTATGAACGAATGAATATTGGAAACGGTTGGTGGAAAATCTACTGAAAGAACTCAATTTATTCTGATTTACAATCCTTCCACTTGTCAAAAAGTTTAGCTACTCTCTTCATAAAATCAGCATATGCTTTAGTCGGGTATTTGTTGATGCGCAGTAAAACATAACTTGTTGTTTCTCCTTTGTTAGTGAGCGTTACAATAAAAGGAAGACCTGCATCTTCACTGCTGTTCTCATCGGTTTCATTCTCTATTGCTTCCCAATAAGTTGCCTTTGTCTGTAACAATTCTGAAAAAAACGGATCTTCTCCCAAATCACTTTCACAATCTTTTGTAAAAACACGTTCATCTTCATCGTAACAATCGTCTTTTTGCACATTGATGGATGAAATGCGAATGCACTTTCTTGAACAGCCAGAAGATGAATTCGATTCACCACTGATTGTTAGAATTAGATCTTCTTTCACTGCTGTGTTTTTGTTTCCAGAACAAGCAAGCACTAGAACTGAAAGTGGTAGAAGAATGATGTGAGATTTTAGTTTCATGATAAAGTGTTTCATCGTTTGGTTCATTCTAGCTGTTTAACTTACTTGAAAATTCGTTGATATAAAAAACAGCAATTCGTCAAAATTGCTGTTTTTTTTCTATTAATCCCCATTAAATTTTCACTTCACTATTCAGGTCCATCTATGGCATAAACAGCTGAGATGACAGGATTCGTAGTTTTATCTAAAGTTGCAATGGTTACAATACAAGCATTTCCACGTAAACCATCTGTTCCTAAAGACAAAACTAAATTGGTGTTTTTTACTGGAGCCGCAACAATGTACATCAATGGCACATAGATGATACTGTTATAAATCGTGTCGTTGAATGTAACACTGTTATCGTTGTTAATGGTCATTTTATCGCCATTTTTATTGGTCAAAGGAACGCCACCAAAAGCAAACAATGGAACTGGATTAAACAAAGTACTTCCTGAAATTGGAAGGTTATTAATTGTACCAGTAACATTAACCAGTGAACCAGTTGAAGGATTGTACGATCGCGTAAACGTCAATGTAAGTGCGTCTTGTCCTTTTGCTGCTGGAACTGTTAGCGTATTGGTTGCATTATTAAAAATCATTCCTTTGGAAAGATCCACACAAAATCCTTTCGATGTAACTCCGTCCAATGAATAACTGATCATCACTAAATAAACATCCCAGTCCCATTTTTCAGACAAGGTGATGTATTGTGCTTGAACAGACAAAAATGCAAGTGGTGCATTGGCTTGAGGAATTTGATAATAACCACTAAAATCAGGTAATTGAGTATTTTCTATGTACGGAATTTCGGTTATTGGAGCAGCATTAGGAATCGTCAATAACGATCTTGAAACAACAGATGTTCCTGTTACACTCATATTGTTACAAGCAAATCCTTGAGCAGCTGCTGTTCCCATGATTAATTTAACCATTGTTTCACCTTGTTGGAAGGAGAAATAGTACATGTTCATGTTATAGACATACGATGGAACAGCTTGTAAAACGCCGTTGGAAGTTCCACCATCATACATCAAAACATTATTTGCTTGTATGCTCATGACTTTTTGAGTAGGAGCTGTTGAATTATAAAAGTCACCTATGAACAAATCAGCTGGAATGGGATTATTGTAGGTGTTCCCGGAAACACTAACAGCTGTTTTTCCAGGTAAGGTTATCGAACCGGAACAATTGACAGTTGGTCCATAAGTACCTGTTGGACGAGTAAATGTTAAGTCAATTGTCAACCCATTCGCTTGTTGGGATAAATGTGTGCCGTCAAACGTTCCTGAAAAATCGTAGCGCCCAGATGTCACTCCATCCAAGGAAATCAACAACGTAATGATATAAATAGGAGCTACATTTGGTTGCACAACCATGTTGGTATCGATGGCCAAAAAAGCGCCGTTCGCTGCATTGAGCGTGTAATACCCATTGAAAGGCAACAATTTAGTTGTATCCGGATTTATTGTCAGTTGAACTTTAGGGTCATTGCATTGCTGCGCCAATAAACTGTGGTAATTACTAAGTTCTTCCATTGGAAGCGCTTGGATTGAATTGAGTTGTTGAGTTGTGTACATTGTGGTTTGTTTTTAAAGTGAATACTCATCAAACAGACACCTTCATCGCTGCAGGCAACCAATACTCTAGCACGAAGTCAAACGCAAAATGCACGTGACAAGCACTTGTTTAAAGCTAATTTGAAGTTAACTTTCAGTAAAATAGTGGCACAACAGTGGAAAACCTATCCAGGCGACCTTTTGTTAAGCACAACTAATTTAGTCAATTATATGCGTTGTGAACTAGTTGCAAGAAAGTAATGCCATAGGAGCGGGAATTTCAGGTATGAGAGCACCAAAATCCACCTCAAAAGGGATTTAATAATATTATTAAGAAGTTAGGAAAATCGTGGGTTGTAAGGGAAACTACGACATAAATCCACCAACTATCTCTAAATTTTGGGAAACAACCAAAATCCACCCCAAAAGGGATTTAATAATATTGTTTAGAAGTCAGGAAAATCACGGGTTGAAAGGAAAACAACGACTTAAATCCACCAACTATCTCTAAATTGTGGAAAACCACCAAAATCCACCCCAAAAAGTGATTTAATAATATTATTTAGAAGTCAGGAAAATTGTGGGTTGCAATGGAAACTACGACTTAAATCCACCAACTATCTCTAAATTGTGGAAAACCGCCAAAATCCACCCCAAAAAATGATTTAATAATATTATTAAGAAGTTAGGAAAATCATGGGTTGAAGTGGAAGCTACGACTTAAATCCACCAACTTGCTCTAAATTTTGGGAAACAACCAAAATCCACCCCAAAAGGGATTTAATAATATTGTTTAGAAGTCAGGAAAATCGTGGGTTGTAAGGGGAACTACGACTAAAATCCACCAACTATCTCTAAATTGTGGAAAACCGCCAAAATCCACCCAAAAAGGGATTTAATAATATTATTAAGAAGTCAGGAAAATCGTGGGTTGTAAGGGAAACTACGACATAAATCCACCAACTTTATCTAAAGTGTGGAAAACAACCAAAATCCACCCCAAAAGGGATTTAATAATATTATTTAGAAGTCAGGAAAATTGTGGGTTGCAAGGGAAACTACTACTTAAATCTACCAACAATCTCTAAATTTTGGGAAACAACCAAAATCCACCCCAAAAGGGATTTAATAATATTATTTAGAAGTCAGGAAAATCGTGGGTTGAAAGGGGAATTACGACTTAAATCCACTAACTTTCTTTAATTTTTGGAAAACCACCAAAATCCACCCCAAAAGGGATTTAATAATATTATTTAGAAGTCAGGAAAATCGTGGGTTGAAAAGTAAACTTTGACTTTAATCTACCTACTTCCTCTAAATTTTTGAAAACAACCAAAATCCACCCCAAAAGGGATTTAATAATATTATTTAGAAGTCAAGTATTTAGTGTGATTAGCGAGTATATACAACTAAAAACTGCCTACAATCATTTCAACCGGTAACCTAGTGTCAAATTCACAGTGTAAGCATTGGATTTCACTACACCTTTTACATTTGGATTTGAGACAGACCAATCACCAACGTTGTTGAAATTCAAGTAATAATCTGCTCGCAAGCCGATTTGAAAAGCGGAAAGATGGTATTTTACGCCACCACCCAACAACAAGCCAAAAGCCGTATTATTCAAAGCGTTTAAACCTTGCAAGCCGTCAAAATGCCGACTACTACTCAATAAATAATCGAAACGTGGACCGAAACTCACAAATGGAGCAAGTTTATCTTTAATGGTGTATTTGGCTTCGAATAAGGTGTTGATGCTCAAATAATCCAAAGTCGGTTTTTCAACCACCGTTTCATTTGAAATATCTTCATTTGCATAAGATATTGGAAATTCATCTTTCCCGCCTTTGCGGATGAAACCAATGTTACTGGAAAGATTGAAATATTTTTTATCCAAGTAATTCACTCCAGCAAAGAAAGAAGTCGCTATGAGGTTTTCATTGTAAATTGGATCCACATCTATTCCTTCATATTGCCAATCCAAGTTAGAAACCGAAATTCCGCCTTGAACCTGTAAGGTTTGACCAAATGAAAAAAGTGAAAGAAACAATCCGAAGCAGAAGAAAAGGGTTGTTTTCATGGAGATGTTTTAAGTGATGTTGATAATGCTCGTGTAAACTTATAACAATTTTGAAATCTAAACAATATCGTTTTTAGACCTTTTTGGTTTCTTGTTAAAACAATAATGCGAAGAGATAGCTCCAAAATCCTCAAACCTAAAAGTATAAAGATGATTCCCCGTTTTAAAAATGGGTTTTAACTGTAACTGGGGTCCTTAATCGACCGCTTTTTTCTCGTCGAGTTTGACATTTAAATACGCCCCGACTTTGAAGCCAATATTTAAACACAATTTAGATGTAGGTGCCATCTGCCCATTGCTAGAATACCAACCATTGTCGATAACCACATCTGTACGGTAACGATCGTATGAATTTAAAGAAACCGACAACTCCCCGAAAAAGCGATTGAACCCAACACGCCCAGTTGCCTCCACTCCGATCTGAAAAAAATCGATCACGTATTTCAGATGTGTAAAAGGTGTGTAATCTGTAGGATAAGTATACGTCACATCTCCTCCTGGCCCCATTAAAGTATCGTAAGATATGCTTCTATTCATAGTCTGTTTCGATTCATGATAATACAAACGGTGATTATACTGGCAATAAATACTGGCAATAAATTGCCCCCAAAGACCACGTCGTGGAGTTTGGATTCCGAAAGTGTGTCCCATACCAATGCGATAAGAAATGTAAGATAAATCTACCGTTGATTTCCACAACTTGCCTTCTGAATGATAGGCCCCACTTCCACCTCCAGATGAAGAAAACCAATTGCTTTCGATGTTAAATCCTTGATTCAAATAGCCCAATTCAGCATAAATTCGAAAACGTTGCTGGGTATAATCGCATTTCAACGCGTATGAATTGTAGTTGTATAATCCAGTGCTGCCTAGCTTACTGTGTTTATAATCTTTAAAAATATTCTCTCGAATGATAGTTGGACCAATCGAAACAGCAATCTGACCAAACGCAACGCTTGTAAACAGGAAAAAGCTAAAAATAAATGTTTTCGAAATAATACTATTCATGCGTTGTTTTTTCATTATTCTTATTGGTTAAAAGATATACACCCAATTTAAATCCAGCTTGAAAGCACCAGGTAGAAACTAAATAATCGTAAGTATCATAACGTGTCGCCGATCTATAATGATTAAAGTCGCTAAGTGAGACAGAAAGCTCGCCAAAGTAACGACCGTATCCAATTCTCCCCTTCAATTCAAGTCCATATTGATATATTCGCCAATGTGAATAACCTAAATTATACGTTGGATTCGTTGGTGCATGATCTGTGGTTGTATAAATACCAGGTGATGTTTCAGTAACTGTAGTTTGATACATTAAGTGGTTTTCTTCTGAGTGGTTCCTAAGTACATCCATTTGACAAAATAAATTATACGAAAACTTCACCCATAAACCCTTTTGCCACTCTTTAGACAATTCATTCCCTATTCCAAATTTATAGGATAAATATCGTGTCGAAACAGTTGAAACTTCTAGCACTGTTTCCGAAGTGTGCTGATAGAAATCCACATAGTATAGTTCCTTTTCAATGTCAATTCTGTTATTAAGAAAGCCAAATTCGCCATAAACTCGCAATCCCTTAAAGACATAATCTGCCTGAAAAACATAGGTATCATTGATGAACTGTTGTTTCTTGCCAAAAAATTTCACGTCTTTGGTATAAACCAGATTCTCCTTCATTCTAGAAGCGCCTACAGACAGTGAAACTTGAGAAATGCCGTTGCATGACAAAATCAAATTTCCTATGACCAACCATTTTCTCATGTAATTCAGGTGAGTTTGTTAGAGGTTAGATGGCATAAATTTGTAATGGTTGGATTTTTACGACTTTCTCACATACTTCAAAATCTCAAACCCATAAGCGTGTTTCTCGTCTTTAGCGTGTGTAGAAACGATTTCAGAGTTCCAAGCATTTGCATCGATTTCAGGAAAAAAGGTATCTGCTCCAAACGTTCCATGAACATGAGTAATGAACATTTCATCTACCACATTAGCAGCTAATGCTTCTTTGTAAATCTGACCGCCACCAATAATAAACACTGTGCGTTCCGTTTCATTGCGGTAATGCTCCAAACATGCATCCAACGATGAAAAAAGCAGAGCTCCTGGTGCTTCGTAATGCGAATTTCTTGTCAAAACGGCATTTTCTCTGTTCGGCAAAGGACGAAAACGCTCCGGAATGGAATCGTAATTTTTTCTACCTGTCACCACAATATGCCCACTGGTTGTTGCTTTAAAAAACTGCATATCGGCTGGCAAATGCCACATCAAATCGTTGTTTTTTCCAATGCCTCGTTCCTTGTCGATGGCTACAATTAATGCTACTTTCATGGTAATACAGTATATGCAGTTGGTGAAATAAAAACCAAAGTCGGTTGTGCAATCATCGCTTCACTTACAATAGTTGTACGCAACTGTTCTTCGGTTTCAAAATAACCCAATACCCAATGGTAGTTGCCATCGGCGCCCAGTACTTTGTGAATGGTGTTACGATATAAAGGTTGAATCAAATCTCGCTGATCCAACACTTCTTTTGGAAACTCCATTGCGTAATAACCTTTCAATAATTTTTGATAGTGATTGGAAGTAAGAGAATCGCTGATCAACAATTCACTTGTTCCTTTGGAATGCTCCGCAAATAAAGCCCTAGAATCTTCAAAAAAGGTCGTGTATTGTTGGTAAATTTCGCCCGACATAAAATCCAAACGGGAAGCGCTGTAATTGTATTCCGGCAAAATGTAATACGGCTTCA
>JADLGD010000187.1 GCA_020849495.1 Fluviicola sp.
ATCTCTTGAATAACTCCCATTTTGAAAGACATTGAATAGTCTTTCTGACTTCGCTTTACATAGCTAAAACCATCTCCTTTTTCCATAACGATAAAATTTGTGTATCGCTATTTCAGGACTAGACAAACAACATAAACAAAAGGGACAAATCTGCATTTGTCCCTTTTTTATTTCAAAGGTGTTTACTGAAGGTATCAAATTCGTAATTAAAGTTTGTTTTATCAGCCAAATTGATTTTATCTCTTATTTTTGAATGGTAAATCCTGTACACTGAATGCATAGCCAAAAAGAAATCTCACAACGCATACTAAAGCAATTGCTCTATAGTGAGGTTTTTGGTCATCCTTTGAATGAAAAAGAATTGGCTCATTACATTTCAAGCAGTGAAATCGATTTAAAAACTGCTTTAGATTTTTTAGTAAAAGAACAACTCGTTTTAAAAAGCGACGATTACTACTTTTTATTTGAAAATTCCTCTAAAATTTCTAAGCGTAAAAGCGGTGAACAAAAAGCCAATTTATTGCGGGACAAAGCGTTTAAAGTAGGTGCTTTCATTCAGCGTTTTCCATTTGTAGAAGGCGTTGCCATTTCTGGGTCATTATCAAAAGGAATTTTACATGACGATGGTGACTTTGATTTTTTCATCATTACCAAAAAAAACCGATTGTGGATTGCAAGAACCTTACTCGTCTTGTACAAAAAAGTCTTTTTACTCAACTCTAGAAAATACTTTTGCGTGAACTATTTCATCGATGATTCTTCGCTTGAAATCACAGAACAAAATCGGTTTACAGCGACTGAAATTGTCACATTAATTCCTGTTGCAGGAGAAATTTTTCCAGCATTTTATACCAGCAATAATTGGACGAAGTCTTATTTTGAAACTTCTCATCCTGAAGTAACCATTCGAGATCAGAAAAAAAATGGTTTGGCAAGATTCATCATGTGGCTTTTTAAAGGTTCTCTTGGAGAAAAAATGGACCTTTGGTGCATGCGCAAAACCTTGAAACGTTGGCAAAAAAAATTCAGTGATTTTGATCATGAAAAATTTGATTTGACTTTAAAATCTAGAAGATACGTCTCCAAACATCATCCCAATGATTTCCAAACAAAAGTGTTGTCGAAATACGATGAATTGACTCAAAACTATGTGATCCAACATGCTGCTAAACTAAAAAATGCTGAGATTGAATTATGAAGACTTTTCTTACACATAGCTATTTGTATCAATTGGATCCAAAACAATGGAAGAATAAAACACCTTATCCACCATTAGGAACAATCACTGCATTAGCTGTTTTGGAACAAATACAAAATGATGTTGAGTTCTACGATATCGCTTTAGATCCAACAACCGAAAAATGCATTCAAGCAATGCAAAAATACCAACCAAATGTGGTGGTGGTTTACGAAGATGGTTTTAATTACTTAACCAAAATGTGTTTAACCAATATGCGTTATGCTTGTTTTGAATTATTAAAATCAGCTAAAGCAATTGGCGCTAAAACCATCGTCTCCAGTTCGGATGCAACTGATCATTTCAAACTTTATCTTGAAAATGGTGCAGACATCGTGATGCATGGTGAAGGGGAACAATCTTTAAAAGCATGTATTCATGCAATTGAAAACAATACCTCTCTTGAGGAAATTCAAGGAATCAGTTTTATACATGAGGGGGAAATAAGCAAAAATCCTCCAAGACAAAATTTGAAAGACCTCGATGAATTGCCAACCGCAAAATGGTCAGCGATTCAACTGAATGAATACAAGAAAATTTGGGAAAGCGGAAAATTCCCGTTCACACTCAATATTAGCACCACACGTGGTTGTCCGTTTAAATGTAATTGGTGCGCTAAACCCATTTACGGTAATCGCTACACTTCTCGATCTCCAGAACGCGTTGTGGAAGAAATAAGGTATTTGGTTGAAAAAACAGGAGCACGCAACTTTTGGATAACCGATGATATATTTGGTTTGAAACCTGGTTGGGTACATCAATTTCGTCAATTAATCGAGGAGAAACAACTAAACATCCGTTACAAAATTCAAAGTAGGGCTGATTTATTATTGACCGAAACAAACATTGAAGATTTAGCAGCATCAGGTTTAGATGAAGTATGGATTGGTGCTGAAAGCGGTTCGCAAAAAATATTGGATGCGATGGATAAAGGCATCACTTTAGGACAAATCAAAGAAGCAACTCAACTGTTGAAAGCAAACGGTGTTCGCGTAGCTTATTTCTTACAATTTGGCTACCTCGGTGAAACAGCAGATGACATTCGAGCAACCTTTAAAATGGTGAAAGAAAATCAACCCGATGATATTGGAATTTCGGTCTCTTATCCTTTACCAGGAACAAAATTTTTCGATACCGTCAAAGAACAAATGGGAAGCAAATCCAATTGGGAAGATTCGGACGATTTATCGTTGATGTTCCGAGGAACCTATGATTCAGCTTTTTATAAAAAATTGCAACGCTTTGTTCACCATACATTTAGAACCAAACAAGGCATCGAAAAATGGCAACAACCATCTAAACGTATTTCATGGAGATACGCAATGCTTGTACCCTATAATTTTGCATTGAGTAAACTCTTGAAACCTAAATTTTGAGATGAATAAAGCCAATTTTGACAATGCTGCAAATCAATACGATGCAACTTTTACCCATACAGCTGTCGGGAAAACGCAAAGAGAACAAGTTTGGCAACAGTTAGAAAACTTAAAATTATCGGTTCCATCTTCCGTAGTGGAAGTCAATTGTGGTACAGGAGAAGACGCGAACTTTTTCAAATCAAAAGGGCATACTGTTGTTGCAACGGACCTTTCTTCTGAAATGATTCAAGTGGCGAAAACCAAATTTCCAACAATTGATTTTCAAGTGTGTGCAATCAATTCAGCACCTCAATTAACGGCTCAAGTGGATTTGCTTTTTTCGAATTTTGGTGGAATGAATTGTATCTCAGCAGATCAACTTCAACTTTTTTTCAAAAACTGTCATTCTACTTATCCCAAAGAGCATCGTTTAGTGCTGGTCATCATGGGCAAAAAATGCATTTGGGACAACTTTTTTCTATTCATAAAAGGCAAATGGAAACAACTTGGAAGAAGAAATACAAACAAGCCTCTTGCAGTAAATGTGGATGGAATCGATGTGTTTACTTGGTATTATTCGCCGAAAGAAATCTTACGTTTAGCAGCACCGCATTATCAATTAGCTTCATTACATCCAATTGGATTGCATGTGCCACCATCCTATTTAGCTCCCTTCTTTGAAAAAAGACCTCGCTTTCTCAACTTACTAAAATGGCTCGATAATCACTTTACTTTTTCATGGCAAGCCAACTATGCTGACCATTTTATGATTAGTTTAGTACCCAATGAGCAAACCATTCACTAGTGTATTGACACATGGATACTTTCTTTGCAACGATGCAAAGGAACAGGTTATCATGCGTCCTTATCCAACCTTAGGATTGCTTTACATCAGTGCGTTTTTGAAAGAAAACAACAAAAAAGTTCAGCTCATCGATAGTACTTTCATGACTTTAGATGAATGGAAGTCAGCAATCAAAGAAACGCAACCACAATTGGTCGCGTTTTACAGTAATTTAATGACGAAAATTACTGTTTTAGAGTTGTGTAAATGGTTAAAACAAACGCTTCCAAACATCATTACCGTTGTTGGAGGACCGGATGTAACTTACAATTGTGAAAACTACCTCAAAGCTGGATTTAATTTTACTATTTCTGGTGAAGGTGAACAAACCATGTTGGCATTGATCAATGCTTTGGAACAAAATTCAACTGTTAACAACCTTCCAGGAATTGCATATTTGGAAAATGAAACGGTCATTCAGCATCCTGAAAAAGTAGCCTTTCTTGAAATGGAACAACTTCCTTTTCCAGATCGTGAAAGCATTCCGATGGAGCAATATTTAGCTACTTGGAAAAAACACCATGGCAAACGCACATTAAACATCAGTACCCAGCGTGGCTGTCCTTATACCTGTAAATGGTGTAGCACAGCCGTTTATGGTCAGAGTTACAGAAGAAACAAACCGGAAAGAGTTGTCGCAGAAATACTTTCGTTGAAAGAACAATTCAATGTAGAAGCACTGTGGTTTGTGGATGATGTCTTTACAGTGAGTCACAAATGGATCGCAGAACTGCACACAGCATTTGCAGCCAACAACTTGGTCATTCCGTTTGAATGCATTACGCGAGCTGAACGATTAACCGATACCGTTTTACAACAACTCAAAGAAATGGGTTGTTTTCGGATTTGGATTGGAGCTGAAAGTGGATCTCAACGCATCATAGATCGCATGGACAGACGTGTTACTTTGGAAAAAGTCCAAGAAATGATGCAAAAAACAAGAGCTCTAGGAATGGAAACAGGTACGTTCATCATGGTGGGTTATCCTGGTGAAACCGAAAGTGATATTCGGGCTACCTTGAAACACATTGAAGCTTGTAATCCTCATTTATTGACCGTAACCAAAGCTTATCCAATCAAAGGAACCGATTTGTACGCAGAAATTGAACAGGAAATCACATTTGCTCCCAATTGGTCTACCAGTACCGATCGCGAAATTCGATTTCAATTGCCTTATTCAGACCGGTTTTACAAAAATGCTGTTCGCTATCTAGTTAATGGATGGTTGGCACATCGAGATCATTCTTTGAAATATGCCATCAAACGAAACATGGCGTCTGTTTTATTACGTTTGAAAAAATGAATTGGAAAAATCAACAGAAAGAAAATGGGGTGATTTACCTGACCGCTCCAAAGATTGATTTTGAACGAGAATATACTGCTGTTCGCCAAAAGGAAAATCGCTTACTTTCAGACGAAACGGTTAAAGTTTTGCCATTTTTGAATGATGGTCCTCACGTGCAAGAATGGAAAAAACGCTTGGATACCTTGAATCGAATGACTCCTTTTTTCAATCAATTGGATCACAAAACCATTTTAGAAATTGGCTGTGGAAATGGTTGGTTTTCGAATTTACTCGTTAAAAGCAACAACACTGTTATTGGTTTAGATGTTGGAAAAGGAGAGCTGGAACAAGCAGCACGTTGTTTTCAAAAAGACAATTTGCATTTTGTATGTTGTACAGATTTACATCTTTTACCTGAGAATGAATTCGACTGTATTGTTTTCAATGCAAGTCTTCAGTATTTTTATTTATCGCCTTCTTGGTGGGAAATGATTTATAAAAAAGTGAAAAAAGGTGGCGAAATTCATGTCATCGATAGTCCTTTTTACAATGATGATGAAGTTGAATCAGCAAAAGAACGCAGCAAAGCGTATTTTGAACAACTGAATGAAAACCAAGCTCACTCCTATTATTTTCATCATACTTGGTCGGCACTACCACCTACACACGAACTATTGTATCAGCCCAGTAGATGGAAACGTTTATTCAATAAGAACGCTTCACCTTTTCCTTGGATTCGCATAAACGTCCAATAGAAGCTGCATTTTCTGATCGATTGCATCTACCACAGAATCTGGCACTTGTTTGTTCAATAGCTCTTCGATTAGCAAAGCATCTGCCTGAGGTTCGCCTGTTAAATAGTTCTCTAATTGCAGTTCCTCAGCTATTCCAACTGGAAAAGACGCAATGTGCGTTTGAAGTGCCAAAGCTTCCCCGAATATCATTCCGTAACCTTCAAAACGGGAAGGATGCAATAACACCTTAGCACGGGCCATGTGATTCAATGTTTCTTCATACGGACGTTCGCCCAGTAATGTGATGTTTCCCATTAATTCATTCGCCTCTATGAGCTGTTGTAACATGTTCAATTGAGATCCAATTCCAATTATTTCGGCTTTAAAAACAGGTGTGATTTGCTTTAAAGCACAACAAACATCAATGAAATAAGCGTAGTTTTTAATTGGAATCAAATTTCCCACACCAATTAAATCGATTGTTTTCTCTTGCTTGTAAGCACTTAAATCTTCTACCCCAAATCCAATTACCTCACTTTTTAATCCACTTGAAGCAAACAATTGCTGTTGATGAAATTGAGACAAACAAATAATTTGGTCAGGTGGACAAGCTTTTAACTTCTTCAAGAAAGTGTTTTCAACCAGCACTTCTTGTCCCATTGCAGAAGCTATTACAGGAATACCACTTTTTTTTGCCCAACTCAAAGACCAAACACTGGCTTCTTGCAACCAAAAGGAATGAATGATTGAAATTGGTTCAATAGTATGTATTTCAGTTAAACAACGCTGTAATTTTGTTTTTAACAAGAAGCGTTTTTTGAACCGACTATTCTTCCCATTCAATGGAAGGACTCGAATGCCATTCCAACGATATTCATTGGAATGATACGGATAATGTAGACTAATCACCGTTAGCTTCACATCCGATTTCTTCAATGATTTTACAAAAACCTGAAGTGCAGGAATGCAAGTTGTATCCTCCTCGTTTTTCGGAAAACCAGGAGTTACCAATACGATATGTTCAGTGGATTCGATAAATGATCCAATTATCAGTTAAAACTTCTAAGGTATCCAAATCTTTCGAGGCACACAATCGATTCCAATTCTTCATCACCCGATGACCTTTCCATTGTTGCTTAAACTGTTGTTCATTGAACACAACCAGAGCCCCTGTTTCAAATTGGGAATAATCTTCCATGAAGAAATTATGGACCTTATTTGTAATCCCATAAGATGGGAAAGATTGATCAACAAAGAAACTATAGATCGATTCGTTTTTACTGTGTTTTTTGATGGAAGCAACGACCTCTCGTTCCAAACGATGAGCTTTCAATGTTTTTGAAAACGAATAACAAGCAAAGCCAATATTTAGGACGATCCATGAAGATACGATTAAAAAAGCTCCTTTTTTAGACCATTGGATCATTGCTTTAAAAGCAGGAAAAAGCGCAATCCAAATAGGCAAATGTGTTAACAGCAAAAACCGATAATTCTGCATACTAATCCCTACTAAAAAAAACAAATAAACAGCACAAAAAACCAATATCCATTTTGATTGATTGGTCAAATGCTTATAAAAAGGCACTAACAATATTCCAACTGAAAAATAACCCAAATGAAAAAAATTCCCAAATACATATAAGCTATTGGGCACCGTGTTTACAGCGATTCCGTCTCTTGAAGCAATGGTCCTCGAAAACGCATGTTTGAACGACCAATCTCCCAATTGATACAACGTTTCTTGGATTAGCTGATTATTAAAGTAAACTACGATTACAACTAGTATTGTAGCTCCAACTGTTATGCTTAACTGTATAACTCTTTTCATGGATTTCAACCAGTCAACAAAAGTCAATAAAACAGGTAAAGCAAGCAATGGAACCACTGCATAACGCACAAATACAGCAGCTAGTGCAGCTAATATGACACCTAAAAGATAAATTGTTTGTTGTTCTTTTTTATACGCAAAAAAACAAGTGAAAACAAGTAAACAAAGCGCCGCTGCTAACATATCGCTCATAACTAGATAGCCAGAACGCACAAAATAGATTTGGGTAAAGCCACCAATTATGAAATAAAGAATCGATGAAGTTCCAAAAAGGCGCAAACAAAGTCTGTAGCTAATTGTAACTGCTGAAATCAATGCTACAAATGAAATTAGTTTTAAAGCCAGTAAATGAGTCAATCCGCTAAAATGCAACAAGGCTCCCAACAAAGGGTATAATTTCGGCCAAAAAAAAGGGCGCGCAGCTACTCCAGTGGAGAAAGATTCTGACAACTCTTTTGAATAGGCTAAATAAGCATGACTATCCTGACCATATAATCCATTGAAATCTAAAACAAAAAATACCGTCCAAATCATGAAAGCTATTCCACTAAAAATCAATAGATCTTTGCTTTTATGTGTTTGAAAATACTTTAGTTGCATCCTGTTTTAATCAAGAAGTTTAAATCTTGTTGGACGAATTTAATTGAATTAAATGAAAAGGCGTATTTTTGACTACTATGAAAACGAGCTCCATTTTATTCACTCTATTGATTTGTTTCAACTTTGTGCTTTTCAGTGGATTTACTCAAACAATAACTCCAACACTTCCATCACAACTTTATCCCTATTCTTTTTCAAAAATAAACACTTCAGAAAACGATCATTTCTTAGTTACTCCTTTCAAAATCGGAGGTAGTTCTAGCATTTCGAATAAACCAGAAATCATTGATGGGAATGGCGATTTAATTTGGTATTCATCAGCAAGTTTTGCCAATTGCTCCGATTTTAAATATTATCCTTCCTCTCAAATTTAAAGCTATACTATCCGAGAAGCAGGAGCAGTCAACACCATTCTTTTGGATGAACAAATGACTATCTTAGATACCATTCAAGCGATTCAACAATTGGATGATGTACATGATATTCAACGAGCTGCAAACGGAAACTGGTTGTTTACTATCGCTACAATTGATACCGTAGATTTATCTGGAGCCACTTTTTACAATGGCACAAACGGAGTGGCAAACACCATTATTGCAGGATTTGGAGTACAAGAAGTAGATGCGAATAACAACATTGTATTTGAATGGGACAGCAATGATCACATTCCTCCAACGGAAACCTATTTGTTTTACGGTTATAACGTATCTAATTTTGATTATTGTCATGGAAATGCTGTGGCAGAAGATTCAGATGGTCATCTTTTATTGTCATTCAGGCATTTAAATGCAATCTACAAAATTCATCGAACAACAGGTGCTATTATCTGGAAATTAGGTGGACATACTTCAGATTTCAATTTTACGAATGACCCTGGTTTTAGCGGTCAGCATGATATCCGAAAATTACCCAATGGCAACTACAGTTTGTTTAACAATGCAAACATGGCTCCTGCTCCAAAAGTTTCAAAAGGAAAAGAATTTAGTTTGGACACCATCAATTGGACAGCTACTTTGG
>JADLGD010000188.1 GCA_020849495.1 Fluviicola sp.
ATCTCTTGAATAACTCCCATTTTGAAAGACATTGAATAGTCTTTCTGACTTCGCTTTACATAGCTAAAACCATCTCCTTTTTCCATAACGATAAAATTTGTGTATCGCTATTTCAGGACTAGACAAAAAGATAAAAAGAAAAGGCCATCAGTTTAAACTGACAGCCTTTCGAATAGCTATTTATAATTAGTTTTTCTCTACCAAGATTACCGTATCCGCTTCTGCTTCGATATCGGTACTTGTTCCATTCAAGGTTTCATTTACAAAGCGTAAGTCATTTGCCAATACTTCTTCGCAAATAAACTGTTTGTTCGTTTCTGCTGCCAATTGAATGAAATCAGATGATTTCACGGTCAAATTGATGCGATCCGTTACTTC
This sequence comes from Fluviicola sp., assembly GCA_020849495.1. Lineage (GTDB taxonomy): Bacteria > Bacteroidota > Bacteroidia > Flavobacteriales_D > Crocinitomicaceae > Fluviicola. The sequence goes on from JADLGD010000188.1 coordinate 379, forward strand.
CAAACCAGCATCTTTACGCATGTTTTGAATGCGGTTGACCAATTCGCGCGCTACACCTTCCATACGCAAAGGCTCAGTAATCGTATTGTCTAAAGCTACTGTCAAACCATTTTCTGAAGCTACCAAGAATCCAGGAATATCTTCTGCACGGATTTCAAAGTCGTTCATGTCTAAGACCACTTGCTCGCCATCGATATCACCTTGCCAGCCTTGATTCATTTCAATACCTGCAATTCCAGCTTGATCCAATTGAGCCGCCATGGCTGCAATCGCTTTCATTTGCTTGCCGTATTTCGGGCCAATGGTTTTGAAATTCGGTTTGATCGACTTCACAAAAACAGTGTTCGAAGCATCCATCAACTCCAATTCTTTCACGTTCACTTCTGATAAAATCAAATCCTGAACATGTTGGATGTGTTTGGCAAAATCTTCGTTCAACACAGGTACCATGATTTTTTGCAATGGTTGACGCACACGGATTTTTTCCTTTTTGCGCAATGCCAATACCAAGGAAGAAACGTTTTGTGCAATGGCCATTTGTGCTTCCAAATCCGTATCAATCAATGCTTGGTTGGCAACCGGGAAGTTCGCTAAGTGAACAGAATTCACCGCATGACGACCTGAAATCGCATTCAAGTCATTGAATAATTGATCCAAATAGAACGGAGCGATTGGAGATCCCATGATGGCAACTGCTTCCAAACAAGTATATAAAGTTTGATAAGCTGAAATTTTATCGGTGGAATAATCGCCTTTCCAGAAACGACGACGACACAAACGCACGTACCAATTCGATAATTGATCGGACACAAATTCTTGAATCAAACGTCCTGCTTTTGTTGGTTCGTATGCCGTATATGCTTCATCCACTTGAATGATCAAGGAGTTCAATTTCGACAAAATCCAACGGTCAATTTCTGGTCGCTCGTTCATGGGCACTTCTGCTTGTTCGAACGCAAAACCGTCAATATTTGCATACAAAGCAAAGAACGAATAGGTATTGTAAAGCGTACCAAAGAACTTGCGTTGAACTTCCGTAATTCCGTCAACGTCAAATTTCAAATTGTCCCACGGCTGCGCATTGGTAATCATGTACCAACGCGTTGCATCAGGACCATATTTTGCTAAAGTTTCAAATGGATCTACAGCATTGCCCAAACGTTTCGACATTTTTTGTCCGTTTTTGTCCAATACCAAACCATTCGACACCACATTTTTATAAGCAACCGAATCAAACACCATTGTTCCAATTGCATGAAGCGTATAGAACCAACCACGCGTTTGATCCACTCCTTCCGCAATGAAATCTGCAGGATAAGCGCCTTTTTGGTCAATTAATTCTTTGTTTTCAAACGGGTAATGCCATTGCGCGTAAGGCATCGCTCCTGAATCAAACCACACATCGATCAAGTCGCTTTCGCGTTTCATTGGTTTACCAGAAGGCGACACCAAAGTGATCAAATCCACATAGTTTTTATGCAAATCGATGCTGCCGTAATTCTCCGTAGAGAAATCGTTTGGTGTAAATTGTGCCAAAGGATTCTCCGACATCACACCAGCAGCGACTGCTTTATCACATTCCGCTTTCAATTGTTCTACTGAAGAAACACACAAGCGTTCGTCACCTTCTTCTGTTGACCAAATCGGGATAGGAATACCCCAATAACGCGAGCGACTCAAGTTCCAATCATTGGCATTTTTCAACCATTCACCAAAACGACCTGTTCCGGTTGATGCTGGTTTCCAATTGATGGTGTTGTTGAGCGCAATCATGCGTTCTTTGACATCCGTCACTTTGATGAACCAAGAATCCAATGGGTAATACAAAACGGGTTTATCTGTACGCCAACAATGCGGGTAGCTGTGTTCGTATTTCTCGATTTTGAACGCTTTATTCTCGATTTTCAATTTCAAAGCAATGCGCTCATCCACCGACATGTAGGCTTTCAACTCAGGGATGATTGCTTTTAAACGCTCACGTTGCAAAGCCAATTCGGTTTCTTTTTCAGCATCCGTTAAGTAATCTGCTTTCACGTATTCACCACCCAAGCCAAACGTTGGATCAGCGACTTCCATGCGGAAACGTCCACGTAAATCCACTAAAGGAACAACATTTCCTTTATCGTCTAAGACCAACATCGCAGGAACACCGGCATCAGCAGCAACTTTCGCATCATCCGCACCAAAAGTTGGGGCAATGTGAACGATACCTGTACCATCTGAAGTTGTCACGAAATCACCTGAGATAACGCGGAATGCTTGATCTGCTTTCTCATGTGGCAAAGCACCTGTCAACAGTTGTTCGTAATGAATTCCGACCAAGTCTTTCCCTTTGCATTCGCCTAAAATTGCAAATGGAATATTTTTTCCAGATTTATCATAAGATTCAAATTTTTCCCAATCAACTTCAGTATCAACATAAGAATCTTTTAAAGAATTTGCTAAATCTTTTGTGTCAACATTATAAGCAGCTACAAATCCTTTTCCAAAATGTTTTCCCACCAAATCTTTCGCTAACACCACTTGCATACGTTCGTGTGTGTAAGGATTGAACGATTCCACCAAAACGTAATCGATGTTTGGTCCAACACACAAAGCGGTGTTTGAGGATAAGGTCCACGGGGTTGTGGTCCATGCAAGTAGGTACGCAATGCATTGCGTACCTACATGAGCATGGAATGGTAATATTTGATTATCAATAATTTTAAATTGTGCCACCACCGTTGTGTCTTTCACATCGCGGTAACAACCTGGTTGGTTGATTTCGTGCGAAGACAAACCTGTACCAGCAGCAGGAGAATACGGTTGAATGGTGTATCCTTTGTACAATAAATTCTTTTCGTACAATTGTCCCAATAACCACCAAACAGATTCCATGTATTTTGAATCGTAAGTGATGTAAGGATCTTTCATATCCACCCAATACCCCATTTGTTCGGTGAGGCGGTTCCAAATATCGGTATAGCGCATCACGGCTTCGCGGCACGCTTTGTTGTAATCTTCAACAGAAATTTTCTTTCCAATGTCTTCTTTGGTGATGCCCAATTCTTTCTCAACACCCAATTCAACTGGAAGTCCGTGCGTATCCCAACCGGCTTTACGCTTTACTTGTTTTCCTTTGAGTGTTTGGTAGCGACAAAAAATATCTTTTATCGAACGAGCCATTACGTGGTGAATTCCTGGAAGTCCATTTGCGGAAGGTGGACCTTCGAAGAAAACATAGGGCTGTGCGCCTTCACGGGAAGAAATAGAAGCTTCAAAAACGCGTTCTGTGTTCCACTTTTCCAATACTTTCTGCGCTACATTAGGCAGATTTAGTCCGTCGTATTCGTTGTACTTGCGACTCATTCGTCTGATATTTAATAGAAATAGTTGCTTTAAAAAAGCGCGTAAATTTAATAAAAATGCCCGAGAAGGGAGTTAACCACAGAGAAAGGAAGCTATTATTTTACCGCAAAGAAAGAGAGGACACAGAGAGAAAGCGTTTTTTAGTTTAACACAGAGAAATGGAGAGCGCAGAGTGCAAAGGTTATATTTGACTACAGAGAAATGGAAACACAGCGATTAATGTATTTTGAACTTTAAATAAGGTTAAAGATAGATACATTGGTGAATTGGGTATGTTAGATAGATTATGAGATTCTATTAAAGAACATAAAGTAAAAAAATGACTTCCTTAACTTTAATATTGGGACAGAAAAAATTCCATTATCTTTGTTTATATAAATCAACTTCAAATGAAAAACATTGTTTTCATTACATTTTTAATTCTGTTTAAATTTACTTTTTCTCAAGCAGGACAACCGGATACCACTTTCAATTATACAAGAACAAATGCCTTCAAAAATGGTGAAAGCACTGACGGTTTCATCAATAAGATTGTCCAATTACCAGGAGGTAAATTATTAATTGGTGGTTATTTTACATCTTATAATGGCGAACATACAACAAGTTTAGTAAAGTTAAATTCAGATGGAAGTAGAGATATAAGTTTCAATGTTTCAATCATTGGCGATGGAAATTCAAATTCAAATGTTACGGATATTATTCCTTTACAAAATGGAAACATTTTAGTTTCAGGATTTTTTAGAAATGTCAACAATACCCCAATAAGTGGAATTGTGATGCTTGACTCAACTGGGATGATTGTTTCAAATTTTAACGTAGAAGGAGTAAACAGCACAACTTCTTCTTCATGGATTGCAAACCTTCATTTACAAGAAAACGGCAAAATTCTGTTATATGGTAGCTTTAATGAATTTAATTCAAATCCCTGTAATCGCTTAATAAGATTGAATACAAACGGTACGTTGGACAGTACATTCAATTCTAATATCACCAACGCTTTCATTTACAAATGTATAAGTCAAATTGATGGCAAAATAATTCTTGCTGGAAATTTCGATGGCAATTCGTCACCAAATAGTTTTAAACTTTTCAGATTACTTGAAACAGGTGAAATAGATACAACTTTTGTTGAAAATGACTTAGGTAATAATGCTTTTATTTTTGACATAAAAACTCAAACTACTGGTAAGCTAATCGTTGCTGGCAAATTTTCAAATTACATGGGGGTCACAACAGGTGGAATTATTAGATTAAATGAAGATGGCACAATAGATAACTCATTCACTTTGAATACTAGCAATTTTACCAAAAACATCAAGAAAATTGAGCTATTATCGGATGATTCATTTTATGCTGTTGGAGATTTTAATAATTTTTCAAATCAAGCGCAACAATGCATTGTCAAATTATCAGCTGATGGTTTGTTGGATCCGTATTTAAATATTGATTATGATTTCAACCCGGAAGTTAATAATGTTTCAGCGATTGTGAATGACATTGTTGTTTTACCAAACGGAAATCTTATTTGTGTCGGTCTTTTCAATCTTTACAAGGGTGTTGCTGTAAAAAACATGATTTCTTTATTTCCAAATGGTGATCTTAACGTTGAATTTTTACCATATACTGGAAGCAATGGTTTTGTAAATTGTATTAAAACGGATGCTTTAAATAGAATTATTGTAGGAGGTGAATTCACTATGTATAATAATGTTAGAACTGGGGCACTTTTTCGATTAAATGAAAACGGAACTTTAGATACAACTTTTCAAATCGGTATTGGACCAAATGGCTATATTAAAAGTATTCAAATTCAATATGATGGTAAAATAGTTGTCGCTGGAAACTTCAGCAATTTTAATGGAATTAACAGAAATGGTATTGTAAGATTGTTGGAAAATGGTTCAATTGATTTGAATTACAATCCAGGAGATATATTTTTAACAAATAACAATGTGCCTATCGTTAATTCAATTGTTTTACAAGGTGATGGAAAAATAATTGCTGGTGGTAATTTTGGTTATGCTTTGTTAAATGGATATCCAGCATTCAATTTGATTCGTTTTGAAACAGATGGTTCTCGTGATTATTCTTTTAATTCATCAGACAATAGTTTCGATGATATTAAACATATTGAACTTTGTTCTGACAATCAAATTATCGTTTTAAAATCAAACCATTTGTATCGTTATCTTCCAAATGGAGAAGAAGATTATCTCTATAACTTATATAATGATGTTATTGCGTTTTCAATAGACAATAACGACAACATAATCATGAATAATGATCAGTTTCTTTTAAGTATAACGATAGATGGTAGTTTGATTGATTATTATCCTAGCCCTAGTAGTGCCCATTCATTCTTATTCCAACCAGATGGTAAATTAATCGTTGGAACAGAAATAGGATTAACACGATTCAATACTGACAATACAATTGATGCAACTTTTGAACCCAGTATTTTAACAACTTCATTGTTGTTTCAAAAAGTAACCTGTTTGGCAGGACAACAACATGGACAAATTCTATATGGTGGTTCTTTTAAATTGTATAACAATGTAATAGCAAACAATATTGGCAGGTTACTTAACGACGTTCCATTTTTATCAACTATAAATTTAACCTTTCAAAACGTTCAGGATGTTTCTTGTACTCAAAGTGGACAAGCTACAGCTTTTGGATATTCTGGAACACCTCCATATTCTTATGAATGGAACACTACACCCATATCTTTTGATTCAATAGCATTTTTTGATCAACAAGGCTATTATTCATGCACAGTAACTGATTCATATGGAGACACAAAAACATCAACAGTTTACATTGGAGGAGTTGATCAAAATGGAATTGACTTTATTGTAAACGGGATTGAACAAGAATTTAGACCTGGATTTGAGAGTGACTATATAATTGACGGATTCAATAATGGTTGTATTGCTTCGAATGGAAACATACAATTAACTTATGACAATTCATTGATTCAATTTGTTAATTCGTTTCCCTATCCTGATAGTCAAACAGCAAACTCTCTAACGTGGAATTTTACTGCTCAAAACGCTGATTCTAACCATTTGGTTAAAACAATAAAATTTCAAACACTAACAACTGCACAAATTGGAGATTCAGTCAACATTTCCATTAAAATAAATACAAATAATGATTTAGATACGACGAACAATAAGGTAGTTTACAATATACCGGTTGTTAATGGCTATGATCCAAATGACAAATCGGTATATCCAATTGGAAAATGTGAAGAACATTATATAAATCAAAATCAAAATCTCATCTATCGAATTCGTTTCCAAAACACAGGAAATTCTGAAGCAATAAACGTTCGAATAGAAGATGAAATAAGTTCTTTTTTAGATATAGAATCTTTAAGAATTTTAAGTAGTAGCCATTCTTTTTGGACTGAAAAATCTCAAAACAAATTAATTTTTCATTTCGACAACATTAATCTTCCTGATAGTTCATCTGATGAAGAAAATAGTCATGGATATGTACTTTTCGAGTTAAAACCTATTCAAGAATTCTCGCTACCTCATGAAACAAATATTTCAAATACTGCAGAAATCTATTTTGATTATAATCCAGCTGTTATAACCAATACCATCCAAAATACTATTTTCAATTTAATTGACATTAATTTAGATGAATATGAGTGTAACAATGATGATGATCTAGGCTTTTCGAATAATAGCGTATTCCCAAATCCATTTTCAAATTTACTGCAATTAGCTATTGTTGAGGCATCTCAAAACACAGATATCCAGGTTCTTAATTATCTAGGCTCAACTGTTTACAGTTATAGTATAAATGAACCTATTCTAATAACAATCAACACAAATTCTTGGAGTAATGGTGTCTATTTTATTAGAATTAAAAATGGTGATAAAACGTCTCTCTTAAAAGCAGTTAAAACTAATTAAAATAGTGTTAATTGAATATGTGCACCCGAGAAGGGGATCAGCGAAATGAAGAACACTAAATTGGTGTTGTTTTTAACTGAAGAAAGAGAGGTTTTATTTGACCACAGAGAAATGGAGGACACAATGTTAACTCGTTTGTTTAACCACAGAGAGAACAGAGGTCACAGAGATATGGAGAGCGCAAAGAAAGAAAGGGCGCAGAGTATTTGGGGAATTTAGTTAGCCTTAGAGAAATAGAGACCACAGAGTATTTCAGAAAAAAAGAAAGAAAAATCTTAAATCCCCTATACCTTTTTTGCACATCTTTTGGAAAAAATGAATCATCGTCACAACTGAAAGTGTATCTTTGAAACCCACAATCCATTCGATCATGAGTACACGTAACGAAGCATTGATTCAAAAACGCAAAGAAGCACAATTAGGAGGCGGACAAGCACGTATCGACAAGCAACATGCACAAGGGAAATTGAGTGCACGCGAGCGCATCACTTTATTATTGGATGAAGGTTCTTTTCAAGAAATCGGGATGTTTGTGGAACACCGCGCTACTTCGTTTGGATTGGACAAAATGAAAAGTCCGGGTGATGGTGTGGTAACAGGTTTTGGAACCATTCACGGAAGAATTGTGTATGTGTTCTCGCAAGACTTTACCGTTTTGGGTGGATCGCTTTCTGAAACACACGCTCAAAAGATTTGTAAAATCTTGGATTTAGCAACGAAAAACGGCGCACCAGTTATTGGTTTGAATGATTCTGGTGGAGCGCGTATTCAAGAAGGGGTTGTTTCCTTGGCTGGTTATGCTGATATTTTTTATCGCAATACAAGAGCATCTGGTGTGGTGCCACAAATCTCTGTGATCATGGGGCCTTGTGCTGGTGGAGCTGTTTATTCGCCTGCATTGACCGACTTTGTGTTCATGGTGGAAGATACTTCATACATGTTTGTGACTGGTCCGAACGTGGTGAAAACGGTAACGCACGAAGAAGTAAGTTCCGAAGATTTGGGTGGAGCGAAAGCACATGCTGAGAAATCGGGAGTGAATCATTTTACGGCTGCCAACGACGTAGAGTGTTTAAGAAAAGTAAGAGATTTAATGACCTACATGCCTCAAAACTGGTTGGAACAAGCTCCAACTTACAGTTTGGCACCTTATAGTCACGAAAAATTGAACCGCATTCAGCACATTGTACCTGAAAACGCGAACATGCCGTATGATATCCGCGAAG
>JADLGD010000189.1 GCA_020849495.1 Fluviicola sp.
CCTAACAAACCAGGGAACAATTCACCTACCCATAAATTCAAGTATTTATCTGTTGGCCAACAATTTTTACCACCCAAAGAATCGTATTTGATGTCGTCATTGAATGGCGAGAAATAGCCAAACAAGGTTCCTCCTGTTGTGGAAGTTCTAGTGATACCATCTGTAGGATTTCCACTTGGATCAACGGATGCCAAACAAAATTCCACATCGATATCCGCTTTTAAACTATCAAAATATGCTGGCAAATCAATTTGATTCAAAGCTCTGTAATCGGTATTTAAGACATCAATTTGAGATTGTATCTGTGCCAATGAAATATCTTGAGCAGCATTTTTATACAAAACATGTACGACTACATGAATCATTAAGGTTAACTTTTCAGTACCATTTTGATGTGTTTGTTGCCACGCTTTCGCTTTACCTTGAGCCACATGCATGGCTTCCGCGTAAGTTGGATCATTCGCTAAACGCTCGTTGTGGTTTGTGTGAGCAGCACATTTTTCTTGGGAATAAGTCACAAAACTGCCGAAAACAGCAAGTAGTAAGAGGAATTTTTTCATTACGTGTAGTTTCAATCAAAACTACTATAAACCTTTTTTTGGGATACTCTTTTTTTGAAGAACGTCCGATGCAAGTTACAAATGGTTAAAAGAAATGGATAAGTGAAACAACTACCCCATCAACGAATCAAAGCATTTCCAAAACTCCGGATAACTTTTGCTTACCGCTTCACTGTTGTGAATTGTCACTTCAGCATTGGCAATGGTACCCGCAATCGCTAAACACATTGCAATCCGATGGTCGTTATTAGCGTGCACCTCTCCCCCAGCTATTTCGCCCGTTCCATGAACCAGCATTTCATCTTCTTTCAATTCGATCAAAACACCCAATTTCGCGAATTCTTGCTTCAAAACTGCAGCCCGATTGCTTTCTTTATGAATCAAACGCAAAGCTCCTTTGATGGTCGAAACTCCTTTTACAGATGCGGCTAAGACCACCAAGGCAGGAAATAAATCCGGACAATCGGTGGCATCGCATTCAAAAGGAACACGATTGGAGCCATCTACTTGTAAACCGTTTTCTCCGTGAATGATTTTACAACCGGCTTTCATTAAAATGTCCAACAACTGTTTATCCGCTTGCAGGCTACTCATTTTCAAACCTGAAACGGAAATCGAATGACCAAGAGCTGCAGCAACCAACCAATAACTGGCAGCGCTCCAATCTCCATCCACATGGTATGTTGTGGCATGATAGTTTTGATTCCCTTTGATGGAAAAGGATGCCATTTTAGTGTGTTCGATCACAATTCCAAAGGCCTTCAAGGTTGCCATTGTCATCGACACATAAGGTGAAGAAGCCAAGTGATTTACTTGCAAACTGGAATTTCCATCTGCTAAAGGCAAGGCCATCAACAAACCGGAAATGTATTGTGAACTGAGTGAACCATCAACAGTAATCGCATTCCCTTGCAAAGGTCCATTTACCGTAATGGGCAAACATCCATTTGTTGTTGATACACGAGCTCCAAACTGTGGCAAAACTTCTTCATAAAAATGAAAAGGACGCGTATTCAACGATCCATGTCCTTCTAGTACTATTTCAGATCCAAAAGTGGCGCTAACTGCCGACAATAAACGTGCTGCCAAGCCAGATTCCCCAACAGATAAATGAGAAGAAACAGGATCATTTTGGATTCCTTCCACTTGAATTGTAGTAGCAGAAATGACCGTTATCCTTGCTCCTAATTGTTCAACTGCTTTGAGCATTGCTTGTTCGTCATCACTTGGGCCTATTCCAATTAATTCGGAAGTTCCTTTTGCTAAAGCAGCAGCAAGAATGGCTCTTTGCGCATCACTTTTAGAAGCGGGCACACACACATTTCCTGACAATTTTGAGGGAGCGACAACTTGCATCATCTTACTTGCTTTTGTCATTTTTCGGTGGATTCATTACCCGAATTTGATGACGAATGGATTCTTGGTGCAAGGCATCCATCAGTTGACGTATAAATCGTTCGGATAATTGATGCTCCGTGGATTTTTCCAAACGAGAAGAGATCACGTTTTTCCAATGCGCCTCTTGCAAAATGGTGATGTTGTTTTCCTTTTTGAATTGCCCCACTTCTTGACTCAACTGCATACGCGTCGTTAAAATCTCGAACAAACGATCATCCAAGTTTCCGATTTTCTCGCGCAAATCTTGCAAGCCATCATTCAAACTGCCTGACACTTCATTGGAACGCAAGACCAAGTGCGAAAGTAGAATGGCTAAATTTTCAGGTGTCAATTGTTGTGCGGCATCCGACCAAGCAGCATCAGGATTGCGATGTGTTTCAATCATCAATCCATCGTAATTTAGGTCCATTGCTTTTTGCGAAACTTCCTCTAAAAGATCTCTTTTTCCAGTAATGTGACTAGGGTCATTGATCAAAGGAATATTCGGCAAACGTTCACGCAATGCGATGGGCAATTCCCAATTCGGCACATTTCTGTAGCGCAAATGTTTGTAGACCGAGAACCCACGATGAATGGCTACCAATTCTTTGATGCCTGCTTTTTCTAAACGTTCAAAAGCACCAATCCACAATTCCAAATCAGGGTTGACAGGATTTTTCACCATTACAGGAACAGAAACGCCTTTCAACGCATCTGCAATTTCTTGCACCGCAAAAGGATTCACTGAAGTTCTAGCACCAATCCATAAAATATCCACTCCGCTTTTCAACGCTTGTTCTGCGTGTTTTGCATTGGCAATTTCGGTAGCAGTAGGAACGTTTAACAACTTCCCTGCATTCACCAACCATTCCAAACCCACTTCTCCAACGCCTTCAAACGAATCAGGGCGAGTACGTGGTTTCCAAATCCCAGCTCGTAACACATCAATCGAACAATGTGTTTTTAATTGCTGAGCCGTGTCCATCATTTGTTCTTCTGTCTCAGCACTGCATGGACCGGCAATGATAAAAGGTCTTTTTTTCCGTACGTTAAGTGACGCATTCATAGCTACAAGATTACGTATTTATAACAAATGCAGCAACAAAATTCCCTGACACCATGCGAAAGTGGGTTGATTTTTTTCGTGGTTAAATCACAGTGCGGATGCCACAACCTCTCTCAGCACTTTGATTTGTTTGATTCGTTTGATGTACATGATTTAAATCACCATAAAATATCAAGTCAACCATCTAAGAAAACATTTAATCACAAAAATCACAGTGCGGATGCCACAATTACTGTCAGCACTCTGATTTGTTTGATTCGTTTGATGAACATGATTTAAATCACCATAAAATATCAAGTCATCCATCTCATAAATCATTTAATCATAAGAATCATAGTGCGCAAGCCACAAAAAAAGATGATTTTACTGTTTTTCAATAAACTTTTTGTTTTGCAAACGTTTAAAGTTCAAACTTCGCTCTCCGAAATTGATCAGTAATCCAACTTCTAAATTGTAAGCTTCCAAATAATTGATTGCTTGAGCGAAATGTACGTCTTCTAATTTAGTAGTCGCTTTAATTTCTACTGACAAAACTTCGGCAACTAAAAAATCGACGCGTCTTGTGCCAATTTGTTGATACCTGTAGAAAATGGGCATTTCAAATTCACGCGAAAATGGAATGTCAGCTAATGAAAATTCTATTTCTAATTCACGTTGGTAAATCAATTCTTGTAAACAATATCAAAGAGTCTAATGAACTTTCATAGAAAAAGAAATCACTTTACCA
>JADLGD010000190.1 GCA_020849495.1 Fluviicola sp.
AAATTCCAGCAGTTCGATTAGTCGATACGATCAATCCGTTCACTTATTGGAAAACTGCTCGTTACATTCGAAAAACAGCTCCTGATGTGCTTCTAATGAAGTATTGGATGACCTTTTTTGCTCCTTCTCTAGGTACGATAGCTAAGCGAATGAACAAAGAAACGAAGCGAATTTGTATTCTAGATAACTTGATTCCACATGAAAAACGTTTTTTTGATGGGATTCTGAATCGTTTTTACTTACGACATACCGATGGATATGTGGTGATGTCGAACAGTGTATTGAATGATTTGATTAAAATGAAACCAGATGCACAGTATTTGCGCATCGATCATCCTTTGTATGACCATTTTGGCGCAAAATTGAATCGGGAAGAAAGTTTGAAGCAATTGGGACTCAATACCAATAAAAAATACGCTTTGTTTTTCGGGTTTATTCGTGATTACAAAGGCTTGGATTTATTGATTCAAGCAATGAATTCCGTAGATGAAAACGTCGAATTGATTGTTGCAGGTGAAGTTTATGGATCTTTTGAGAAATACCAAGAATTGATAGATTCAGGAGGACAAAAACAGCGCATTCATTTGTTCAATAAATACATTGGTGATGAGAAAGTGCCTGTGTTTTTCTCTGCTGCTGATGTTTGTGTGTTACCCTATAAATCTGCTACTCAAAGTGGAATAACTTCTATTTCGTACCATTTTGATTTGCCAATTATTGCAACTGATGTAGGTGGATTGAAGGAGACGATTGAGCACATGGAAACTGGATTGATCGTCAATCATCCAGAACAAACAGCCATTGCAAATTCGATCAATCAATATTTCAAAGAGGGATTAAGTGAGTTGTTTGCACCCAAAATTGAAGCGTATAAAAAGAAACATTCTTGGAGCAATTTTAAAGTGGAACTCATCCAATTTGCACAGAATTTAAAACGTTGAGGTTAAAATTTTAGTCTAAATTCCTCAATGTTTTCAAGGATTTCATGATATTTTATTAAAAGGTTTAGTGATAAGTTGATATTGACGACTGTAAATTCTATATTTGCGGGCTTAATTAAGAACAAATAAAAATGCGTAATAAAGGATTTTTCTGGTTTCTGACGATTTTATTGACCGCAGTGTGCGTGTATCAATTGTCGTTTACCTGGGTTACACTTGATGTGGAAAAAGATGCTGAGAAGGAAGCAATCATGCGAGTTGAAGATGCAATGGCGAAAGCTAAAGCAACGAATAACGTGTTTGTATTGCCTAACGAAACTGAAGTTGATTTCAGCAAGCCTGAATCATATGAGTTGGCAAAAGCAGCATTCTTAAATGAAGTTTTAAAAGAAAAAGCTGAAACTCCAGTTTACCCAATTTTGGGAACAAAGTTCAAAGACGTGAAATCACGTTCATTGGCGTTTGGTTTGGACTTAGTAGGTGGTATGAGTGTTACTTTGGAGATCTCAGTTCCTGAGTTGATCAAAAGTTATGCGCGCAATCCACGTGATTTGAATTTCAAAAAACCGTACGATAAAGCTTATTTGATTCACACAACTAGAGGTGGTGATTTCATCGATTTGTTCCGTGCTGAATACGAAAAAGCAAATGGTAGCCGCTTAATGGTGAAAGATTTGTCGATTTCAGAAGTAAAAGAATTATCGATTACATCTTCAAACAATGATGTTGAGAAATATTTCCGTGAGAAAGTTTCTAGCTCAATGGATGGGGTAGAGCAAATCATGAGTAAGCGTATCAACCAATTCGGTGTTGCGCAACCAAATATTCAGAAAGAAGCAAACAGCAACCGTTTGTATATTGAATTACCAGGTGTACAAGATGAGGCTACTGTAGCTGCAAAATTACAATCGACTGCAAATCTTCAGTTCTATGAAACGTATGCTTTGCAAGAAATTCAAAATGAATTGAATGCAGTAAACGTTGCATCTCGTTCAGCTGAAATCAAAGCAGAAGATTTAATCGAAGCTGATACAACTGCAACTGCTGGTGATACAACTGGTAAAAAAGCAGGTGATTCTTTAACAGCTGCAAAAGTTGATTCTGCTAAGAAAAAAGAAGTAAAACCATTGTCTATCGGTGGTAACAGTAAGCCATTGTTTGACTACTTGAAATTGGCTGGTGGTGCAATGATTGGTGAGGTTGCTCCTGAAAACAAAGATGAAGTAAATGCTATCTTAGGTCGCGCTGACATCATTCGTTTGTTGCCAAATGATTTGACATTCATGTGGTCTGCTGAATTGGAAAAAGGTTCAACTGGAGCAAACGTATATATTTTGTATGCTGTTAGAATGCCTGAAAATGGTAAAGCGCCAGTTGGTGGTTCTGATATCAAGTATGCAGCTCGTTCTTACGATCAAACAAAATTCCAAAATACAGTTAGCTTAACAATGACAATTGACGGAGCTGAGAAATGGGCAAACATGACTCAGAAAAACGTTGGTAGAGCCGTTGCAATTACAATGGATAACGTTGTTTATTCTGCTCCTGTTGTAAATGAAGCGATTACTGGTGGAAATACTGAGATTTCAGGTGCATTCTCTATTGAAGAAGCTGATGACCTTTCTGGTTTATTGAATGGTGGTGCTCTTCCTGCTCCATGTGTGATCAAAGATCAAACAAAAGTAGGTCCTACAATTGGTGCTGAGAACTCACAAGCTGGTTTATTGTCATTTGCATTGGCTTTCTTGGCAGTATTCATTTACATGTATTTCTACTACGGAAAAGGTGGTTTGATCGCGAACGTAGCATTGTTGATCAACGTGATCTTAATCTTTGGATGTCTTGCTTCATTTGGAGCAGTATTGACAATGGCTGGTATCGCAGGTATCGTATTGACAATTGGTACAGCCGTCGATGCGAATATCTTGATTTTTGAGCGTATCAAAGAGGAACAGGCCATAGGCAAACCTTTAACGGAAGCATTGAATATTGGTTTTATTAAAGCATTACCTTCTATCATTGATGCGAACATGACACACATCCTAAGTGCTGTTATCTTGAAAATCTTTGGAACAGGTGAGATTGAATCCTTTGCAACTACATTGATTATCGGGGTATTTACTTCTGTATTCTCTGCAATTGTGATTTCTAAATTGATCATTTGGTCAATGGTTGAAAAAGGGAAGACAGTTACTTTCTCTACAGCAATGACTCATAACTTGTTCAGCAATTTCAAATTTGATTGGATTGGTAAACGTAAATACTTCTACATTTTCTCATTGCTTATTACAATTGCAGGTGTAGGTTCATTGTTTACTCGTGGCTTGAATCAAAGTGTTGAGTTTACAGGTGGTCGTACATTTGGTGTGAAAGTTGAAAAAGCAGCAGATGTTGATTACGTTGAAGAAGAATTAGCGAAAGTATTCATTGAAGATGGTAAAAAAGAACCTTCATCAGTGGAAGTGAAAACGAAATCAAATAGCTACAACTTCGAAATAACAACCAACTACTTGTTGGCAAATGATACTGCTACTCCAGAAGTAACGGCTAAATTGAAAGAAGGATTAGACAACATGAAAGCGAAGATTGGCGGTTATGAAGTAACTGATTCTCGTTCGATTTCTGCTTCTGTTTCTGAACAAATGTGGTCTTCTGCTACTTTAGCAATCACATTAGCGTTGTTAGCAATCTTTGCTTATATCTTGATTCGTTTCGGACAATGGCAGTACTCTTTGGGTGCAATCATTGGTTTATTCCATGACGTTTTAGTAGTATTGTCTGTGTTCTCATTGTTGCATGGTATTTTACCTTTCAACATGGATATCAATCAAGCATTCATTGCAGCAATTCTAACAGTCATCGGTTACTCCATGAATGATACCGTCATCGTCTTTGACCGTATTCGAGAGAATTTGAATATCTCGGATGCAGGATCAGATTCAAAAACAGTTATCAACGATGCATTGAACAAAACGCTTTCTCGTACTTTCAATACTTCCATGATTTTATTTGTGGTATTGTTAGTGATGTTCATCTTCGGTGGACCATCAATCAAAGGATTCTTGTTTGCATTATTGATTGGTGTTGTAATTGGTACCTACTCATCATTGTGTGTAGCAACACCAATTTTGATCGACTTTACAAAAACGTTTAAACGCAAAACAAAAGTGGTTAAAGCGAAAAAATAATTTGGTTTTTACCAATGAAAACGCCGAGCATTGATGTTCGGCGTTTTTTGTTTATTGATTTTTAAAAGAAATGGGTTAGCGTTTTGAAATCTTATTACCAGTAATTGTACGCTGTAAGTTGCATTTAAAACGGTTAATTTCTGTATTTCGTTTCTTACTGTGCTTTGTCTTGCATGCTTCGACGCGTTCTCGCCATCGTTTGTAACTGCTGAATTTCAATTCGCGTTTCATTAAAGCTTTTACCTTTGCTTCGTCTAAACCAAATTGTTGCTTGATGGCATCAAAAGGTGTGCGATCTTCCCACGCCATTTCGATGATTCGGTCGATATCTTCTACTTTAAGTTCCTCTTCTTGCAATTTTACTGTCTTCACATTGACATAAGCCAAAGGAGAAGGTAAATCGCTGTAATGACAATAGTTTTCTTCCATTTTAATTGGTTTTAGAAAGCCATAATTGACGGTATAACTTGTTCTTATCATAAGTAGCAGCTTGTTTTTCGGTATCAAACTTTCTACCAGCTCTCGGATCATGTCCAACTCCTGCTAGGTAAGCCCAATTCCCCCAATTGCTACAAGGATCGTAATCAATCAACTGTTGTTCGAAATAAGCAGCGCCATAACGCCAATCTTGTTCCAACTCATGGATGAAAAAACTGGCTACATTTTGTCGACCTCTATTACTCATGAAACCTGTAGTTTTCAATTCAATCATGTTGGCATCTACAAAAGCATCTCCGGTTTTCCCATTGATCCATTGTTCAACTTTAGTTTGATTCAAAGTGCTTTTGGGGATTGGTTGCGATGCAATACCTTGATAATGGAATAGTTTTGCTTGGTGTTTTTTGAATGCAAAGCGAAAGAAATCCCTCCAAAGTAATTCGAAAACCAACCAATAAGTGGATTCGTTTCCACCAAAAAGT
Organism: Fluviicola sp.; assembly: GCA_020849495.1. Taxonomy (GTDB): domain Bacteria; phylum Bacteroidota; class Bacteroidia; order Flavobacteriales_D; family Crocinitomicaceae; genus Fluviicola. Next base: position 5,050 of record JADLGD010000190.1, read on the forward strand.
TGTTCGTAGTTTTTTACTTGATGATAGACCATTTTGGGTGAAAGCGAGCCGTTTGCAAGCCAAGCAGAAAATTTCGAGGAGTAATCCAAACCAATCAATTCATTCCGTGTTTCCTTGTAATTTTTGATATGATGAGTTCCGAATAAGTAATGTTGTAAACGATTCAAAGCATTCGTTTCTCCTCCTTTGAATGGAAATGCAGAACGTTCATCACTATTGATTGAAACATAGCCCAAATCATCCATAGATGGCAAAGCAAGTGGTTTAATCGTTGGTGATTTGATGTTACTTGGTGTAGTTGCAATAGCTCTCACTTCCGATTCATGTTCTACTCGTTTTCTGAAAGTTGTAAACACATCAGGGATGTTCTTGATGCTAAAAGGCAGGTCACTTGCATTGTACATGGTGCTAGTGCTATACGTTTCAAAAACACATTGTTCTTTCCACAAAGCTTTTTCAACCAAAGCATCGATTTGCTTTTCTTCAAAACAGACTTCACGTTTGGCAAAGACTTTTGTAGCTCCGTACATTTTTGCCAATTTCGGTAGTTCTTCTTCAGGCTTACCTTTTAGTACCATCAAACCTGAACCTTTTTCGCGTAATTGCTGATCCAAGTCTTTCAAGGTTTCTAATAAAAATTGAAGTCGAATTGCACTTGTTCGTTTGAATCCTAATTGCTTTTCTTCGAGCAAAGCTTCGTCAAAGCAATAAACGGGTAGTACTTGTTCACATTCTTGAATTGCAGTTGCTAATGTTTCGTTATCATGCAATCGTAAATCGGTCTTAAACCAAACTATTCCTAACTTTTTCATACACTCTTGCATTTGTTTGTAGTAGATTAAAAACAACTCGCTTAAGTGCTTTGTTCTGATTTTTTCGTTTTCTTTTGCTTCGGTGAAACATGTTTTTTAAGAATGCGTTTACCTTCTGTTTGAACTGAAAGTTGTTTCCGATAAGCATAAACGATATCGCTTGCTTTTTTGCGTGTTTCTTCGATGTCCACAATAGGGAAAGGATAATCTTCACCGATTTTACAGTCGTAAAAAACTTGTTCTATTTCACTTAACTTCCAAGGTTCATGAAGGAGATGTGGAGGAATATTTTTCAATGCTGGAATCCATTGTTTGATAAATGCTCCATCGGGATCGTGGTCTTCGGAGTTTTTGATCGGATTGTAAATACGAATCGTGTTGATACCAGTAACACCAGCTTGCATTTGCAATTGGGGGTAATGAATTCCCGGTTCGTAATCCAAAAATTGTCGTGCTAAAAAATGCAAGTCGCGCCAATCTTGCCATAAATTGTATACAAAGAACGAAACCACCATGGCTCGCATACGGAAATTGAGGTAGCCCGTTTGAACCACACATCGCATACAAGCATCAATAATTGGAATTCCTGTTTGTCCTTCTTGCCAAGCTTTAATGTAGCTTTCATTTCGATCTTTTGGAAGTAAATCATAAGCACGATTCACGTTTTCAAACTCCATGCGACATTCATCTTCAAATTTTTGAATGAAATGACAATGCCAATGCAAGCGAGATGTAAAATTAGCAAGTGCTCGTTTGTGATTGACTTTTTTAGCCTGCATTTGGGTGCTTTGAACCACCATGCGCATACTAATGTTTCCATAAGTTAAATAAGGAGAAAGTCTGCTGCAACCTTTTCTACTCAACAATGGTTTTGAAATGTGTTTGCTGTAATTAACTGATCGTTCATTCAGAAAGCTTTTCAAATAGCGCCAAGCAAGTGTTTCACCTCCTTTTTGAAACCCTTCAGCAGGGGAGGTGATTG
>JADLGD010000191.1 GCA_020849495.1 Fluviicola sp.
AAGTTCAACAGCAATCTTTTTCGTAATGTCTTCTATTTGCTGCATCACGAAATCACCTAAATTGTATGGAGGCAAAACTGCATACGAATCTCCAGAGTGAATTCCTGCAGGCTCAATGTGTTGCATGACACCAATGATGTAAACATCTTTTCCATCACAAATCGCGTCCGCTTCAGCCTCAATTGCCCCACCCAAGAAGTGATCCAACAAAATTTGATTGTTCCCCATTTCGTTGATGATATCCACTACGTGGTGTTCCAATTCTTCTTTATTGATGACAATTTTCATTTTTTGTCCACCCAATACATAAGATGGTCTTACCAATAATGGAAATCCTAATGTTTCAGATAATTCAATCGCTTGTTCTGCACTTTCCACCACACCGTATTTCGGGAATGGAATGTTGTGTGCTTCCAATACTTTTGAGAAACGACCACGATCTTCAGCTAAATCCAAAGCTTCAAAGCTGGTACCAATGATTTTGATTCCGTAACGCTCTAATTTCTCAGCTAACTTCAATGCCGTTTGTCCACCCAACTGAACGATAACGCCTTCCGGTTTTTCGTGTTGGATGATATCATAAATATGTTCCCAGAAAACAGGTTCAAAATACAATTTATCAGCCGTATCAAAATCTGTTGAAACCGTTTCAGGATTACAATTGATCATGATGGTTTCATAGCCCATTTCTTTAGCTGCTAAAACACCGTGAACACATGAATAATCGAATTCAATTCCTTGACCGATACGGTTTGGACCTGAACCTAAAACAACTACTTTCTTTTTATCTGTGACTACACTTTCGTTTTCAAATTCAAAAGTTGAATAGTAATAAGGTGTTTGTGCATCAAATTCTGCAGCACAGGTGTCTACCAATTTGAAAACACGTTTGATCCCCATTTCAGAACGCTTGTTGTGTACCTCTGATTCTAAGCAACGCAATAAATGTGCAACCTGACGGTCGGCATATCCTTTTTGTTTCGCTTCAAACATCAATTCTTTCGGGATGTTCCCTAAATGGTATTTCTCAATCTTGCGTTCTAATTTGATCAAGTCCTCAATTTGCTTCAAGAACCAAATATCAATTTTCGTTTTCTCGTGAATGGTTTTAAAAGGAATCCCCAACTTGATGGCATCATAAACATGGAACAAACGATTCCAGCTTGCATTTTCAAGTGAATAAAGAATGGCTTCTTGATTGGTTAATTCTTTTCCGTCAGCTCCCAAACCATTACGGTTAATTTCTAAAGACTGACAAGCCTTTTGAAGTGCTTCTTGGAAAGAACGACCGATTCCCATTACCTCACCCACTGATTTCATTTGTAAACCAAGTTTGCGATCTGTTCCAGGGAATTTATTAAAGTTCCAACGAGGGATTTTTACAATAACGTAATCCAAGGTTGGTTCAAATAAAGCAGATGTTGTTTTCGTGATTTGATTACTCAACTCGTCTAAGTGATAACCAATTGCCAATTTGGATGCAATTTTCGCGATTGGGTAACCAGTTGCTTTTGAAGCCAATGCCGATGAACGTGAAACGCGTGGATTGATTTCAATAGCGATGATGTCTTCATTTTCATCTGGAGAAACAGCAAACTGTACGTTACATCCTCCAGCAAAATTACCAATTGAACGCATCATTTTGATTGCCATATCACGCATACGTTGGAAAGTCGTATCGGATAAAGTCATTGCAGGTGCAACAGTGATTGAGTCTCCAGTATGGATTCCCATTGGGTCAAAGTTCTCAATGGAACAGATGATCACCACATTGTCGTTTGCATCACGCAACAACTCCAATTCGTATTCTTTCCAGCCCAACAAAGCTTTATCGATCATTACTTCATGGATCGGCGACAATTGTAAACCACGCTCCAACAATCCATCAAATAATTTTGGGTCGTGAACAATTGATGCTCCTGAACCACCAAGTGTGTATGATGGACGAATACATAAAGGGAACCCGAAATCCTGAGCTACTTCTTTTCCTTCTAAGAACGATTTGGCTGTTGCTTGAGGCGCCATCGGCACACCAATTTTCAACATCAATTCGCGGAAAGCTTCACGGTTTTCAGTGATTTCAATGGCAGCGATATCCACCCCTATAATTTCCACACCGTATTCTTCCCAAATCCCCATTTCATCACACTGAATCGCCAAATTCAAAGCAGTTTGTCCTCCCATAGTTGGAAGCACCGCATCGATTTTATGATTTTTCAGAATCTGAATAATACTCTCTGGTTCAAGTGGTTGCAAATAAATATTATCAGCAACAACTTTATCCGTCATGATGGTTGCAGGGTTCGAATTGATCAAAGTTACTTCGATTCCTTCTTCACGAAGAGAACGTGCAGCTTGAGATCCTGAGTAATCGAATTCACATGCTTGACCAATCACAATGGGCCCAGAACCAATGATTAGGACAGACTTAATGGAGTTATTTTTTGGCATTATGCGCTTTTTAAAGAGTTCAATTTGTACGTTTCCTTTGCAACACGGTAAATGGCTTTACCTATACTACAAATTGAGCGCAAATTTAAAGAGAATAATTTTGGATAGCACAAAACCGATTTTGTTTTTTTTCAGAGTTATTAACAAGGCAATCATTAAACCGTTAGTATCAATCTTGTAGCAGCTTATTTTCGTCGAAATATTTTTCAGCATCCATCTTTTGGAGCAAGTTTTCCAATTCTGTTTTATTGGCTGCAATTAAAATGATAACTGCCCTCCCATTCTTGTCTGTATAACTGATCAAACTGTTTTGTTTGAATGGCACTTTTTTCAATTCAGGTAATTGCTTCTTAATTTTCTTAAAAATCGTAGAATGATCCTGTGTGATAACGATGAATTGTGTTTTCGAATTGTTACTCATCATTTCCAATGAAATCGGATCTGTAATGGGAGAAGAAATATTGGTGTTTGAAAATTGAAAATAGTTACTAGCCGTAGCCATAAACTCATCGATTTCAACATTGACATCATTTTCCACATCCAAATAAATGGAACAAGCATTCAATAAATCGGCATAGTTTCTAGCACAATTTGGAAACGTTTTCCCAAAAAGTGCAATCGCTTGATCCACAAAAGCCTGATCGATGACCTTCTCTCCGTCCATATAAGATTCCACCAATGGGTAAATAGCTTTTGCAAAACCGTTGATTGTTTCATTGCTGTACCATTCCGTTGAATCTAACTCGCCATTCAAAGCTTTATAAGCCCATCCATTTCCAAGAGCTGTAGCTAAACCTTCATCAAAATAACGTTGTGCAAAAGGTGCAAAAGGACTTTTATTTTGTTCAAAAAAACCAGCTAATTGATGTTGAAAATCAGCAGCTTGTTCATCGTACAATACATGACACATTTCATGCATCACCACACCAAAGCGTTGAACATGATCTTTTTCACCTGTCAACACACCAACGCACACACTATTAGCATGAGGAGTAGCAGTTGTAGTTCCACTTTCACCTGGAATGGGATACAGCGCCACATAAAAAGGCAATTGATCCGTCCAAGCAGAATTGTAAAACTGTTTGATTTTCTTAAAATATTCCGATCCAATTTTACTGAACTTGTTTAATTCGTTCAATTGATTTTGAAATTCAAAACTGAAACCTTCATCAATCATAGAATCGTAATTCATTTCTGCTTTTCTTAGCAAATCCATTAATTTTTCTTGATCACTGATAGGATACAAACCGGTGATTTGCAAACTTACATCCTCCCAATTATCTGCATTGACTAAAGCAATCACCAACAAGTCATAGGTCGAACGTGTTTGTCTTCTACTGACAGGTAATTGTTCCCAATTGTATTGATGATCTAGATTCAACGATTTGAAGCTTTCACACAATGCCCAAAAATCAACATTTCCTTCATTTACTTCAGTTATGTAATCTCTTAAAGTGGACGATGTACCAGGTTTGTTTACTGCCGTTTCAAGGTAATTAAACACACAATATGGTTTACTGATCTTGAAATAGAATTGATGAAATTCTTGCGCTTGGATCATTCCTGTAAGGAAAACAATTAGCGAAAATAAAATGGATTTCAACATTGAAAATGGCTTGAAGTTGTGGTTTCAAATCTAATGAAAATTAATCGCACGGAATACTGAAAAACTGTAACTTTACGCTAAAATTACTTTTCATGCAACTGGTATTGAATCAACATCAAATAGAGCAAAAAATCATGCGTTTAGCGCACGAAGTATTGGAAAACACTTACGGAATTCCTGAATTGTACATTGGTGGAATTGTTGGTAACGGAGAAGTTTTCGCTAATCAAATTGCAGAAATCATTCAAAAGAACAGTGCTCAGAAAGTGACTTTTTTCAAAATTGAACTAGACAAAGACAAACCGCTTGATCACGCCATTAATTGTAGTATTGATGTTAGTGCTTTTGCAGGCAAAACAGTTGTCTTAGTTGACGATGTGATCAATTCTGGAACAACGATGCAGTACGGTGTGATGAAGATCTTGGAACAACCAGTACGAAGTGTGAAAACTTTGGCTTTGGTGGATCGCATGCACCGCCGCTACCCTATCAAATGTGATTTTGTTGGTATGACCTTAACCACAACGCTTGGAGAACGTGTTGAAGTCATGCCATCCAACGGTTCATTGGAAGCATTTCTAGTTTAATTCACAAGCAATGAAAAAAGTTACTGAATCTTCCAGCAATCACACGGATCTTGAATTAAAGTCAACCCGTGAACTGTTAGTTGGAATCAATCAAGAAGATCAAACTGTTCCATTGGCTGTTGCAGAAGAAATTGCTCAAATCGAACTATTAGTAGATGCAACCGTTGAACGCATGCAACGCGGTGGTCGCTTGTTTTACATGGGAGCTGGAACGAGTGGTCGTTTAGGAATTGTAGATGCAAGTGAATGTCCGCCGACTTTTGGTGTGCCTCACGGAATGGTGATTGGTATCATTGCTGGTGGAGATCAAGCCATTCGAAAAGCGGTAGAATTTGCCGAAGACGACCGAGAACAAGGTTGGAAAGATTTGATGGTATTTGAGATCAATGAAAACGATGTTGTTGTTGGAATTGCTGCTTCAGGTACTACACCTTATGTACTTGGAGCTTTGGAAATTGCAAAATCAAAAGGCATACTTACTGGAGGAATTTCTTGTAATCCCGGTTCACCTTTGAGCCAATTGGCCGACATTGCTATCACTCCAGTTGTAGGTCCTGAGTTTGTAACAGGAAGTACGCGTATGAAAAGTGGAACTGCACAAAAATTGGTATTGAACATGCTTTCTACGGCGATTATGATTCGTTTAGGAAAAGTAAAAGGCAATCGCATGGTAGATATGCAATTATCCAATGACAAATTAGTCGACCGAGGAACGCGAATGGTTATGGAAGCAACAGGTTTGGAATACGAACGCTCCAATGAATTATTGCAAGAATTTGGATCTGTACGAAAAGCGGTTGAAGCTTATCAAGCTGGAAAATAATTCTATTTGAGAACTATATCTATATATCGTCTGCTATTCTTGCTCATATTTAGCATGAGCATAAATAACATTGGGTTTTCACAAACGGATTCGGATAGTTCAATGACTTTTTTAAACCGTTTCCAAACTCCTTATCATGGAATTGGAATCATTGCTGGAATAGACGCTTGGCAAACGAGTAGTATTGAAATTGGGATCAGTGACATCAGACATAGAAGTAGTTTTTGCGCATTTGGAAGTTATTATTATTCAAACAATCTCAGTGTGAGCTACAATCCATTTCAACAAATTGCGGGAATTCATCTAAACAGAAATTCTTGTTTTCTTGGAGCTATCATGATTGGTTACGATCTCAACGCTCAAACAGATTTTACTTACACCAATTTAGGATTTCGTCCAAGTATCGGTTTTGGTCCTGGAATGTGGACCTTGGAATATGGCTATAATTTCCAGTTAGTAAGAACTTCACTTGAAACCATCAATACTCATAGCATCAGTTTTAAATGGCGCTTTGAGGTGAAAGAGTTGAAAAAATAAGCAACCTTTCAATAAAATGGAATTATATAGCAAATGACTTCTAGACGATTTGCTTATGATCAAGTTCTACATCCTTCTGTTATTTGCTTTCATTGCATCCTTTTCAAAAGCTGATTTCGTTGATGTAGCGACACTTTCCGTTAATGGGAAACAAATCCAACAATTGACCAATAACAAAGGCGTTCATTACTTGGTGAATTTAAATGCGCATCATTTAGGTGATACGCTTCACTTAGACATCTGGACCGATTATGGTGGTGAGGATCATGCTTTTTTCAGTATTCAGAATATGGATACGCAACAAATTGATACCTTAAGTAGATCAAACAATATCGTGCTCACTGAAACCATTCTCACAAAAAAACATTTAATCACAGTAACTTTTCTACATAAGAACTACACCAGTGCTTGGGAAATTTGTATGATTACTCCAGATGACCGCATTGAAAAAGTATACCAACGAATGAATGCTTTTATCGATTGTTTAAACTCAACAAAATTCAAATCTATTGCCTGTTTATCAACCTTTTCAAAAGATACCGTTGCTTGTAATTTTAACTTGAGCCATTTCAACAAAGATTCTCTTCGCAGGATGAAAGAACCAGAAAAATGGTTAAACCCAGAAGTAATTTCAACCAATCTAAAGTTTACTAAAAATGAACGAAAAGCGTTTGAATCTTTTGATGCGGCGAATTACATGGAACAATACACGATTTTATGGTCAACAAAGGTATTCTTTGATACTAAAATTGACGAAACAAACTTTCAATGGTTTTCGATTACAATTGGGGATTACAATGATCAATTGTTGTTTTATTTTACAAAAGTGAATGAAGGATATCTTCTAGAAAAGATAAGTTATTTTAACTTCTAATCTAGCGTTTGTTTCCTTATTTTTGACGTTCATTGAAACACACTTTTGAATGAAGGCTTTGGTAGCATTTCTTTCCAGAACATATAACAGCAAAAACACTGTTTTCTTTTTGCTGTCCATTGGACTATTCACTTCATTACAAGCGTTTTGTCAGGCATCAATTGAAGTTACTTTAAAAGGAAAAGTCAGTGATAGTATTCGAACAATTCCACTTCCACACACGCTTATTTCAGTTTACAATGAGAATAAACTCGTACAAACTGTCACAACAGATTTGGAAGGGAATTACTTGTTGAATTTGAACGTTTTATCAGGTAAAAACAAACTAAGCATCGAAATCAAATCAGAGTTTTATTCAACTTACAACCAAGTTTTAGACAGCAATTTGTTCACCAATGGTCAATTCAATTACGAAATAAAATTAGTACCCATCAAGATCTGTAACGATTCCTTTTTGCCCACTTCCATTTACTTTGATGAAAATGCGATTGTATTGGATAAGAAAGACGAAATGCGTTTGTTAACAGAGCTCTTTCACATGAATGAGCAGTTACAATTCATGTTCGCCAAAAAAAGCTTGGAGTTGGTTGCCTATTGTGATTACAACGAAAAACCACAAATTGCAGAAAAACGGATGCTATACATCTACAACATGGCATTGGAAGCTGGTTTCAAACAAGAAGATTTGCGGATGAAAGTTTATGCTAAACGTGAATTATTTGTGTGTGATTATTGCGATGGTTGTCATTATTTCTTTTTAAAAGGTCAAGGTACTACACTTTCAAAAAGTGTATATACAGAATTAGCAACACCAGAAGAACAAGATGCACATTTAGCAAAAAGAAGAACTGTACTTTTCAATTGGGAGGATAAAAAAGGATATTGAGATTTCAATTTTGTTGAAATAATTTCATCTAAAAACAGTTTCCAATCGGACTTGAACCAGTATTTTTGCACAAAATATCCGCATGCAATCGCTTTTCACTGTGTTTGTTTTATTGATTCTGGCTACTTTACCATTTAAAGTGAGCAGTCAAAAAAACTGGTTCAATCACCTTAAAATCAATCAAAAAGGAACGGTGAATTACATTTTTGATGCAAGTGACTCCGTTGAATTAAATAAATCAACTTTTGCGATACGCTTTTACAACAAACCCTATGATGGTTTCAATGATCACTATTATGCTGCAAAAATTGCTGTACTAGAAGAAAAACCAGATACTTCGTTATTTAAGCACGGTCAAACGATCAATAACATCCCTTATTTTGAGGTTGGAACAGGCATGTCTCCTAGTCATCATGGTACTTACGATGCGATGGTTGTTTCTTCAACTGGACATCACTATTTGTTTTATGAAAACAAAAAAAGTAAGCGCGTTCACTTAATTATCAAACACGATGATTATTATGAATTGGAATGGGAAATCAACTTTTTCAATGCAAATGGAATCGATTTACCACTTTCAGAAATTACGTATTCGCGTTTATACATAGTTGTTTTCATCGATTACAATTTAAATGATGTGATCGATGCCTATGAACTCAAAACAGTGCTTTTGAAGTTTAGTTAAGCGAAAACAATTCGTTGAATGTAAATTGCTAAGGTTGTTTGAATCAAATCAAATTGCTAAATTACGTTCATGAAAAAGTCATTTCTATTACTATTATTACTTGTAGGAACAGCTATCCCTCTCCATTCTTCAGCTTGCTACAACGAATATTTCACCTTGGATGCTAAAGGAAAAACCCACCACGTGCAACCTGGAGGATTGCGTTTTGATACCAATTTTGATTTGAAAAAAATCGAGAAAGAATTGCGCGAATTGGGTGGAAAACTCAACGAAAAACCTGATTTTGAAATCCTTTCCGACTATGCTTTACGATTGGTGAAGACAGGAAAAACAAAAGAAGCTTTGGTGATTTTTGAAGCTTTGGTGAAGAAATACCCCAATGAATACACTTTACATGCAAATTTAGGAACCACCTACGAATTGACAGGTAACAATCAATTGGCATTGGAACACATTCAAAAATCCATTTTAATCAACCCCAAATCGCACAAAGGCTCTGAATGGATTCATGTGAAATTGTTGGAAGCAAAAATTGCAATGGAGAAAAATCCCAACTATTTAAACAATCATTCCATATTGAACCTTTCAATCAAACAAAAAGCAAGTGAGAAAACGATTACTTTTTTGATCATTCAATTGAAAGAACGCTTTCCATTTTGTAAAGGTCCAAAAGATCCAATTATGGCTGGACTTTTTGAAGATTTAGGTGATTGCTATATGGAACAAATCTCTTACGAATATGCAAAGGCATTTTACCAAATTGCAGTGAATTATTATGGAGACAAATCAAAACGATTAAGTGACAAAATTGAAGAAGCGCGTACTTTAAGAGAACAACACAAAAATCTTGAACCTACTTTGGACCCATCGATGGAATTTGATGGTCCTGAAGAACACATGTCAATCATAAAAGTCGGTGGAGTTCCCTACAAAGAGTTTTTATATTCTCACAAAGACCACACAATCAACTGGGAGGGCATTTCTTTAGATGCAAAAGCTTTACTTGCCTTGGTTGGAATTGAGGAAAAATTGGATAAACCTTCAGCTGAAATCAAAAAAGAACTTCCAAAGAAAACGACTGCCAAACCCGACAAACAACCTGCTTCTCAAGTTGGATTGTACCTCATGTTAGGCTTTTTGGGAGCAGGATTCATCATATTTGTGATTTACAAACGCATTAAATGACACTACAAATCAATCGCACTGTTGGTGATTAAATTTATCTTTGCAACATGCGATTCGATATTCTTACCATTTTACCCGAATTATTGGAAGGCCCATTCAATGTGTCGATGATGAAACGTGCACAAGAACGTGGACTTTTGGAAATTCACATTCACAACATCCGTGATTATTCAACTTCGAAGCACAAAAATGTGGATGACTACCAATATGGTGGTGGAGCTGGAATGGTGATGTCGATTGAACCCATTGCTGCCATCATTGAAAAATTGAAAGCTGAACGCCAATACGATGAAATCATCTTCATGACACCGGATGGTGAATTATTAGAACAACGTCATAGCAATGCTTGGAGTTTGAAAGAAAACATCATGATTCTTTGCGGACATTTCAAAGGAGTCGACGAACGTATCAGAGAACACTACATCACCAAAGAAATTTCTATTGGTTCCTATGTACTTACTGGTGGCGAACTTGCTGCAGCAGTGGTCGTGGATAGTATTGGAAGATTAATCCCTGGAGTGATGAACGATGAGACTTCTGCTTTAACAGACAGTTTTCAAGACGATTTGCTTTCACCTCCTGTTTATACGCGTCCGCCTGAATACAACGGTTGGAAAGTCCCTGAAGTATTACTTTCCGGTGATTTTGGAAAAATTGAACAATGGAGGGAACAACAAGCAATAGATCGCACGAAAGCAAGAAGACCTGATTTGTATAAGAAATTTTTAGGTGAAGCATGAAAACGGAATTCCAACTCGATCAAGCAAAAGAAGCATTAAAAAATGGAGGTACCATCCTCTATCCTACTGATACTATTTGGGGTCTAGGCTGTGACGCCACCAACGAAGAAGCTTGTCAGGAAATCATGCGCATAAAAAACAGACCAGAACACAAAAGTTTTGTTTTGTTGGCTGACAGTTTTCAGATGATCGAAAAATACATTCCCGATTTCCCTGCTGTTTGTTACGATATCGTTGACCTATCTGAAAGTCCATTGACCATCATTTATCCGAATGCAAAGGGCTTGGCACCAAGTGTGGTTGCTGAAGATGGTTCAGTGGGCATTCGCTTGACCAAAGATCCTATTTGTTTGGCTTTGATTCGATCCATGCGCAAACCATTGGTTTCAACTTCAGCTAATTTATCGGGCTTGCCATTCCCTACTTGTTTTGATGATGTTGAAGCTAGTATCAAAGAAAATGTAACAGCAATTGTCAATGAACGCTTGACCGAAAAATGTACAGCTCCTTCCAAAATCATCAAAATTGGTTTGGACAGTTCTGTCAAAGTGATTCGTGGATAAACAGAGAA
>JADLGD010000192.1 GCA_020849495.1 Fluviicola sp.
CTTCCAAAGCCAATTGAGCAGTCAAGTCGTTGGTGAAACTTGCGTTCACGGCTTTCTTTGTCAATCCCAATCCACGTGTTGGCATTTTAGCTAAATTCTCAGCGAAAGTAGTTACCGTTTCTTGGAAAGTTTCATCTGCAACTGCTTTGTAAATCATGTTCATGCGATCAGCTTCTTCAGCTGTGATTTTGTCGCCAGTCATCATTAAAGCCAATGCTTTTTGCGAACCGATGATTCGTGGCAAAAAGAATGTTCCACCTGAATCTGGAATCAAACCGATTTTTGAAAAAGCTTGAATGAAAGCAGCAGAATGTTTCGCGACAGTTAAATCACAAGCCAAAGCAATATTTGCTCCAGCACCAGCAGCCACACCATTTACTGCAGCAATTACTGGTTTTTCAATGGTTCTTATTTTCTGAATGATTGGATTGTAATGATCCCTTACAATAGATTTCAATTCTGGACCATTGGGATCCATTGCTTCAGCTAAATCTTGTCCCGCACAAAATGCTTTTCCATTTCCGGTAATGACAATCGCTCGAATGGATTTATCATCAGCCGCCGCGTCTAATGCAGACTGAAGAGCCATGGCCATTTCTTTATTGAAAGAATTAAAAACTTCTGGTCGATTTAAGGTTAGCGTACAAACGCCATTTTCTATTTGTTGAATTAATGTCATTCTTGTTTTTTTAAACAAAGATAGAAAAAGGCAATTCCCTGTACTCGCAATTTCAAGATAAAATTTCAGAGCAATTGGATACTTTAAAGAAAAGAACCTCAACAGTGTTTTCTTGTACTTTAAATCTAATTAGTTTATCACTGTAAATAATCACTTTGAAACATTTAATGCGAATCATTAAAAATTACTAATTTTGTGCAAAATAACCATATGTTCAAACTTTCCTTTGTCACTATTTCATTCATTTTGATTTTTGTTAATCAGTCATTTTTCTCTCAATGTACCGTTTTAGGTAATAGTTTACCAACTTCTTATATAAGTAACAATTCAAATAAAGGAGAAATGTTCAACATTGTTGCAACAAATACGGTAACTATTCTTTGTTTTGATCTTAACCTTATTCTTGGCTCTAATGGAAATTATGAGATTTACTATAAAGTTGGAAGCTATGTCGGTTCAGAATCTAACGCAGCAGCATGGACGTTAATAGGCTCTAATCCTTCTGTTCCTTGTATAGGATTCGATGTTCCTTCTCCAATGAATATACCAATTAATATTGTTATTCCAGCTGGACAAACATATAGTTTTTATGTAACAGCCACTAATGTAGCAGCAACAACAGGAATTCGCTATACAAACAATGCTGGATACACAACGATTGCTTCTGATGCCAACATTAACATCAATGGAGGAATTGGAAAATCGTATCCTTTTGGAACAAATTTTAACAACAGAAGTTTTAACGGAACAGTTCATTACTCAGTAGGAAATGTGCTACCTGTAACTTTTAAAAAATTCACTGCTACCCAACTGAATGAGGATGTTTTACTCTATTGGGAAACGGAATCAGAAAAGTATAACGAATACTTTGAAATTGATCGCTCTTCTGATGGCATACAATGGCAAAAGCTTTTTACAACTAAAGCAATTGGTGAAAGTCAATTAGTAACATCTTATCAAGAAGTAGATCAAAACCCTTTAAATGGAACAAATTATTATCGTTTGAGTCAAATTGATTTAGATGGAACCAGAACACTCCTGCAAATAATTTCTTGGGAGCAAAATCCTTTGAATGAATTAAAAACATTTCACATTTACCCAAATCCTACAACTGAACTTGTGAAAATCTATGGTGAATCCAATGAACTAGAAGAAGTAGCAATATATAATCAAATTGGTCAAAATATAACCCTTGATCTGAACATAAAATTTCAAAATTCTTACCTAGAAATCGATTTAAGCAAACAAAAAAAGGGGTTTTATATTTTGAAAACCAAGACGTTATCTCAAGTAATTATAAAAGAGTAATGTTATAAAAAATTATCCTGAAGACAAATCAAATTATCAATAATAATTTTCTACCATTGATTTGATTCTACGTATTATTTGTTCTTTTAAGATTTCAGGTTCAACCACTTCAATTTCTCCACCAAAACTTAAAATAGAACGGATCAACTCTTCTGAAATAAATACAGTCATTTCAAAAGTAGTTTTGTTTTTTCCTTCTTTGACAATTTGCTGAGAAACATGAAAGGGTTGTGATTCAATGTATTTTGCAGCTACATTATCAGCTTTAAAAATCACTTTTTCTGGTTGCCCTCCAGAAGCAGTAATTCCTATTGCATGTTTGAAGAATTGGTCTGGCTTAAAATCGACTTGTATGTTCAATTTTTCTTCAGAAGTCTGCAAATCATATATGCGATCTAAAGCATAGGTAATGATTCCTTCTTTCACAACATCGTAACTCAACAAATACCATCGATTGCGGTATTCTTTTAGCAATAAAGGCAATACTTTTCGTGCTTTACGCTTTTGAGTTTGAAAACTCTCATAATCAAAAAACAAAGCTGTTTTCGTTTTAATCGACTGTAAAATAGGATTCAAAAACTCGTTCCCCCCAGTACTAACAGGTGTTTCAAATTGAACATAATCTCCAATTGCTTTATCACTTGGGTCATTCGAAATATTGATTCGATCGACAATCTTATCAATTGCAAAACCAAATTGCTTGAATAAGCCAACATCTTTGAACTGACTTAACGTATTCGTCGCAAATCGGATGGCATCCAAATCTTCATTCGTTAAAGGAATTTCATCCAATGAAAATTGAGGATCAGTGTAATAATATCCCCCATTTCGCTTAGAGTCCTTAATGGGTGCATCGTGTTCCATTTTCATGGCAAACATGTCTTTTTCAATGGTTGAATCACAAATGTTTGCCCCGTCAACACTACCATACAATGCTTCTTCACATGCTTCTCGCAACATTGCTTTTGAAGGAAAAGGATTGTAAGAATTTCGCAATGCTCTGTCGATGATGCGAAAACGGATTAGTGCATTTTTAATGTGTGGCATATTGTACTTTTTGACGAATGATCAAGATTAAGTGTTCTAAAACAAAAAAACAAGTGTTTCCACTTGTTTTTCTATTGCTATATCTTCTTTAACATGAAACAGGATCTCCTTTTTTTAGGTAACCAAACAATTCAAAATACTTGATTGCTTTGACCACATTTTCAGGCACATCTTGTTCCCAACTGGAACCTCCTGCTTTGATTTTAGACAATACATCATCCGATAAGATGTGTAATAAAGTTGGATCGTAATCTTCGATGGTCGCCAATTTATTGTTATCCTTTAAAAACTGAACCAATCCCATCAAATGAGAAGGGATTTGAATTTGATCCAAGGTGTACAATTCACCTGTGTCAACATTGGTTGCAGGATAAACATACATTTTAACATTGTGCCCGAATCCTCTACCAAACGCTTCCAATAATCCACCAGGCAAATTATCGTAATAACGTTCATCGAAAATGGTATGTAAATTATATATCCCAGCGATGACACCCATTTTATGACCGCGAGCAATCGTTGCCAAGTAATCCAACATTTTATAATGTTTCAAATAATTTGAAATCATTACGGTATATCCTAATGAGCCCAACAGCTCCGCACGATCAATGAAATCTTTGTCTGAAATTTTTCCATCAGCTGTCAAATCTTTCAAAGTCAACTCAAATACAACGGATAAATTGTCTTCACTTACCCCTTCTTCTTTCAAGAATTGAGTGGTAGCATGTTCAATCATATCCAAATGCACTTTTGTTACTGGTCTAAAACGACCTCGCATCAAAAGAATGTTGCGTTTATAAAGAGCAGTTGCTGGTTGCAAAACACTTCCACACAAATCAAACATCGTTGCATCTGTCATTCCACGTTTTACCAAATTCAACGCAATGATACGATTATCAACGTTTCCTAAATCTGGCCCAGATACTCGTAGCATATCAATCTCCACACGATCTCTAGGAATACGATGCACCAAATTGGTTAGAAACTCATCCAAATCATCGGTATGAAAAAATGCAGCGTGAATTAAGTTCACACCTAAAATCCCCAATGCTTCTTGTTGTGCTTTGTGTGAATTATCGTGCATTTTAACGTGCAAAACGATATCATTGATTGCACCTCCTTGTTTCAATTGAAAACGCAATCCTACCCAACCTTGTCCTTGATTGGTTTTATGGTAATTCAACGATTCAACTGTATTTGAAAATGCAAAAAAACGCGCAGTCTCTTGTTTTTTAGGTAAACGTGAACACAAGGTATTGTATTCAGTTTCAAGCATGGTCACCAAACGCTCTTCGCACACATAACGATGTGCGGGTCCGTACATGGCATCCGACACTTTCATGTCATAAGCAGATTGTGTGTAGGCAATCGTTCCTGAGCTACCACCTGCCTTGAAAAAATTTGCTGCAACTTCTTGTCCAGCACCAATTTCTGCGAAACAGCCGTAAATATCACCTGTCAGGTTGATTTTTAATGCTTTTTCTTCTGTAGTTAATCTTCTTTCGTCTACCATAACTTAAAATGGGGCTTCAAATGTAATGATAATCCTGCTTTCGATTAAGGATTTAACGGTTGAAAGTTCGGATTGGTTACAAATTGTTCATCCGTCAGGGTTAATAAAAATGCTTTTAGCAATATTTTTTGTTGAGCATCTAATTGCACGCCACCTTGACTTGCAAATTCAATCATCGGATCAATGGTTGCAGATTGGTGAATACCAGTGGAATAGTGATCGATCACTTCATCAAGGGTCGCAAAACGACCATCGTGCATATAAGGTGCTGTTAATGCAATATTTCGAAGGGTTGGAACTTTAAATTTTCCGTTATCGTTCGAATTTCCAGTTATTGCTCCCCTACCTAAATCAGTAAAAGTTGCATCCAAACCATTATTGGAGAATTTTTGCACTTGCATCAAAGCGCCATTGTGGCAATGAAAACAATCTGCTCCGTTCAAACTTTTAAAGAGATCATAGCCTGCCCACTCTTCAGGTGTCACACTGTTTTTGATCACTGTTTCAGCTGCAGACAATGTCAACCCATTTTCAAATTTGTACATCACATCGTATTTTGAACCAGCAGAAATCATCGTTCGAAGAAATTGAGCCAATGCTTTGGCTACGTGTGTTGAATCAAATTCAGTGGTGTTGAATGCTTCAAAAAACAAATTGCGGTAAGCCACCGAACTTTTCAACTTTGAAATAGTCGCTGGCCAAGATTGGTGCATTTCTACTGGATTGGGAACGGGCTGTAAAATTTGTTCTTCCAAGGTTTTTGAACGTCCATCCCAAAAGAAATTATTTTGCCATCCAAGATTGACCAAAGCCATGGAATTACGTGTTCCTAAAGTGCCATTCACTCCTTCAGAATATTGATTCGGATCTGAAAAGGCATTTTCAGAAGCATGACAAGATGCACAAGAAATGGAATTATCTAGTGACAACATTTTTTCATAAAACAAAATTCGCCCTAATTTGACGCCTTCAACAGTCATTGGATTGTCAGCCGGAATTTGCATTTGAGGAAAATGACTGGGTATTTCTAAATTATAAGGTGTAGGCTCATGACCGACTTTATCTTTAGCACAAGCTAAAAAAAATGCCACAATTACAAAACTCACCAACAACAAACGATTCATTCGGCAATCAAAGAATTAAGAAAATTACTGCGTACTTTTTCGGTTAAAGTAGCTTGTTGAATGGCACTGTGTGTAAATGCTTCGTTTCGAATATTTATTGGTTGAGTTGGATGATCAAGGATGTTTTTAACATCCAATTTCAACTTTGCTACGTGTTGTAAATTTGAAATCGAAGTCCAATTCAAAGTAGGAAACTGAAGAGTTGTTGCGTTTTCATCCAAACCAATATGATAGGCCAACAAGTGATCAAAATTGGCAACACCGTCTTGGATCGTATCCGCTTTTCCTTCTAACTTGATGAAGATATAACCTGGATTCCAATCCCAATGCATATCCCCAGCATTTGCAATATTCAAATCACTGTTCATGGAAAAAGCAGAAGGATCGTTATGATTCACTGAAGAAGGCACACCGATTAAACCAGTAAGTGAACTAAATTCAGTATGATTTCCTGCCACATTCAACACTTGAAAACCATCATTTCTGTAATCAAACAAGGTGTAATCCTTTAGCAGTTTTGTACCACACATCAGATTGCTTAAATAAAACTTGACATCTGTGATTTTGATTTCAGTTCCATCATTCAAAATGTAAACCGTATCCAATTGTAGCGTATCTGCACCAAAAAAAGGTCTGCATTCTAATTTTAGCATCGAAACTTCAGCTACAGGCGTTTCATCTGCCTTGTCCTTTTTACAGGCAAACAGACCTCCAACCAGTAATAAACCAACAATCACAACTACTCGAATGTGCATATCTCAAATTTACGGAATTCATCTGAAGAAAAAAAAATAAAGTTCGATTGAATCCTATGAATTTCTGTAAATTCGAAGCTGAAGTACTTTTTCTATGCAATCATCTTCTTATAAACCTTTATTGGTATTGAATGCTTCCGCAGGAAGTGGTAAAACATTCAATTTAGTACGCAACTATTTGCGTTTATTACTCATTGAAGGAGAAGACAAAGCTGAGTTGGGTCAAATCATCGCCATGACCTTTACCAATAAAGCGGCATTGGAAATGAAATCACGTATTGTAACGGATTTAAACAAGCTTGCAAATGGTGGCGAACAGCATTCCCGTTTTAGAAAAGAACTTGCTGAATACATTGGTCTAGAAGAAGAAAAACTCAAACAAAACGCCAAAATCGTTTTGAAAAAAATGCTTCATCAATACGAGAACTTCAATGTACTTACAATCGACAAGTTCAATTTAAGATTGATCCGTTCATTTTGTCGTGATTTGAATTTACCCGAGCAGTTTGAAATTGCCATGGATGATTCCTTGGTTTTGGAAAAAGCGGTGGATGAATTGTTGGGAACCATTGATGAAAAGGAAAAAAGTCGCTTGTATGATTTAGCTATCAATTTCGCGAAATCCAACTTAGATGAGGAAAATAGATGGAACATCAAAGCAGCATTGCTTGATAGTGCAGCCATCCTCAACAATGAACGCTTTTTTGAAACTGTCAAAAAAATGACCCTAACAGAATTCTCTGAAGCCGATTTAAAGCATTGGAAAATTCAACTAAAAAATCTGCTTCAAGAAGCTTCAGAACTTCAACGTAATTTAATAATCACTAAAGATGCATTTGAGGTTTCTGAATCAGATTTAGCAGGCAAATCAAGTTTTACAAAACCAATTAAAAAATACACAGAAGCGAAAGGAAATACAGCTGCTTTGTTAGAAACATTTTCATTCACTCCAACATTCTTGAAATACGTTCACCAAAATGAAAACAATTTTGGGCCACATCCTTTTTTTAACGCACTCAATAAATTGATTGACTTCTGGAACCAACATCAAACGGAAATTTTAGAATTAGAACTTAAAACCAAGCAGTTTTACTTACTCTCTGTTTTAAAAGAATTGGCACTTTCGATGGATACCATTCGCGAAAAAGAAGCCATCATTCGCATTTCAGAATTCAATCGCTTGGTTTCTGACTTGGTAAAAGACGAAGATGCGCCTTTCATTTATGAACGTCTGGGATCTCGTTTTGGGCATTTCTTTTTAGATGAATTCCAGGATACTTCACGATTACAGTGGCTCAATTTGATTCCTTTGGTACATGAATCACTGTCAAATGGGCGTTTCAACTTTGTAGTAGGTGATCCCAAGCAATCCATTTATCGATTTAAAAATGGTGTTGCAGAACAATTTGTAGCACTACCGCGCATCTACAACCCGGAGAAAAATGGCGCTTTAGAATTGAAATCGGATTTCTTTCTTGAAATGGGAACCGTAGAGGGTTTAGAAGACAATTGGCGCTCAGCCAAAAACATTGTTCAATTCAACAATACCTTGTTTGAAGCATTGAAAGCTGTCTTACCACCTTCAGGAAAAGAACATTACAATCAAATACATCAAAATCCGAAAGGGAAAGATGGAGGTTACATTGAAATCACGATTGATCCTAAAAACGAAGAGATTGCTGACAAAGATCTGGAACATCTGACTACATGGGTAAATTCATGCTTAGAAGATGGCTATCAACCTGCCGATATTTGTATTTTGGGTAGAAAAAAACGCGATTGTAATCGTTATGCCAATCACCTAAAAAGCATCGGATTTGCTGTGGTTTCATCCGATTCGCTCTTAGTTGATTCAGATGCCACCGTTCAATTGATCATTAACTTTCTTAAATGGCGAAGCAATCCGAACGAATTGCAATATGCGATGTTGTTTGCTGAACGCTTTTTTGAGTATCAACAAGTTCAAAATAGCTATGAAATGTATGCTCAATGCTTCGAAACAAAACTGATTGAAGGTAAAGAGAAACGTTTCTTTAGTATCGAGCGATTTACAGCTCAAACAAACTTTGACAGCAGTTTATTGTACATTGGTTATCAAAACCTCTATTCATTGATTCAATTGTTCTTGCGTTCAATGAAAATTGATGAATTACAGAATGCTTATGTACACCAATTACTTGATTTGGCGTTTCAGTTTGATCATTCGAATGGACCAGATTTAATCAATTTCTTGAGCCATTATTCCAAAAAAGGCAAAGATACCAATGTGCAATTACCCGAAAACAAGGATTCCATTCAAATCATGACCGCTCACAAATCGAAAGGATTAGAGTTTCCAATTGTCATCATTCCAACACTCAATTTTAGCACAGCCAGCTCTCAACGAAATAAACAACTCATTGAGATTAACGGGCATTTCATTGAAACAAAATTGACCAATAAAGATGCACTTCTAGAAGAGGTTTCGCATAAACAAAG
>JADLGD010000193.1 GCA_020849495.1 Fluviicola sp.
AGTTTTTTGCCAAAAGCGTAGAAAAAAGAATTTGCAAAGACTTCATTGATGTATTCAACCTCGTAGTTGGTGTTCACTGACCAAACACTATCCAAGGAGCTTTCAACAATAGCTTTGATGCTGGCTTCACTTTCTATGAGTGCTTTTTGAGCAGTTTTTTGATCGCTAATATCTACTGCCACACCTTCAATCCAACCCTTTTCCTTGTTTAAACGAAATGAAAAATTGAGCCAAAACTTAGATCTGTTTTTGCGATAAAACTGCGCCTCAAAGTTATTGACAAAACCAAATTCCGCAAACTCTTTGAGCATTTTTTCACGGGCCGTAGGATCTACATAATTGTTCATTGCAATTTCCGTGGCAATCATTTCTTCCTTTGAGTCATAACCACTCATCTCGACCAATTTATCATTGCAATCGATGATTTTCGCAGTTATCAAATCGGATTTAAAAAGCCCAACTTGGGCGTTATTAAAAAGATTTCGATAGTTTTCTTCACTTTCACGTATTTGAGCCTCTGCCATCTTACGGTCGGTAATATCTTGGTCAAAGGAAAATAAAAAAGATTCTTTTCTGGGTAATGACACATGTGTTTGACTGGTCATCACCCAAAATTTTGAGCCATCTTTTCTTATTGTCTGGAACTCAAACTCTTCGGAAGGGCGTTGCTGATGAAAAGTAGTCCGAATGATATCTTTTACATGATTTTTCTTTTCATCGGGCACAATTAAGTCCCATATATATTCACCAATAGCCTCTTGTGCGCTATACCCATAAAACTTTTCAGAGGTTTTGGTCCAAGAAATCACCCTTCCTTCTTGGTTAATCCCCTGAACTGCCATACTTGGAATTTCCATCAGCAGTTTAGAAAATTTGTTATCGCTTTCGCTGATAATCAGTTCATCATCCTGCCTGGTTTCTTCGTTAGAAACGGCATATGCAATCAGCTTAAAGAAATCGAGATCAGTAGTAGTGGGCACAAATTTATACTGATATACCAAACACAAAGAACCTAAAGTCATTCCTTTTGATTTTACTGGCACACCTATGTATGACTTCAGGTGAAAAGCACCAACAGAAGGGTCGGTTTGGGCATAAATCGATTGATCAAGATGCTGTAAAATCGTTACTTCATCGTTTCCTTGTTGAATGACATCGAAGCAAATATGACCTTCAGGCGCACTTACTGACTGGAAACCTTCAGGAGCATTCCACTGGCCTATTGCACACAATTGCTTGTTTTCTAGTTTATTATATAAAGCACAAGCTGCCTGAAATTCTTCGCCGGCCAATGCCACCAAGTTGTTGATGTTTAGAAGATGATCGGCAGTAAAGGTTAACATGCACTGTGCAAGTTTGGCCAAACGCTGCTCAAGGGTACTTTGGAGCGAAGTTTCTGTTACAATTCCACAGATACCAATTATTTTCTTCTCTGCATTGGTTATTGGATACCTCAACGAAACTAAATTCTCTGTTTGAGAATCCAACAAGAAACTCCCTTTCGATGAAGAGGCGGTTCCACCATGAAGTACTTTTTGGTCTTCTAAAGCAAAAACTTTTGATATGCTTTCGGGGAAAATATCGATATCATGGCATCCAATGGTTTCTTCTGCCTTGATGTGGGTTAATGCTTCCCACTTTTTATTCACCGACACATATATTCCCTTCAAATCTTTAATAAAAATCGCAGCGCCAATGATTTCGAACATCTCAGCAAACTCATAAAAACGCTCTAACAACTGAGTATTAGTTTGATTTTTAATCGATTGCAATTTAGCATTTGCTTTTTCAAGAGTTGCAATCATCTCTTGGTCTGTTAACTCAACTTCAATTTTCATAAGCTCTTCAGTGGTGATTTAAACAGCGGCAGTTGTTATTGGCAAGTCAAAATAGAAAGTGCTCCCTTGGTTTATCTGACTTTCAACCCAAAGTTTACCATCGTGTTTTTCAATAAAATCTTTACAAATCAACAGACCGATACCGGTTCCCCTTTCATTTTGAGTACCGACTGTTGTATAGCTTTCTTCAAGCTTAAAGAGCTTTTGGAGGTTGGCCTCTTCAATACCAACACCATGATCACAAACCGACACGATCAACCTCTCTCCATCTTGTATCAGTTCAACTGAAACGACACTATTGGCGTATGAAAACTTGATGGCATTCGACAAGAGGTTTCGCACAACGCTACCAAGCATTCGCTTGTCGGAGAGAATGTTAAAGCGTTTTTTATACATCAACTCAACCCGAATCGATTTGTTATCAGCCACACTCTGCATGCCTTGTATCTCCTCTTCAAGAAAGGAAACGATGTCGAGATTTTCGGGTTTAAAATCCATTTTACCTATTTGTGATCTTGACCATTCTAAAAGATTTTCCAACAAATTAAAGGCGTGCTTTGAAGTGTTATAAACAATTGGAGCATATTTTTCAACACTATCAAAATCGCGTTCATGGGCAAATTCAATCATCATCTCGCTCAACCCAATGATGCTGTTGAAGGGGCTGCGCAAGTCATGGGCCATGATGGAGAAAAATTTGTCCTTACTCAGGTTCAATTCACGTAACTTTTGCTCGTTTTCAACAAGTGTTTTTTGCATCTGCGTTTGC
>JADLGD010000194.1 GCA_020849495.1 Fluviicola sp.
ATATAAACGGAAGTACCATCAGAACGCAACAATAATTTATGATCCAAACCTTCCGATGTCAAATCAATCCAAACTGAACTGTCTTCTTTTTGATAGAAAACGCCTTTGTCCAATCCTTCTTGCACCAAATCTTTACCTAGAATAAAAGTTTCAGATTCGTAATACAAACGATCAAAATCAACGCCCATTTTTTCATAGGTCTTATTGAAACCTTCGTAAACCCATCCATTCATGGTTGTCCACAATAGATACACTTCCGGATCACGACCTTCCCAACGAACCAATAAATCTTTTGCTTCGCGTAAAATGGAGGTTTCGTTTTTAGCTAAATCCTTGATTTTATCATCCAAACCAGCGATCGCTTTTTCGTCTTTGTTTGCTTTAGCAGATGTAAATTCCTGAAATTTCAAAACAGTAGCCTCTGAAAAACCTTCAAAATCTCCAGCTTCCCATTGAGCAATGATCGCTTTCGCTTCACTGTTGAAGTGCTTATCAAATTCAACGTAATATTTTCCAACTAGTTTATCGCCTTTTAATCCGGTATTAGCAGGAGTTTCTCTTTCACCTGCGGCATTTAAAGGAGAAAACTTTTGCCAAGCTAACATGCTTTTACAAATGTGAATTCCTCTGTCATTGATGATTTGAGTTTTGATCACTTCATGACCATTTGCTTTCAAAATTTCAGCTACTGCATACCCCAAGAAATTATTTCTCAAGTGACCTAAATGCAAAGGTTTATTAGTGTTCGGAGAAGAATACTCCACCATGATTGCTGGCTTTGAATTTGCAGGTTCAAAACCGAATGTTGGATTGGTGTGAATGTTTTGTAATTGTTCCATCCAATAACTTTCAGGAAATGAAACATTTAAAAATCCACCTATCACATTATAACTAGCTATTAACTGTTGCTCGTCTTTTAGGAAACTACCTAGCCGTTCACCAATTTCTTGCGGATTCCTTCCAACCAATTTCAAGAATGGGAACAACACGATTGTGCTGTCACCTTCAAACTCTTTTTTGGTTTTCTGAAATTGCACCATGTTCTCCGAAATTTCTTTTTCGAATAACGCTGGGAAATGGTCGAGTAATGCTTGTTTAATTGCAGTTTCCATTAATAATGTTTACTTGTTTTAAAGGGCTTCTACTACTTTTTCTAAAATGGAAAAAGTGGTTTCTGCCATGGTGTTTAATTTATTGTCCAAACACGGATTCACTTCAACGAATTCCATGCATACCGTTTTGGGGTTTTGAGCGAGCAAAGTTAGTATTTCTGTAGCTTCTTCTGGGAATAATCCATTTCCAACTGGAGTACCTGTTCCAAAAGAGGTTACTTCAGGATCCATAGAATCCACATCAAAGGATACATAAATGATATCACAATCATTCAGTTGTTCGTTGATTTGATCAATAACAGCTTTTACACCTAATCTTCTGACTGTTTCAACCGTGTGATTGGTAATCTGAAGGTTTTCGATCAAATAATCTTCTTCCGGTTCTGTATCTCTTACGCCAACAAAAACCAAGTTCTCAGCAGCGATTTTGCCGTGTTTTCCATAGGACCCGACCATGGAATTCCATTTTTCCAAAGAATGAGCGTCAACATCGTTTTTAGCTTGATCTAAATTACTATTTCCTAAAGACAGCGCTAAAGGCATTCCGTGCATATTGCCAGAAGGCGTTGTCAGTGGAGAATGCAAATCACCATGGGCATCAATCCAAACAACACCTAGTTTTTTATTCGGATAATGTGCGCAAATACCTGCTATGGTTCCTGCCGCAGAACCGTGATCAGCTGCTAAAATCAAAGGAAAACGATCGGTTTTCAATAAATCAATTGTTTTTTCAGCGATTGCATAAAAAACACTTTCATATCCATCAATGCGTTTTGCATAGAGAGTAGACGTTGGTTGATCTATTAATGTATTGAAATCAGGCAAAGGATGCAAAGGGATTTTTCCAAAGAAATTGTTATTCTGTTTTCTTGCTGCAGTCATGATAGCTGCAGGTCCAAGTGAAGCACCTCGCGTTCCAGCGGTTAGTTCTGATGTGTTAATAATGATCTCAACGTTTCGTTGCATAAATTGTTTTTAGCGATGCAAAAATAGGGTTTGAGGCTTACAGTAGCAAAAAGAGTTACCAACCAAACAGAAACCTTTTCAACCATTTAGCGTAATTACATACCTAAAGTTTTAGTTTTGTAGCATGAAATTCACCACTTTACTTTCTGTTTTACTCTTATTCATTGGATTTACTTCATGTAAAAGTGAGCCTTTGAATGAAGGTAAAATCGTTTATGCAATTGATTATCCAGATCAAAAAGACAACTTCTTCTTATACAGTATTTTGCCAAAAGAAATGGATTTGTATTTCAAAGGCGGCAAGATGCATTCTTCGATTAAAAAGGCAAATTTGATCAATTCTTTATATGTTGATTGTAACAAAAAACAAGT
Source organism: Fluviicola sp. (assembly GCA_020849495.1). Lineage (GTDB taxonomy): Bacteria > Bacteroidota > Bacteroidia > Flavobacteriales_D > Crocinitomicaceae > Fluviicola. The sequence goes on from JADLGD010000194.1 coordinate 2,451, forward strand.
TGCAGCTTATTTTAATTACGGAACAGAGGCCTACAATGTAACGCTCATAGAAAATGAAATCAAAGCAATGTTGGCTGATCAAAAGAAATACAAGATTAGCTATTTGAATGAAACGGATACGATTGCGGGATATGATGTTAAGAAAGCTATAGCAACAAGTGAGACAGATCCTAGAGATAAAATTGAATTGTGGTACACAGAAGATATTTCAATCAACAATCCAAATTGGTACAACCCATTTCATGAAGTGCCAGGTGTGTTGTTGGCTTATTCAATTGATCGCTACGGAATTCGAATGGTTTTTAAAGCAAAAAGTGTAGAAGAAATAACTGTAGAGGATGCTTTGTTAGAACCTTCAAAAAATGGAAAGTCAATTTCTTACATCGATTACGATACAAAATTAGCTGATTTATTTAAAACGTTTGAATGATGAAAATGCGATTATTAGTAGGCTTTTTAATGCTTTCTTTGCTTGGGTTTACACAGAAAGAACCTGTGCAAGGGGTTTTTCATTACAAAGCTTCAATCAATTTTCCTGATACAAATTTGGTGTTCAAACAGTGGAATATAACGGTCTTTACAAATGATACAGTTGTTCGTGTTGAAACAGAAACGGGACAATTTGGGAATCAGGTATATATCCGTCACATGTCAATGAATAAAGCGTATTTATTGCTGAATATTGATGGGCGTAAATATGCGATACAAACAGATCTTTCAAAAGAACAAAAAAAGGATACGCTTCCAGCTAAATATTCGTTTAAACGCAAAATGGGTTCAAAGAAAATTGCTGGTTTTAAATGTAAAAAATATTATGTAGAAGATGTAGCTCAAAAAGAGTCGTTCTATTGCTATTTTGCTAAAAAAGTCTCTAATAAATACCTGGAAGTTTACACCGATATTCCTGGTTTGGCAATGGAATATTACATACCAACTCAAGATGGTACTGTGAAATACGAACTGCAATCATTTGATGCAGGACCTCAGAATCGCGATTTGTTTGGAATACCATCTGATTACAAGCGTGTTACCTTCGAGCAGTTCGTCACTGAAATCAATGGCGAATAACTAACACTTCGCTGTTTATACTTCCTCTTTAGTGGATGTTTTAGTCAGCTCTTTCAAACTTATCTTCGTAAGATAGTTCAATGAGATGGCAATAGAGAACGAGTACAGACAAAAAGGAGAAGAACAAGCAGAACCAAAACCTGAAAGGTCAAAGGCAAAAGCAAAAGCCAAAGAACCAAGTGGGGAAGGTGTCAAAAAGCAATTATCAGGTTTAACCCAACGTTTTGATAAAAAAAGAACGAAAACGATCATTGGTATTGGTCTCGTTCTGTTTGCGTGCTTTACTTTTTTATCCTCGCTTTCTTATTTTTTCACCTGGACTTCCGATCAAGACCGTGTGCTTGAAAAATCATTGTTTACCTTTCTTTTTGAAAATGACCCTGAGCCTGTTGCCAATTGGTTAGGGAAATTTGGAGCGTGGATGTCTCATTTATTCATGTTTAGATGGTTTGGGGTTTCTTCTTTTGCTATTTCATTTGTTTTGTTTTTAATTGGTTTTAAATGGATGTTGAACATTCGCTTACTTCCAATCAAGCGCTCTATCGCTGTTGCTAGTTTATTCATGGTTTGGTCGTCTGTTTTTCTGGGTTATTTTGTGGAGCAGATTGATTATTTAGGTGGAACATTTGGGTTTTCCATCAACAATTGGTTGAAATTGTCAATCGGAAGCTTCGGTGCTTTCATTGCAATTGTAGCTTTGCTTTGGGTGGTGTTAGTAATTTTGTTCAATGCAGATATTGGTGCTTGGATGGCTAAGTTTCGTTCAGGAGCTGAGTATTTCAAAGAAGAAGATGAGGTGGAACCAGCTGTTGCGGGAAATGCTTATACAGATATTCATGTTGTAAACACCATCAAAGACAATGAAATTGTTCCAGAACAAGAGGAATTGGTAGTCGATTTTGACGAGGAAGACGAAGAGGATTTGTTGGAAGATGACGAGGATGATAGTTTTATCGTGATTCAAAAAGGTGCTGAAAAAGCAGTTGATGATGCCTTGGAAATGGAAATCAATGAAGCAATTGTTGATGAACAAGTCGTTCCTGTAATGAATGATTTGCCAGATTCGGAAGAATTCGCGGTTTCTATTGCTCCAACGGATGCGGAATTGTCTAATGATGAATTGAATTCCATTCGTAAAGAATACGGGGATTATGACCCTACACTTGATCTTGCTGGCTACATGTTGCCTCCAGTTGATTTATTAAAAGAATACGGAAGTGGTCAGGTTTCCATCAATAAACAAGAATTAGAAGACAACAAAAATAAAATTGTTGAAACCCTTTCTCATTATAAAATTGATATTGCAAAAATCAAAGCTACTGTTGGTCCTACGGTAACTTTGTATGAAATTGTTCCTGCTCCAGGTGTGCGAATTTCCAAAATCAAAAATTTGGAAGATGACATCGCTTTGAGTTTATCTGCTTTAGGAATCCGTATCATTGCGCCAATCCCTGGTAAAGGAACCATTGGTATTGAGGTGCCGAATAGCAATCCAGATATGGTATCGATGCGTTCTTTGATTGCTTCTGAGAAGTTTCAAAATTCGGACTTTGAATTGCCGATTGTGATGGGGAAAACGATTACCAATGAAACTTACACGTTTGACTTAACGAAAGCGCCTCACTTATTGGTTGCTGGAGCTACTGGTCAAGGTAAGTCTGTTGGATTAAATGCCATTCTAGTTTCAATTCTTTACAAAAAACATCCAGCTCAAGTCAAATTTGTATTGGTCGATCCGAAAAAAGTAGAGTTGACCTTGTACAACCGCATTGAGCGACATTTCTTAGCAAAATTACCTGGAGAAGAAGATGCTATCATAACAGATACGTCTAAAGTAGTAAACACACTAAACTCCTTGTGTATTGAAATGGATCAGCGCTACGAGTTATTGAAAGAAGCGCAAGTTAGAACCATCAAAGAATACAATGCGAAGTTCATTGCTAGAAGATTGAATCCTGAAAAAGGTCACCGCTATTTGCCATACATTGTTGTTTTGATTGATGAGTTTGCCGATTTGATCATGACTGCTGGTAAAGAAGTTGAACACCCGATTGCTCGTTTGGCTCAGTTGGCTCGTGCAATTGGAATTCACTTAATTGTTGCAACTCAACGTCCATCGGTAAATGTAATTACGGGTATGATTAAGGCCAATTTCCCAGCTCGTATTGCTTTTCGTGTATTGTCGAAAATAGATTCAAGAACCATTTTGGACTCTTCGGGTGCCGATCAATTAATAGGTCGTGGAGATATGTTGATTTCACTCGGTCAAGATTTAATTCGTGTGCAATGTGGTTTTGCAGATACGCCTGAGGTGGAAGATATTTGTAAGTTCATTGGAGAACAACGAGCATATCCTGAAGCATTGATTCTGCCTGAATATGTAGGAGCAGATGGAGGTGAAGGAAAAGATGTGGATTTAGATGATATCGATCCTATGTTTGGAGATGCTGCACGTATAGTTGTGATCAATCAACAAGGATCAGCTTCTTTGTTGCAACGAAAATTAAAATTAGGCTACAATCGCGCTGGTAGAATTGTGGATCAATTAGAAGGTTACGGAATCATCGGCCCTTTCCAAGGAAGTAAAGCTAGAGAGGTTTTATTCTCGGACGTCGAAAGTTTGGAAGAATTCCTGCGAGCGAAAGGAATTGTTTAGATTTTCTTTGGTTAAATATTTTATTCTTTAGAAAGCGTGTTCTTTTGGCACAATTTCTGATATTTGCACGGAAATTTATATCAAGATGAAATATTTAGTAATCCTTTTTAGCCTATTCTTAAGTACCTTATCATTTGCTCAAGATGCAAAAGCACAAGCAATTTTAGATAAAGTATCTGCAAAAATCAAAGCAAATAAAACGTTCTACGTTGAGTTTTCAGCAACAATCAAAAACGCAAGTTCAGGAGCAAGTAGCACTGAAACTGGGAAAGGTTGGGTGAAAGGGGAGAAGTTCTCTGCAACCTATGGCGACAATTCAATCATCTCTAATGGGATTAAAACGTGGACCATTGTGAAGGCTGAAAAAACCGTTTATGAAACCGATGCGGATGACGAAGATGCAGAATCCATGAACCCGAAAAAGTTGATGACCGTTTGGGAATCTGGTTTCAAAAACAAATACGATAAAGAAGAAACATTGAATGGTGAAAAAGTTCACGTGATTACTTTGTATCCAAAAGACGCAAGAAAAGCGAATTACCACACCATTATTTTATACATCGCAAAAGCAGATAATGAATTGAAAAAAGCGGTGATGAAAGCAAAAGATGGAACTACAATGACGTATACTCTTACAAAGTTTACTTCAAATCCATCGGTTGAAGATTCAAAATTTGTATTCGACATTAAAAAATATCCTGGATATACAGTTGTTAAAGATTAATCCAAAAGTAAGAAACATAAAAAAAAGCCCTTGAGTTATTCAAGGGCTTTTTCTTTGAAATTTATTGTTGTTAGAATTGGTACAATTCAACCAATGCTTGTTTAAAACGCTCTAATGGTAAGAATTGTTGTTCTAAAGGAATTGCAAAAGGTACAGGAGTATCTAAAGAAGCAACTCTTTTAACTGGTGCATCTAGTGAATCAAAGCAATTTTCATTGATTAAAGAAGCGATCTCACCTCCAATTCCACCTGTCATACAGTCTTCGTGGACTACAATCACTTTACCTGTATTTCGAACGGATTCAAAAATCGTTGCTGTATCTAAAGGTAAAAGTGTTTTTAAATCGATTAAGTCTGCACTGATTTCAGGATGTGCATCCAATACTTCCATCGCCCAGTGAACTCCAAGTCCATAAGTTACAATGGTTAAATCTTCACCACGTCTTACGTATCCAGCTTTACCAATTTCACTTGTGTAATAATCATCGTGAATATCTTCGCGGATCGAACGGTACAAGAATTTATGTTCGAAGAATAATACTGGATTTGGATCTTCAATAGCTGCAGCCAATAAACCTTTTGCGTCTCCAGGGAAAGCTGGGTAAACCACTTTTAAACCTGGCGTATGGAAAAACCAAGCTTCATTACTTTGACTATGGAATGGTCCAGCTGCTGTGTTCGCTCCTGTAGGCATACGTACAACAACATCTGCATTTTGTCCCCAACGCCAATGAATTTTTGCTAAGTTGTTAATGATTTGATTGAAACCACAAGTCACGAAATCTGCAAATTGCATTTCTACAACTGCTTTCATTCCACTGATGGATAAGCCCAATCCGGTGCCTACAATTGCAGACTCACACAAAGGTGTGTTGCGAACGCGACCCTTACCAAATTGTTCAACAAAACCTTCGGTTACTTTAAAAACACCTCCGTATTCTGCAACGTCTTGCCCCATGATGACCAATTCAGGGTATTTCTCCATGGATTGTTTCAAACCATCAGAAATAGCATCGATGAAACGTTTGTCAGTTTTATCTGGACTTGCAGGCGCAATGATTTGTTGCGTGAAAGGTGCATAAACGTCATTCAATTCACGCTCTAAATTTGCATCTATTGGACTTTCAGCAAAGGCAGTATCCAAACCTGCTTGAATTTCGTCCTTAATTGCTTGTGTATAACTAGCTTTAATTTCTTCTGTTAAAACACCAATCTCTTCCAAGTACAATTCAAAGTTCAAGACAGGATCTTTTTTGGTCCATTCGTCTTGCAAACCTTCAGGATAATATTTAGTACCAGAAGCCTCTTCGTGACCGCGCATACGGAAAGTCATACATTCCAATAAGAATGGTCGAGGTTTTTGACGAATGGAGTCTGCTATTTTGCGAATTGTACGGATAACTTCAAGGATGTTGTTACCATCTACCTGAAATGCATCCATTCCGTAGCCAATTCCTTTATCGATGAATTGTTTGCAGCGAAATTGTTCGTTACTAGGAGTAGAAAGTCCCCAGCAATTGTTTTCAATTGCAAAAATCACAGGAAGTTCCCAAACGGCAGCTACATTCAATGCTTCGTGAAAATCACCTTCACTTGCTCCACCATCTCCAGAGAAGACAATTGTAGCTTGTTTTTTATCGTTTAATTTACTTGCCAATGCAATTCCATCTGCAATCCCTAATTGAGGACCTAAATGGGAAATCATTCCTACAATGTTGTAGTCTTTAGCGCCAAAATGAAACGATCGGTCTCTACCTTTTGTGAAACCACTCATTTTACCTTGGAATTGTGCAAACAATCGATTCAATGGAATTCCTCTTGTTGTAAAAATCCCTAAATTTCGGTGCATTGGTAAGATAAACTCTTCCGGATTCATCGCATAAGCTGCGCCTACAGAGATGCCTTCTTGTCCCCATCCAGAAAACCATTTAGTAATTTTACCTTGACGAAGTAAAATCAACATTTTTTCTTCGATTAAGCGAGGCTTAAGAATCGTTTTATAAATTGTTAAAAGCTCTTGATCTTCAAAACCCTCACGGTCAAATTGAATGGATCGTTTTATTTTAAGGTTTTCCATAATTGAATATTCGCGATAAAATTAGTTTTTTATTGTGAAGCATCTAGAAAAAAAACAGATGAATTGTGAAAATTAAAATAGCAGTACTAAACTGATTTAGGTGTTTTTTTTTGAATTAACCCCGTATTTTATTGGTAGTTGTAATTTGTTTAAGTAAATTTAATGCTAGATATTTGTACGTCGAAATAAAACGCGACAGATTTTTTCGCTAAACTGCTTTTGTTAACATTATGAAACTACTAGTTCCCATTTTGACTGTATTTTGTTTCTATTCTTTTGGTCAAGGAAGAATAGTATTCAATAATGCTTATATCGTTATAGATAATAGCGCTAAGGTTGTTGTTGAGAATCCATCAACGAATGCCATCATGCCGAGTGCCATAGGAGGTTTTATTACTGAAAGCGAATTTGATCAAGTGATTTGGAATGTAGGTACATCTACAGGAAATTATGTAATGCCATTTGTATCTCAAACCACATTTACTCAAATACCTTTTTCTGCAAATCTAACAGCCGCAGGAACTGGAAGTGGTCGAATTTTATTTTCTACTTATCCTGGACCAACTTGGGATAACAATACTTACAGACCATCTGATGTAACCCACATGTTTGATTATTTAACAGGGGCTGTCAATAATTCAGATCACGTAATCGATCGATTTTGGATCATTGATGCTCAATCTTATACGACAAGACCTGCAGCTACATTTTCGTTTGCATACAGAGATATCGAACATACTGTTGCTGCAAACAACATTGTAGAAGCAAATTTAGGCGCTCAACGTTTTAATAACACTTCCAATATTTGGGGAGATTATTTGCCTCAAGGAACAACGAATGCAGCATTGAATGTCACAACTGGAGTTCCAGTTACACCTGCAAATTTCTTTAGATCTTGGACTTTAAGTGAAATCACAAATCCATTAGCTGTTGAAGTTTCTTATTTCAAGACTTCTTGTCAAAATGATGGATTAATGTTCAACTGGCAAACATTGGTTGAGTCGGATGTTGATCATTTTGAAATTGAGAAAGTACAACCTGCAGGTTCAGAAGTTATTGCTTTTATTCCTGCTGTTGGAGGAAATGGAATTCAAAATTATGAATACCTATCTGCAAACCACCGTATCGGAACTTTCCGTTTAGTAGAAGTAACTACCAATGGTGACAGAAATGTAAAAAGTACGTTAAGTGCAGATTGTGGAAACGGTTCTGAAACTTGGGTGTCTTATGTTTCAGAAATTGAAGGAATTGTTTTCCAAGTAAATGGAGAAGTTTCTGATGAAGAAACGGTGAGAATATTAGATGCAGCAGGTAAGTTGGTATTTGAATCCAGTATTGCATTACAAAAAGGAGAAAATACGATCTCCCTTCCTAATTTGAATTTGAGTTCAGGAATGTATGTGTTAAGCATCTCAAATGGATCTTCAATAGTGAATGAAAAATTCATTAAACATTAAAAACTACATTAGAATATACTAGAACATGAAAAAGACAATTACGCTTTTATCTTTATTTGCGGTAACATTTTCACATGCTCAAAATGTTGGAATCAATTCAACAGGAGCTGCACCCGTTTCATCAGCTGCTTTAGATGTGGATATGGCTAACAAAGGAATTTTAATTCCACGTGTGGCTTTAACAACTACAACAGCATTTGCTCCGGTAACAGGAACAGCAACTACTTCGTTGTTGATTTATAACACAGCAACTGCAGGAGCAGGTGCAACTGCTGTAACTCCTGGATATTATTATTGGGATGGCGCTAAATGGGTGAAATTCATTGGTGGTCAAAATGATTACTGGAGAGTTGGTGTTTCTGCAGCGGATGTGAATCAATTAACTGGAACTGGATTCATCGGAACAACTTCAAACAATCACATGGATTATGTTACCAATGGAGTTGTTAGAGGACGTTTTTCCAATTTGGGAGAGTTTTTTGTTGGAACGACTAACACCGCTTTGCCTGGAGATTTAATGAATGGTGTTGGAAATGCAACTTTTCCTTGGGCAGTTAATGGATATACGAATCAAAATGGAGGTGGTGTATATGGTTCAGTGACAGCTGGAACGACTACTTTTGCTGCTGTTCAAGGTGAATATAATGGAACCGCAGGTCCAAATACAGCTGCAGTTCGTGGTTTAAATGCTAGTACAGTTGCTGGAACTGGATTTAGATCATTAGTAGCAACTGGCCCTAGAACAGGTATACAAGGAAACCAAACAGCAGGAACTGGATCTTATTCTTTTGGTGTTCATGGTTCTTTTTCATCTACTGCTGTTAGATGTGGTGCTGTTTTTGGCGATGATTTTGGTATAGCCTCTGGTTCATTAGGATATTATGCTTCTACTGGTGTTGATTATGCTGTTTATGGTTTCGGAATAGCTTATCAAAATGGAATAGCAGGAGGAAAACCTTCAAATGGAACAAAATCAACAGGTGTTTTAAGTGAAGTGAATACTAATATCGGTCTTGGTATCTATGGAGGTATGATGGGAGGTTGGATCCGTGGTTTAGCTTATGGAGCACATATGAAAGGTGAAATTTACTCTATGTATGTGGATGGTAAAACTTACACGAATGCTCCAATTACACAATTAGTTGAAACGGAAGCAGATCGTCAACCAGTTTATGCTTCTTCTGCAATGAAAGTTGAGATTTCAAATCGTGGTAAAAATAACTTGACGAATGGTCAAAAATACGTTGCATTTGATGAGGCGTTTAAAAAAGTGATTTCATCGAATCCTGAAGAATTAACGATTACTGTTTCTCCAATGGGGAACTCAAATGGTATCTATATTTCTAATTACGACCAAAACGGATTTACAGTTGTTGAGAATAATAACGGTAATTCAAATGTACAATTTACTTGGATTGCTATCGGTACAAGAAAAGATTATGAAACAATGGAACATGATGCTCAAATTTTGTCAAATGATTTTGATCAAAAAATGAACGGTGTAATGTACAATGAAAACAATACGATTGATACACCACAAACTATGTGGTGGGATGGTACGAAAATGGTGTTTGATCAACCAGCACCAGCTAAGAATACCTTACCAGGATATCAAGCTCCGTTGGATACTGCAAGACCAAAATCTGCTCCTCAATCTTTAAATACTGGAGGTTCATCTAATAATTAATTTTGAGATACTCAATGAAAAGCTGCTAGTAATGGCAGCTTTTTTTTGTGCAATCATTTTCATAAGATAGGTTTAATAAGTGATTCATATAATCAAAGAATTGGCAAGAAAACAATCAAATAGGTTCTGTTTAGATTTGTCTAATGGTGGTGTTTGATAACTTTAAACTTGGTTTTCTTCTATAAAAAAACGCCGTTAGATTTCTCCAACGGCGTTTCAATTGTATTAATTTTTGGATTAAACCAAACCTTGATCTAACATAGAATCAGCAACTTTTACGAAACCAGCAACGTTTGCTCCTTTAACGTAATCGATTGATCCATCTTCTCTTTTTCCGTATTTCACACAAGCTTCATGGATAGAAACCATGATGCCATGTAAACGTTGATCAACTTCTTCAGCTGACCAGCTCAAACGTAAAGAGTTTTGTGACATTTCCAAACCAGATGTAGCTACACCACCAGCATTCGATGCTTTTCCTGGAGAGAACAATACACGAGCAGCATCAAATGCAGCAATCGCTTCTGGAGTTGAAGGCATGTTAGCACCTTCAGCAACACAGATCACTCCGTTTGCAATCAATGCTTTTGCTTCGTCACCATTCAATTCGTTTTGAGTAGCACATGGTAAAGCGATATCAACTTTCACTTCCCATGGACGTTTACCAGCAACAAATTTAGCAGAAGGGTATTTTGCTACGTATTCTTCAATACGACCACGCTTAACGTTTTTCAATTCCATTACGAACGCCAATTTCTCAGCATTGATACCATCAGCATCGTAAATGTATCCAGATGAATCTGAAAGTGTAACCACTTTAGCACCTAATTGAGTTGCTTTTTCACAAGCGTATTGTGCAACGTTTCCTGAACCAGAAACCGCAACAACTTTACCTTGGAAAGAGTCACCTTTAGTAGCTAACATTTCTTTTGCGAAATAAACAGTACCATAACCAGTTGCTTCTGGACGAATCAATGAACCACCCCAGTTGCGCGCTTTTCCAGTTAAAACACCAGTAAACTCGTTACGGATACGTTTGTATTGACCAAACATGTAACCGATTTCACGTCCACCAACACCGATATCACCTGCAGGTACATCAGTATCAGCACCAATATGACGAGATAACTCAGTCATGAATGATTGACAGAATTTCATTACTTCATTATCTGATTTTCCTTTTGGATCAAAATCAGAACCTCCTTTTCCACCACCCATTGGTAATGTAGTTAAAGAGTTTTTGAAAATTTGCTCGAATCCTAAGAATTTCAAGATAGACAAATTCACAGAAGGATGGAAACGTAATCCACCTTTGTATGGTCCGATTGCAGAGTTGAACTCAACACGGTAACCTCTGTTTACTTGGATTTCTCCTTTATCATCCAACCACGGAACGCGGAAAATGATTGTACGCTCAGGCTCAACAATTCTATCTAGAATTTTAGCCGTTTTGTATTTTGGATTTTCTTCGATGAAAGGAATTACAGTTTCTGCAACTTCTTGTACAGCTTGCAAGAATTCCGGCTCATGACCATTCGAAACTTTCACTTTTTCCATGAAAGCATCGATTTGTGCTTGGTACTTACTTGACATTTTAAAATTCGTTTAATAATGAGTGTCACAAATGTAGCATTTTTTTATTCCAAGTAAAACCTATTGAATGATAGTTTTAAATGCTGTTTTGTTCGATGAGTTAAAATATAGGATTCCAATAATTTGCATAGAAGTGATTGTTGTGTACAATGTATTTTTTTGCTCAAGAACGCGTATTGTGTTGATTTAAACTCATTAGTTGTCTTGATTTTTAAAAAGACCATCTCTTTTTGAAAAGTAACTTGAGATTAGCTTTCAAATGTTATGTATTGCAAGAATCCTTTTAGATGGAATTCCAAAGGTTATCTTAATTAATTTTGCCTTAAAACAATTAACACAAGCAACTGTATTGTTTAAAATGCGTTTAAAGAGTACACAGATTTATAAGATGAAAAAAATACAACTTTTACTAGTAGCCTTAACATCCATTTTTGCAGTAAATGCACAAGTGCAAGTATGTTTAGGAACAGATGCAACAGTTTGTCAAGGTCAAACAGTACAAATCACAAATTGTGGAGGAGGAAGTGGTTCAGGTGGAGGGATTAATTTAAATAATCCATCTTCTGTTACACTTGGCGATGATCAATGGAGTGGTGCAATAAATATGGGTTTCACATTTAGTTATTATGGGGCAAATTATACTCAGTGTGTAATTGGTTCAAATGGTGTTATTTCATTTAATTTAGCTAATGCTGGTGGATATTGTCCTTGGTCTTTAACTGCAGGTCAAACAATACCTAATTCTGGTATTGTTGGAGCAAATAATTCTTCCATGATTTGTTATGGTGATTTATATCCTACTGGACCTACTAGTGGTCCCATCCAATATCAAACGTTAGGTACAGCTCCTAATAGACAATTTGTTGTTTTGTACAATGGTGTTACTATGTTTAGTTGTACTTCTCAATGTGTGTATGTGGGATATGTTTTCTATGAAAGCACAAACGTTATTGAACATTTCATCGGAACAAAAACAATTTGTTCAACTTGGAATAGCGGATTAGCAATTCAAGGTAATCAAAATTCTCCTGGAAATGCTGCTGTTGCTGTCGCTGGAAGAAACAATACAGTATGGACAGCTAATCAAGATGGAAGAAGATTTTCACCTACCTCTGCTGTTAATACATCTAACTACACAGTTACTCAAATTCCTTATCAAACTATTAATACTTCTGGTGGAGGAACAACTCAATGGCAAAATACGTTGGGACAAACGTTCCCATATAACAATGGTGTATTACAAATCAATCAAGTACTTCCTGGAACTACAGGCTATTTCTTGACTGGAACTTCATGTGGGGTTTCAGTAGGAGCTGTTTCTGATACAACTTGGATTACTCGAGTGTCTGTGAATGGAAATGCAACTGCAACTACTGATTATTGTAATGGAGGAAATGGAACTGCAACAGTAACACCAACAGCTGGAGGAAATCCGTTTACATATTTATGGGCTCCAAGTGGTCAAACTTCTCAAACAGCTGTCAATTTGGTTGCTGGACCTTATACAGTAACTATAACTGACAATAACGGTTGTTCTAAAGTAGTAA
>JADLGD010000195.1 GCA_020849495.1 Fluviicola sp.
ACTAAATAGCAAAAAGCATTGGGGTAACGACGGCACAATTCATCAAATAACACGGGTGCTTTCTTCGTTTCAAATGGGTGTAACTTTACGCGAGAATAAACAGCCTTTTCCACACCCATTGCATCAAAGGCATGCAACATTCCTTGTGCTTCAATTTGATAATCTCTGGGTGAAATCACAAAAGGAATGGAAGTATCTTGGTGCCAAACAACTGCTTCTTCTGAAACCGTTACTTCAATGAATTGAAAAATACGTTGGTGTAAAAAATCAGAAACGATGAAACCGTTACCAACAGTTTGTTGATTGACAATTTCAAAACGACCTTGCTTTTTGAATTTTTCTGTCTGAGCAGGAAATCGGTAGAAAAGGGTATCCATTAGTTAATAGGAACAATCATAATGGTTAATCGACCAGTACATACCATTTTACCTGTTGCTTCATCGGTAATATCTACTTGCCAAACATGCGTTCGTTTACCAGCATGTACAATTTTACCAACTGCTTTAACAGACCCAGATTTCACCCCTCCAAGATGATTTGCATTGACTTCTAAACCAACTGGAACTTCTTTGCTCAAATCGATCAATAAAGTTGAACCCATGGAACCAATCGATTCGATCAAAGCGGCACTTGCTCCACCGTGTAACAAACCCATTGGTTGATGCGTTCTGCGATCCACAGGCATTGTCGCTACAACATAATCATCTCCTAATTCAACGCATTGAATACCCAATTGCTCCATCAAAGTGTTTTTATTGTAAGCATTCAATTGGTCGAGTGGAATCTGACGAAGTTTCATTGTTTTAATTTGAGCTTAAAATTACAAAATCCTTTGTTGTTCTAACACTTGAACCAAAGGGAATGTTGCATGTACTAGGCTAAGTATTTTCTTCCAGAGGCTCAATCAAAGCAACCTTTAAAGGAAAATCTGATTGAAGTAATTTAAAAACAAGTAATTTGACCTTGAAAATTGGCCCTATGAAAAAACCAACGATGACACTTCCATGCAAAATGCATTTGAGTGATTTAAGCAAAGAGGAAAAAGGTTACCATTGCGCTTCATGCGATAAAGTACTGACTGATTTCAGAGGAAAATCGAATGAAGAGACCCTTGCAATCATTCAATCGAGTCCAGGAAAAGTATGTGGCGTTTTTGATCCCAATCAATTTGATTACAAAGTCTCCACCCTTCACTTACTTCCATCTCAACGATCTATTGGCTTGTCCTTGTTAGGAATTCTCGGTTTTTTAGGGCCAATCATCAGTTCATGTGAAACACAAGATGTCAAAGCAACGGAAATCAAAGCGAAGGCTTTCAACAATTTAAAGTTTCCTATGACCATTTCAGGGAATTTGAAAGACGAAAAATCGGGTCAACCCTTGGCTTTTTCTCCTATTGAAATCCAACAAGGAGGCATGGTGATTTTGAAAGGTACGACAGATGCATTGGGGAATTTTTCAATAACGGTGAATAAAAACGACCTCAAGCAAGAGACCTTTGATTTGATTTATGGTTCAAAGGATCATATTTCAGACACCTTGAAGAAACAATCCTTATTTGGACACAGTAAGCACCAAAAACTTGCACTTACATTAAAAGCCGAAGCTAAATGTGTAAAAACCATCCATTATGGCGAGCAATCATTGCAAGGAGATGTAGCTGTAGAAGGAATCATGGTTGAACCACCTTTGAGTGGCGTTCCAGAAATTGAAGTAGTTGAACCTGAACCAGAAATCATGATGTTAGGCGAACCTGCAATCATGGAACCAACCAAAGGAGAAGTGAATCTTCAGAAACCAGAAAAGGAACGCAAACGATTGTTTAGAAAGAAAAAAGAACAGTGATTTAAACGCTTTTACACAATTACTGGAATGCTCTTACGTTTAGTTTCAGGAGGCAACTCAGCTAACATTAAACCGTTTTGCAAACATGCTGAATCAGAAACCTACTCTCTGTTTTCCTTGTAAGGAAACCAAAAACTCGCTTGATCAATTGGATGAACATTCCTTTAATTGTTCTGTTTGCAGTAAACAATTGATTGATTTCACTAAGTATTCGGATGTTGACTTAAGAAAAGCCTTACAAGATTCAAAAGAAGATAATCCTTGTGGCATTTTTAGAGCCGACCAAGTTCAAGCAGCTTTACCCATTCAAAAATCAGGATACTTTCAACGACCTATACGATGGTCAATTTTAGCAATTCTAGGGATTATTTCAATGATTTCGCCTGCTTGTGAAGAAGAGCAAGAAGTTAAAAATGAATCCGATCTGGAAAAAGAACGCGAAATGCAGTTGTTTCGACAATTGAAATTCCCCGTTTATTTGAGGGGGAAAATTGCTTATGATGAAGAAAAGGAAAGTTATTTACCTGTAAAAATACAGTTGATTGAAAAAGGAAAAGTAGTTGCAGAAACCTCAACAACTAACGAAGGTTATTACGTTTTTGAAATTCAAGAGAACACGCTTCAATCTCCCGATTTTGAAATGGTTGCAAGTGGTTTTGGAGTGAAAATTGATACTAACAAACAACTTTTTAAAGCCAGCAATTATTTTAAAAACCCATTCATCACCAAAGTAGATGCGCAAGTATTACCTGATAAATCGTATCAATC
>JADLGD010000196.1 GCA_020849495.1 Fluviicola sp.
ATTTCTAAACGGAGCTTTTTAACGTCTTCCGACTCTTCTCTTTTCATGTTTTTATTTTAAAAGATTTTAATCCTTTAAAATAGAACTTCATGAATTACCGATTTGATAGAATCGGTTTAGTTCAACGTACTTATAAACATACCTTATCACTCAAAAAAGTACACATATACAGCAAATAGTTGTTGTCTTTGAATACATTTTAGGGTGTTGGTTTCCAATTTAATTTTAAATAAAAATAGCATTTTAAATGAACACCTTTTGTGTAGTGTTGATCTTAGAATGAAAATTTGACAAAAAAACGAGGTGCAAAGCGTCACTGAACCTTCCACTTTTGCATGAACTCCCTACCTCCCCTTCCATTCGGGTTGGTGAAACATGGCGCTGCCCAACAATGCAACCAAATAAACGGGATAAAACAATTCAAAAAGCAACACGCCAATGATGGTTTCCTTGGAAAAAGTGGATGTTTCCATGCGAATCAAGGCACCGTCCAAAATGGTTTTGATGATCAAGAGCAAAACCGTAAACCACCACACTTCGCCAAACCAAGTGAGTAAGAGCAGCAAAAAGAACAACAAATGCAAGCCAACGGCCCACAATCCGAGAAAAGTATTGAGATTGTCGCCCACATTCCCGGTTTTGTTCATCCAACGCACCCGTTGCTCCATGGTTTCACTGAAGGTTGAAGGCGTGGGTGTGCTAACTTTTGCACTCGCTAATTCGACCAACTCCACACTTTTTCCAGCATTTCGAAACGCACGCAATGCGTACATATCATCTCCACTCAAAACGTGATCGTGGTCTTCAATATCGTCCACTTCGTCGTAAGCGCTCACTTTGAACAATAAATTAGCACCGCTGCAATTCACTGGTCGCAGCCAACCAGCAACGCCACGATTCAATAAGGTCGTAAACAAGTATTCCAAAGTAAAAAACGGATGCCACCAGCGCTTCGAAGTCATTTCTACAGGTAAAATGATCATGTCTGCTTCTGGCATTACCAACATGGATTTAATGTATTCTTTTCCAAAAACCACATCAGCATCCATTGTCAAACAATAATCGGTTCGCACGTGATCAATCCCAAAGCGAATGGCGCGTTTCTTTCCGCGTTGTTCCTCTGGTAAATGCAATAAACGCACAGGAAACGCTTTCATGTATTCGAACAAAGGCCCAAAATCATCCGTGGAATGGTCGTTGACAAAAATCCATTGTTCGGGTTGGTAGCGCTGACTTTTAATGCCATTCAGAAAGGCTTCCAAGTTGTGTGCTTCGTTGCGGAATGGAATCACCACCGTGATCTCATCCAAAGACATCGTTTTGCGGTTCTTGTTCACCACCCGCAAGCGTTGAATGCCAAAAATCAATGCGAAAATTGAAATCGAATACAAGATAAACCACGAACTAATCCACCACATCTTTGCTTTTATTGAACGGAATCCATACAAAACTACTGATTGCAGCTGGAAGAACAAGGTTGATGATCCAAATGAGTAAACTGATCAATACAATATCGGGTACCGCAACAGCTGATCCAGCAAAAACCATAATCGCCGCCGTTTCACGAATGACCACTTTTCCAGACCACAATGAAGGAACAAACGAAGTCATCAAATAAATCAACCACACATTGAGGAATAAGGTCCACCAATCGTCGTAGCCAAAACTCACAAACAACAAGACGTATTGCAAGGAAAACACTTGAAAGCGCAAGAACGAATAAACAGCCAAAGGCCATTTGAATTCATGCAAGCGGTATTTGACAAACTGCAATTTGCGAAGGTTACGATTGCGTGTTTTTTTAGAAGAAATCAAGTATTCCCAAAAAGCGTAGAGCAAAATGATCAACAAGGCAATCAAACTGGATGCTACGACCGTTTTCCATTCATAACCAACCGATAACATCAAGGCAAAACATCCAAAAACAAGGGTTGGCAATAATTGACTAACATTGGCTAAACCTGTTGCAAGTGTGATGAACAAACGATCGCGTTTTCTGAAAAACACCATACGACCAATAAAATTCCCCCAACCGTTTGGCGATAGAAAACCAGAAGCCACTCCACCCCAAAATGCTTTGCGAATTTGGTGTTGATCTTGCACCAAGGTTCGAGCAATTCGCTCCCATTTCAAGTATTCCAACCACTGATTTGGAATCACTAAAACAATCGCAGTAACCAAAGCCCACCAATGTTCCAAATGAAAGGCCTTCATTTTGGTCCAATCCACTTGTATCAGTTTGACAACAACAAAAGAAAGCACAGCTAGAAAGACGAACAATTTTAAAATCATCCACCAAACCGACTCTTTTTTTGTAGCTTTAAGGCTCTGTTTCATTTGAATGGTCGAAGATAAAATAATTTTGGGTATTGACCCCGGAACAACTGTTTTGGGTTATGGTTTGATTCAAATAAAAGGATCGAAACTGGAATTGTTGAATTTCGGAATCATTCAGTTGAATAAATTGGATAATCAGCCCGACAAGTTGAAACGCATTGTTGATCGTGTAGAAGGATTGTTGGAAGAATACAAACCGGATTTCATGGCGATCGAAGCACCTTTCTTTGGTAAAAACGTGCAATCCATGTTGAAACTGGGAAGAGCACAAGGCGTGGTGATTGGTTGTGCCTTGAGAAGAAACATTCCTTACGAAGAATACACACCGAAACGCATCAAACAAGCCATTACCGGAAGTGGAAATGCTTCCAAAGAACAGGTGGCTGCAATGTTGCAAACGCTTTTGCGCTTTGATGAAATGCCGAAGTATTTGGATGCAACAGATGGTTTGGCTGCTGCCGTTTGTCACCACTTCTCAAAAGGAATCGGAGAAAACAACAAAGCAAAAGGCAAAGGTTGGCAAGCGTTTTTAAGTCAGAACCCGGAACGAAAAGTGAGATAAAATGAATCGTTTTTACACATTGATGGTCATTCTAACTGTTTTCATTCAACGAACAACAGCGCAAGAAACCTATGAATTTGAGTGGAAAGATGGTATTTGCAACTATACTGGAACGACCAAAACGGATGTAGTCAGTGAAGATGCACTCAACAATGCTTTGTACTTGTTGTGGAATCCTTCTGGATTATCTCGTCCTTTTTTATGCAACAAACCAGCTGATTCAAGTTTATTAAACATCGAATTGGTGCAAAAAGAATACGTCAATAAACGCGCTGAATTGCTTCAAGCAACCTTCCCTTCTGGCGTTTTTTGGCTGGAATTGCAAAATACCCGCTTAAAAGAGTTGGACCAACAATTTCAATTGCGCCAATTAGCCATACAAGCATTTAAAGACCCGCAAGTTTTAGCGAAGAAAAAGAAAGATAAATCCTGCGATGAATTTGTCAAAGCGCTCACTTCAGGAGACAAAGCACTTTTAGCTGCTTGGAAAAAAATGCACGAATCGGAAAAACTGAGTCATTCCGACCCGGAAAGTTTACAAGCTGTTTTTGATAAACATTGGAACAGTCCAGAGCAAATGATTTGGGCAAAAATTGAAATCCTTCGCTATGGTTGGTGGAATTGTGTGGATCAATCTGCAACACATGTCACTGATTTTTCAGCAATTGAACAGCAATTCAAAGCACTCTTTAGCGAAGTAAGAGAAAAGTGTGATTAATTGGTTTGGTTTTGCAACTGATTGACTTCTCTACTCAATGAATCCCTGATTTCTGAATACATCGATTGCAATTCTTTTTCACGCGACACGTAGAAATCGTATGATCGTTCAAAACGCTCGGTAGTTATGTTTTTACTTTTCAAATAATGTTCACCCGATTGTGTCATCACTTTATAGAAAACAGTCACATTGCGGTAACGGTTTTGAATCCCGGATTCTAGGATGGTCATGTCTTTCAATAACATCACCATCGAATCGCGTTCAATCAAATCATCTGGTTTTTCAGGCAATTTCACTTCGCCTTTACATGCTGTCAACAACACCAAACATCCTATGATCCAAAAATATCTCATCGAGCGAAAGTCATGCGCATTCCAGCTTGTTCAATTCTCAAATCCAATCCGTTCTTGTAAACCAATTTCCCATTCACAAAAGTAGAATCGATGCTGTTCTTAAACTCAACACCTTCAAATGGCGACCAACCACATTTGTAACGCAAGCTTTCTTTGGTTACAGCAGTTTTCGTGTTTGGATTCACTAAAACGATATCGGCAAAATAACCTTCACGGATGTACCCTCTTTTTTCAATTTGGAACATTGTTGCAACGGCATGCGCCATTTTTTCTACCACTCTCACACGTGAAATCTTTCCTTGATCAGCTGCTTCCAACATCGCCAATAAGGCATGTTGAACCAAAGGTCCACCAGAAGGAGCTTGCATGTAAGCTTGTGATTTTTCTTCCAAGGTATGCGGTGCATGGTCTGTTGCTATCACATCGATGCGATCTTCCAAAACTGCTTTCCAAATTTCGTCTCTATCTGCAGCGGTTTTTACAGCAGGATTCCACTTAATGAAATTGCCTTTCGTTTCGTAATCCGCATCTGAGAACCACAAATGATGCACACAAGCTTCAGCAGTAATGCGTTTTTGCTCTAATGGAATGGAATTGTCAAACAAATGCGTTTCCTTACCAGTAGATATGTGCAAAATATGTAAACGGGTGTTGTGTTTTTTCGCTAACTCCACTGCTTTTGAAGAGGACAAATAACACGCTTCTTCACTTCGAATCAATGGATGAGCTGTTACGGGAATGTTTTCTCCGTACAATTCTTTGTAATGCGCCAAATTTGCTTTTACGGTAGCTTCGTCTTCACAATGCGTAGCAATCAACATCGGTACTTGTGAGAACAAGGCTTCCAAGGTCTCTGTGTGATCCACCAACATGTTTCCAGTTGAAGAACCCATGAAAATTTTCACCCCACAAACCGTTTTCGGATCTGTTTTCAATACTTCCTCCAAATTGTCATTGGAAGCTCCCATGAAAAAGGAATAATTCGCATAGCTACTTGTTGCAGCGATGTCGTATTTATCTTGTAATAAAGTTTGAGTCAAGGCATTTGGAACCGTATTCGGCATTTCCATGAAAGAAGTGATTCCTCCAGCAATGGCAGCCCAAGATTCTGTTGCAATCGTTCCTTTGTGCGTTAAACCAGGTTCTCTGAAATGTACTTGATCATCAATGCAACCCGGCAACAAGAGTAAACCTTCACAATTGATTTCTTCAACCACTCCGTCGATTGATAAGTTGGTTCCAATTTTGGCAATGGTAGTTCCTTCAATCAAAACGTCAGAAGTAAATTCTTTTCCTTCGTTGATGATTGTTGCTCCTTTTAATAATGTACGTGTCATTTGAATTGAGTTTGAACTGTTATCTAGAATTTGATTTTTCGCATTTTCCAAACACCGAAAAAGGCTTCTTTGAAAATTCCTCCCGACATTTTGGATTCACCGTATTGGCGATCTATGAAGGTAATGGGTAATTCTTTGATGCGGAAACCTTTTCGTTTGGCCATGTATTTCATTTCGATTTGAAATGCATACCCTTTGAATTGAATGTTATTTAAATCTGTAGATTCCAGAACTTTTCTACTGTAACACATGAATCCTGCTGTGGTATCTGAAATCCCGATAAATAGAATCATACGCACATACACCGATGCGAAGTAGGACATTAAAATGCGACCGAAAGGCCAATTTTTCACTTTCCCTCCTCTGCAATAGCGTGAGCCAATGGTCAAATCAGCTTCGTTATTTTCGCAAGGTTCTAGAAGTCGCGGTAAATCATTCGGGTCGTGCGAGAAATCACAATCCATTTCAAAAATGAAATCGTAGCCGTTTGCCAAAGCCCATTTAAATCCGTGAATGTATGCCGTACCAAGACCCAATTTCCCTGTTCGTTCTTCCAAATAAATCTTCCCTTGATGCAAAGCCATTTGCTCGCGAATCACTGCAGCTGTACCATCAGGCGAATTGTCATCTACAAAAAGAATGTGAATGTCTTTGGGCAAATTCATGACAGCATCGACCATTCTTGGAACATTTTCAAGTTCGTTGTAAGTTGGAATAATGACGATAGCTTTGGTCACAAAATGCATTTTAGTATCGCGAAAATAGTCAATAAAAAATGACCGAACAAAAGGAAATCAGAGTATTCACCTTTTTTAATATTTCATTTCATTATTAACGATTAAAACTTCACAAACTAAATAATGTTTTCTTACTTACCTTCAGCTTTCGCACTACCGTTTGTCGCTGCGCGTCTTCACCTGCTTTGCAGCTTCTTTCCGAGGCACAAAAAGTAAGCAAAAAAGCCTTTACCCAATTACTGCAATAGAGCAGCCTTCCATTTCTGACTGACCTAAGGAAAGACGAGGTCAGGACCTCAAATGGAACCACTTTCCAAGCTCAATAACAGAAATGAAAGGCTTAATCTTTCAAGAAGAGATTCTCGGTAAAACTTTGAGAGCTTTCTTTTGGTTCTATTTCTTCAGAAGCGTAATTGGGATGTTATCCGCAGTTAAAAATTTCAAAAAAAAGAAACTTGTTTTAACGAATAGTAATTTGTCTTTTATTAAAATATTGAATCGTTAAAATACCATTCACACGAAGATTGCTACCTTTTAATCAGTCTTGAAAAAAATGAAAGGTCAGCTGAAAGATTCAACTATATTTGTTAGACAAAAAAATACGATCATGCGTTTAAGTAGAATCCTTGGAATTAGTTTAGCAGTTGTAGCATTAACGCTTACAGCTTGTGGTGGTGGAGAAGTTGAAGTGAAAGATTATTCAAAAGAAGTGGATGCTGGAAAAATTACCGGACAAACTTACACCTGTGAAGAATTGGGATGGACCATGAATTTCCCAGAAACGTGGACCATTACAAAGAAAAGCAGTTTGGAAGCAGCTGATAAATTGAGTAAAGCCAACTACGACACGGATTCAGTAAACACTTCGGGCATCAAACGCTTATTTGCATTTCAAAAAGACTTTGACAATCATTTTCAATCAACAATGGAGCCTTTGGGAAGCAATGATTACAAAACCGTTATTCGCGGATTGAAAGACCAATTGTTTGCCAATTATTTTGATCAACACATCAATGCAGATACGAGTACAAGTCAAATGAACATTGATGGTTTGGCTTTCGATTGCATTCAAATCAAATTGTTTGATCGCAATGGTAAACAGTATGCAAAACAACAATTGTTTACACGAGTGATTGGTGGCAAGTACTTCAACGCGATCATTACCTCAACGAATGACAAAGATCACGAACGTATTTTAGCCGAATTCAAGCAATCGAAATTCACGAAGAAAGACTAATCTTCGTTTATTTTCAGCACATCTAAGATTAAATCAAACTCAAATCCTTTGCTTTGTAGATAGCGTTGGATTTTGGCTTTGCGTTTCCACGGATCTTTTTCGGATTGTGTATCTCTCGTTTTCTTTTCAGCTTCCTTTTTCAGGATGGCATAGTATTCATCCGGGTCAATCTGTTTGAAAGCCCTTTGAATCATCGCATCAGGTATGAACTTTTGCTTCAAGCCTTGTTTGATTTTCGCTTTTCCCCAATGTTTGATGCGCAATTTTCCTGAAACATAAGCTTCTGTAAATCGCTCTTCATTCAGAAAATTATACGAAATCAAATGCGCCATTAATTGATCTTTCTGTTCAAAAGTCAATCCCCAAGAAAGTAGTTTGGTGCTAACTTCTGCATGACAACGTTCTTGATAGGCACAAAACGCTTCGATTTTGGCCTTTGCTTGCAGAAAAGAGAAATTGCCCCCTGACATCAGAGAGCAATTTCGTTATTATTTTTGTCTTGGAAGCTGTATTCCAAAAGATGATGAGCAGTAACGCCTCTTACATCGATCCATTTCTTGTACTTAAAGAACCATTTCCATTGTTTTGAAATGAACCCTCTTTTAAAATAAGCTTCTAAATAAGGGTGAACCAACAAGGTTACTTTTGCTTCTTTGCGATCAGTCAACAAGAAATTCAAATTCATTTCAATCTCTTCAGCAAAGAGAATAGAAGCTTGAACTTCACCTGTACCGTTACAAGTAGGGCACTTTTCAGATGTGTTGATATCCGTTTCTGGTCTTACACGCTGACGTGTAATTTCCACAACTCCGAATTTAGATGGAGGAAGTATGTTGTGTTTCGCACGATCAGATCGCATGAATTCTTTCAACTTCTCAAACAAATCCTTGTTGTTTTCTTTATCGTGCATATCGATGAAATCAATACACACAATACCGCCCATATCACGTAATTGAAGCAAGCGAGCAATTTCTTCTGCCGCTTCAACATTGGTAGCTAACGCATTCGACTCCTGACCTTCAGCACCTTTTCTGTTACCGCTATTGACATCGATAACATGCATTGCTTCCGTGTGTTCGATGATCAAGTAACCTCCAGAAGGAAGTGGTACTTTTTTACCAAACATGGTCTTAATTTGCTTGTTGATTCCGAAACGCTCAAAAATATCGAGTTTTCCGTCGTACAACTTTAAAATCTTTTCTCTTCCTGGTGCAATTCCACTGATGTATTCTTTCAATTCAGCCATCAGCTTTTCGTCGCTCAAATGGATGTTTGTAAAATCAGCATTCAGTAAATCGCGTAAAATCGAAGAAGTCTTATCGATTTCGCCCAGTACTCTACGTGGAGGAGTTGCTTGCTTTAAATTCGCATGCATGGTCTTCCACTTCTCCATTAAATTGCGTAAATCTTGATCAAGTGCTTCCACTTTTTTGTTTTCCGCAACAGTTCTGATGATTACGCCAAAGTTTTTTGGTTTGATATCGTCCATCAGGTTTCTCAAACGATCTCTTTCTTCTTGACTTTTAATTTTCTGTGAAATCGAAATTTTTTCAGAAAACGGCACAAGTACCAAATATCTTCCAGCTAAAGTCAATTCGGCACACAAACGTGGACCTTTACTTGAGATGGGTTCTTTCGCTACTTGAACAAGAATCGGAGAAGAAGAGGATACGATATCCGTAATTTTGCCGTCCTTAGGAATGTCTTTTTCCGATTTGAAATACAACAAATCAGCAACATTCTGCTTCCCTTGCAGGGTATCTCGGGTGAATTTATCCAATGACTGAAACTGTGGTCCCAAATCGAGGTAATGCAAAAAGGCATCTTTCTCGTATCCGACATCCACAAACGCAGCGTTTAAGCTAGGAACAACTTTTCGCACTTTTCCAAGGTAGATATCGCCCACCATGAAATCCGTGTTTGCATGTTCCTCATGCAATTCAACCAATTTACCATCACGCAGAAGAGCAAGCCAGACACCACCTGGACGGGCATCTAAAACTAGTTCTAAACTCACGAGTGTTAAATTAGAAAGTGACTAAAACAGAAAAACTTAGTAAGCAAAACACTTACTAAGCTCTCTAAACTTTTTAAAAAAGATTATTTCTTTTTCTTATGACGGTTTTTTCTTAGTCTTTTCTTACGCTTGTGCGTCGCCATTTTATGTCTTTTTCTTTTTTTACCGCTTGGCATAGCAATGATATTTATAGTTAATAATTCAATTAATTCTCAGTTGAATACCTCTTTAAATGAAGCACTCCTGCGTTTAACAGGAGTGCAAAGATATTAAAATAAATTTTTCTACAACCTTTCAGTGAGAAAAACAGCAAATTATTTCACGATTTGCTTATTCTTAACCTCTTCTACAAAAGTTTTCGCTGGCTTAAAAGCCGGAATGTTATGAGCTGGAATGATGATCGTTGTATTTTTAGAGATATTACGACCAGTTTTTTCTGCTCTCTCTTTCACGATAAAACTACCAAAACCTCTCAAGTATACGTTTTGACCTTTCGTTAATGAAGTTTTAATCGATGTCATGAACGCCTCAACAGCCTTTTGAGCTTCATTTCTTTCCAACCCTGTTTCTTCTGCAATCTCAGCAACGATATCTGCCTTTGTCATTTTGTTATAAATTAATAGATTTTCAACAATGTGATTTTCAGTCGCAAAAGTAGTTAGTCAAAAGCGTTTATTTTTGTTTTCTTTTAACTTTTTATGAAATTTTCCCTAAATGACTGATTTTGTTCTACAAATAAGCGATTGGTACAGACTAAATTCAAGAGATTTACCTTGGCGAACGACAAAAAACGCGTATTTCATCTGGTTGTCGGAAGTAATTTTGCAACAAACGAGGGTCGACCAAGGACTTTCTTACTACCAAAAGTTTGTCCAAAATTTCCCCACAATTTTCGATTTAGCAAATGCAGATGAAGCCGAAGTTCTCAAAAATTGGCAAGGATTGGGCTATTATTCACGCGCCAGAAATCTTCATCAAACAGCCAAACAAGTCGTGGAATTGTACAACGGAGAATTTCCAGCGAACTATAATGACCTACTGAAACTAAAAGGAATTGGTCCATATACCGCTGCAGCCATCGCTTCGTTTGCCTTTGATTTGCCTCATGCTGTGGTAGATGGGAACGTGTATCGCATTCTAAGTCGATACTTCGGAATTGACGAAGCCATCGATAGTACAAATGGTAAAAAAACGTTCCAGGCATTAGCAGACGAACTCATTCCTGAGAAGCATGCAGCTTTGTTCAATCAATCCATCATGGAATTTGGATCACTTGCTTGCACACCTTCCAATCCCGATTGTGAAAACTGTATTTTGTTTGAAACATGTGCTTCTGGTAAAAGTGGACTTGCCAACACAAGACCTTTGAAATCAAAGAAAACAAAAGTGAGAGATCGCTACTTTCATTACTTCCACATTGAATTTGAAGGAAAAATTGCACTCCAAAAACGAATGGGGAAAGATGTCTGGCATGCACTTTACGAATTCCCGATGATAGAAACGGAAATCTCTACTTTGAATGAGGCTGCAATCCAAGATTGGGGAATTATTTTACCCTCTCCATCTTTTGCTTCTAAACACGTATTGAGTCACCAACGGATTCATGCACAATTTTATCATCTGGAACAGAAAGAACTAAATCCTGCAATTTTAGCTTCATTCAATTTTGTACAGACCAATCAATTTGATACTTACCCCATTCATCGTTTGATGGAACGCTATTGGGAATTTCACTCGGAGAAAAAGAAATAAACAAGCGAGCAATTATTATATTTGTATCAATACATGAATTATGGCTGGAACAGTAAATAAAGTGATTTTAATCGGCAATATCGGTAAAGATCCTGAGGTAAGACGTTTAGAAAACGGAGGTGTAGTAGCAAATTTTCCTATCGCAACTTCTGAAACATATACAGACCGCACCACTGGTGAACGAAAAGAAAATACCGATTGGCACAACATCGTTTTATGGAGAGGATTAGCTGAAATTGCTGAAAAATATGCTCGTAAAGGTCAGAAAGTGTACATTGAAGGGAAATTAAAGAACCGTTCTTGGACGGATCAAAATGGCAACACACGCTACACAACGGAAGTCTTAGCTGATGAGATGACTCTATTAACTCCTAGAAGTGAAAATCCAAGCGGTGAAGCACCCGTTCAATCACCTCCACCCTATCCTACCAATTCACCGCAGACTCCACCAAGTCCGATGAATTTAGGAACTATGGACGATGATGATCTTCCTTTTTAATCTTGTGTAACTATTCGTTAGCAAAAACATTTTAAGTTACCAATACAGGGACAAACAACCATGAAAAAACTTTTTTGGATTTCTTTAGCACTACTCTCTTTGGGCTTAGTGAGTTGTGGAGACGATGAATTATTAATTCCCAAACCGCCTACTTTTTTGAGAAATAATTTACCCGAACATACGTACAAAGTCATCAATGACAATCCGCATTATCAATTTGAAGCTTCGGAAGTGTACATTGTGAAACCTGTTTTGTTTGGCACTCAAATGACCGATCACAAAGAAATCAACTTGGGTGTATTGAATGGTGTTTTGTATTTGAACTATTATTCCATTCCCAACCGCGACACTTTGATTCGCTACATCAATCTTTCGAATGACAAAATTGATGAGCACCAGGTAAAAGCTGACCGAATAGTCGATCAACAAATGATCAATGCAAAGAAAAAAGTGTATGGAACATTTTTCGAACTGCAAGGAAATGTAGCAACCAATTTTCAATTTTATTTAACCGATTCAACCAATCATTTCCTCCGTGGTGAGTTATTGATGAATTGTGCTCCCAATTATGATTCATTGCGACCAAGTCTTGATTACATCAAAAAAGACATCTTGCATTTGATTGAAACCTTTGAATGGAAAAAATAAATTCATAGATAGCTTTTTGTAGTGCGGTAAGATTTGTTTAAATTTAACCAAACTATAGAACTATATATGAAAAAACTACTCCTTTTGGCACTCTTATCGTGCTCCTCGGGTGCGTTTGCTCAACAGTATTCTCGCGCAAAAATTCTCACTGATTCCAGAGGGCTCCAAACCTTAGCTGAATTAGGAATTGCGGTAGATCATGGTACTGTTAAACGCGACACCTATTTTATTTCCGATTTTTCGGATGTAGAAATTCAACAAATCAGAGAAGCTGGTTACACGGTTGAAATCCTTATCGAGGATGTAAAAGCATATTACGTCAATCAAAACAAAGGTATTCAGCAATCTTTAGACACTAAAAACGTAGGCTGTGGTGGCGCAAACGGTGGAAGTAACACTTTTACACCAGACGTTCCAAGTAATTTCAACTTGGGCTCAATGGGTGGTTTTTACACTTACCAAGAGTTTTTAGATGAAATTGATGCGATGGCAACGCAGTATCCTAATTTAATCACAGCTAAAGCACCAATTTCAACATTTCAAACTCATCAGAACAGACCGATTTACTATTTGAAAATGTCTGATAATCCTGCAACTGATGAAGCTGAACCAGAAATTCTTTACACAGCAATTCACCATGCTCGTGAACCAAATTCCTTATCAGAAGTGATTTTCTACATGTGGTACATGCTAGAAAATTATGCAAACAATGATGAAATCAAATACTTGGTTGACAATTCTGAATTATTCTTTGTTCCGATGATCAATCCTGATGGTTACATCTACAATGAAATCAACGATCCTAACGGAGGTGGAATGTGGCGTAAAAACCGAAAATTGAACAGCGGTGGAAGCTATGGTGTGGATTTGAACCGTAACTATTCTTATGGATGGGGAACTACTGGTACTTCTGCTACACAATCAAACGACACTTATTGTGGAACGGCTCCATTTTCTGAACCGGAAACACAAGCAATCAAATGGTTTTGTGAGCAACGCAACTTTGTGTTTGCTTTCAACGCGCATACGTATGCCAACGACATCTTATTTCCAATAGGAACAACAACGGCAGAATTTGCTGAAGACCATGATTATTTTACAGCTTTTACAGAGCACATGGTGCAATTCAACGGATATGACAACATCAAAAGTTCGGATTTATACCCCGCTTCTGGTGACTCCGATGATTACATGTACAAAGTTGATACGGTTATTAAACCAAAAATCTTTGCAATGACTCCTGAAGTAAGTAACACTTCTGGTGGTTTTTGGCCAGCTTCATCTGAAATTACAGGTATTTGTCAAGAAATGGTTTTCCCTAACTTGATTTTAGCGCATTTAGCACACAAATACTTGGTGGTGGATGATACTGATCCAAATAGCATCGTTACAACAACAGGAAACTTTAATCACAGTGCTTATCGTTTAGGTTTGGAAAATGGACCTGTTACGGTTAGTATCACTCCAATTACAGGAATCCAAAGTATTGGAACGAGTGTCAATCACGATTTAGCAATCATGGAGACTGCAACGGGAAGTATTTCTTACACCCTTTCTCCTACTATACAATTTGGAGATCTTGTGAAGTATGTGTTGAATACCGATTACGGTTTATGGATCAAACACGATACGATTACGAAAACGTATGGTGCTTTGACTTCACAAGTATTGGATCAGGCGAATAACAACGCTAACTGGACAGGTAACTGGGCTACAACAACCAGTCAATTTGTTTCACCTAGTTCTTCGTTTACAGAAAGTCCAACGGGACAGTACGCGAATAGCTCAACTAAAACTTATACTTTCAATCAAACAATTGATTTAACGAATGCAACTGATGCTGGTATCAAGTACTATGCAAAATGGGACATTGAAAACAATTTTGATTTCTGTCAATTTCAAGTTTCAACAGACAATGGAACGACTTGGATTGGTCAGTGTGGTTTGTACACCAATGCTGGAACAAGTGCAAATGGAAGTGCACAACCGGATGGAGAACCTGTTTATGATGGAACACAAGCCTCTTGGGTTTTAGAAGAAATGAGTTTGAGTGATTACATTGGACAATCCATCAAAGTGCGTTTTTACTTTGAATCAGATGGTGGTGTAAGAGCTGACGGATTTTACTTCGATGACTTTGAAGTGATGTACAACTTAGATTTAAGCAGTTTAGATGAAGTCAATGTAAATGGAATGAACGTAATTCCAAACCCTGCAACAACAAATGCATACATCTCGTTGAATAAACCAAGTGCTGCTGGAAACGTGATGGTTGACAGTTTAGCAGGACAATTGGTTTTCCAAAAAGAGATTCAAGAATTGACAAATAAAATTGAATTGAACATTCAAAACTGGAACGAAGGTGTTTACCAAGTTGTGGTGATGGATGAAAACGGATCTACTTATCAAAACAAATTAGTCGTTATTCACTAAGTTGTTTTTATAAAATTTAAAAGCGCTCGATTTATTCGAGCGTTTTTTTTGAGCAAAAGAAAAGGGATTGTCTAACTGAACAATCCCTTTTCTCACACTTTTACTTATGAGACTTGGTTGGTTACCCAACCCATTTATCGTCTTTCATTTCGCCTAAGATTACAACATCTTTGGTACGCGCATAATCCTCAGCTGCTAATAGCATTTGCTCACGTGTATCACGTCGTATTCTAATTCCTTGTGATCCTGAATTTCTTACTTCAATGTAAAAACCGTCTCGTAAACGTGCTGGCTTTGTTGGAGGTCTACCCATGTGTCTGTCAAT
The DNA here is from genome assembly GCA_020849495.1 of Fluviicola sp. Classification (GTDB taxonomy): domain Bacteria; phylum Bacteroidota; class Bacteroidia; order Flavobacteriales_D; family Crocinitomicaceae; genus Fluviicola. The sequence goes on from JADLGD010000196.1 coordinate 14,956, forward strand.
TTTTCTCGTCTAATATAACAACTACATCAAACGTAATGTTTTAAATTATATTTTTTTAAGAATCAGTATTTTTTCAAAAATCCAGTTAAATTCTATAGAAATCAAGCAGATAGCAGGGTTAAATTACCAATACAGATTCGTTAAATAGTTGGCGAAGATAGGTTATTTTATTGGATTTCAAGCAGAAAATTATCAACCGAGAGTCGAATCAAGCGTTTTCAGTGGATTCAGAATCTGAAATTTGATAGCTTGTGCCTAGTTCATTCATGTTCATATCTAGCAATTCCCAATACACAAACAAGGCAATTAAACGATCGGTTTTTCCTTTAGTTAATTTTGAAATGCGATAGATTTTACTCAATGTAACTTCGCCTTCAGTAGCAATCAGTTTCAATAATTGGGTTTCCTCATCCCCCATTTTGGCAGGTTGTATGGTTTCCGATTGATTGAATTTCCAGATTTGAAGTAGAATTTTATTCGCTAATAAGGTGTGATCTTTTCTACGAACATAAGCTCTCCAACGATTTTCTTCATCGCGAGCCATTACTGGAAGTTGCTCTGATTGCTCCACTTGGATTTCCAATACCAACTTCATGTCTTCTTTCCAAACGCGTTTTGAGAAAGTTAATGGAGGACTACAATACATTTCTGCAGCAGCTTCAATCATGTGCAATTCCTCTTCAGGATTCACCCCTGCAACCTTGCCATTGTCTTTGACACCAATTAACAAACGTCCGCCATCTGTATTCGCAAAAGCACAAAGTGTTCGAGCGATTTTCTTCGAATCACTGATCTGAAACTTGAAATCCAATTGTTGGTGTTCCCCTTGCTGAATAATGGAGCTAAGCGTTTCCATGTAATTGTAAAAAGACGTGTATTGCGATTACTTCTGAAGTTTAAAATTACTTTAAATTCATCAATCAACATCGGTTATTTTTAACAAGCGTTGAAATTGACAAGCTCAAAAGGAAACATTCCTACTTTGAAACAGCACATTACAACAATCGCATCAATTTATTCCACACTACTTTTTAAAACTTTAAATGCTGTTCGTCTATTTTTTTGATGGAGTCTGTCTTTTTCAGCCTTGTTTTTAAAAGCTTCAATATAAGCTTCTGTTAGTATGATGGGATTTCCTTCCGCATCCAACATTGGTTTTTTGTCAGTGCCAACCAAAGTATTCGGCTGCGTTTCTCCAAAACCTTGAGCTATTAAACGTTTCGGATCAATTCCTTTAGAAACCAAATAATCCACACAAGATTTTGCTCTTCGTTGCGACAAATCTAAATTGTAAACATCCGAACCCCTCGCATCGGTGTGTGAGTTGATTTCAATGGAAATGTTGTTGTTCAAATCCAAAAATTCTTTCAATTGGTCGAGAACCAACATGGAACTTGGACGCAATTTATCAGAGTTGAAATCGTACTCAATTCCTTCAATTTCAATTTCCTTCGTAGGAATTGGTGCTAGGTAAAAATCGCGTGTGATGGTTGTTGTTTGAGTCATTGAATTGGTATTCACACTCGTTGCATCAGCGAAATAATTTTCTTTCTGACATTTGATGAACCATTCCATCCCGAAACTCAATTCTTTTTCATAATGACCATTTTCATCTGTCATCATCGTGAAAGAAGGCATTTCACCTTTAACATCTTTAAATGTCAATTTACAATTTGGCAAAATTTCTTCGGTTGTTTTATCGTAAGATGTACCACTCAAATAAATGTGAATGGGTTCATTCAATACTTCATAAATATCGTAGCAGCTTCCACCTTCGCAAGGCTGACGATCACTGGAGAAAAATCCTTTAGATAATTTAGAATCCCACATCATGTATGCATCATCAAAGCTTGAATTGATTGGAACTCCCATGTTCTTCGCCAAATTAAACGAAGCTGTTTCACGATCAAAAAACGATTTATAGATGTCTAAACCACCAATACTTCCATGTCCTTTTGATGCAAAAAACAAAGTAGAAGATACTTCATGAAAAAACGGTGTCATCTCATCTTCATCCGTATTGACCATTGGCCCGAGGTTTTCAGGCTGTCCAAGTGTATTTCCAACCGAATCAATTGCAATTTTCCAGATATCCATTCCACCTAATCCTCCAGGTCTATTCGAAGAAAAATACAACGTTTTCCCATCCATTGAAACATAAGGCTGAATGCTTTTGAATCCTGGATAATTGACCGTTGAATCCAATTTGTAGGCTTCATAAAACTTCATGTTTAAAAAGCGCGCCAAGTAAATATGCTGTTCGGTTCGTTTTTCTTCGCTCCAACGTGTATAGAAAATGACATCGTTGTTATTAAACGTTGAAGCTCCATCATGCTGAGCACTATTCAATGGTCGACCAAAATTGGTAGCTTTAGTCCATTCCCCATTTTCTTGAAGTTCTGTCCAATACAAATCACACAAGTATTCAGATTGTTGCGTTTCATCAATGATCACTCCGCCTGGTCGCGCCGAAGTAAACATCAACCGTTTATCATGATCAAAATACATGGTTGCGAAGTTGGCTGTACCAGCATTAAATACCGCAGTATCAGCTAACTTTATGAAGACATCTCTCGTTTTATTGAATTCTTCTTTTGCAAACAAACATCCAGTCATGGAAACCTGCGCTTTGTGCGCTAAATCATCATCTGCTTTATTTGAGCGAACATACGTTTCAAATTGCGTTATCGCATCATCGTACTTGCGATTGTTCATTAAACTTTCTCCAAAGTAAAAGCGATCATGTGGATAGGCATCTTCATTTACAGTCGATTGCAAATGAATTTCAGCTTGTTTGTAATCATGTAAACGGTAATAACACCAAGCAATTTGATGATGTAAATACTGCTCAAGAGTCACACTGGTTGTTGAATCAACTTGCACTTGTGTTTTTGGCAATTTCTGATTTGTAATTTGTACTTCATAAGGTAAAACAAGCGCTTTCAAACCGACAGAATCAGATAATGCGAGTTGGTAACTTGCCAATGCATTGGGATAATCCATTTCAGAAAAGGACTTATCTCCATTAAAAATGAACAAGCGTTTAGATTGAGCTGAAAGTGAAGAACAACTAAAAATGATCCAACTTAACAATACTATATTTTTCAAACTATTCATAATCTAGAGTCGTGGACAATTTTTATAATTCGTAGGTTTTACTTTTTTATGGATGTAGGTCAATGACAATTCAAATCCACCTCTTCCCGAAGAAGCATTGGTGAGACTTGAGACATTGAAATCATAAGCCATTTTGAATGTAAAGCGATCTTTTCTTGCGCCAATTGTAGCAACGAAAGCATCTTTTGCACGCATGATAACACCTCCCAATAAATACGTTTCACTGCCTTTCATAAAGTAACCCGCTTCCAAAGCATACGTTTGTTCATGAAATTTACGTTGGTTCATCACTAAGACTTTCGGTATTAGATAAAACAATTCAGTGATGTTGATTCGCGCACCAAGATGCGTATACATTCGCAATGGAAGTTTGTTTTCTCTTCCAAAGTACGATTCGTTCGGTTGCAATAAATTGAACATGGATACGCCTAAAAACGGATTGATTTTCGACCCGGATTTTGAATAGTAATACATGGCACTTGCATTGAGCATGGGAATCATTTTCGATTCGGCTCCAAAGCTTTCATTACTACTAATCGTTTGATCAAATTCTCCCCCATTATTCATGGTATATTGATTATTGAAGGAAAGTAATTGGTATTCCAATGATTTTTGAGCTGCTCCACCTTGTAAACCAAAATTCAAAACATGTGCTTTGTTTTTGGTCAATGGAACATAATAGGCTGCTGAAATCAATCCTTGTAAAACATTGAAATTTCCTGCTCCCGCTCTAAAATTGTTGATCTGAACCCCAATTCCCCATTTTTTAATTGTCATATCAAAGCTGATCAATGCACTGGTATAGGGTTTGAAATTCACGGCTTTCCATTGCGTACGGTATTGCCCATGAAAGCGATAATCCCCTTCAAAAACCCCCGTTAAACTTCCATTCAAATAAAGCGGTGCTGCATCGTACATGGATAAATGTCCATCTTGCGCAAAAGACAATCCGTTTATTAACAATGCTATTAGTGTTATTTTAAATCTCATGTCTTAACGAATTAAAGTTACATCACCGGACTCTTTGACTATAAATCCACCTCCCATATCAACAACAAATGTCCAGGTGTAAACTCCAAGTGGAGCATCCTCACCTTTGTAGGTTCCATCCCATCCAACTGCTTGATCATTTGACTCAAAAATTAATTGTCCCCAATTATTGTACACTTTAAAGTCAACGGATTGGAATGGTCCACCTCGAATGATAAACACATCGTTTTCATTGTCTCCATTTGGTGTGAATCCAGATGGTAGAACGGGTAATAAAGTGATGGAAATGGTTTTGCTAATCGTATCCATACATCCAATACTGTCTGTAACCATTAAGGAAACAGTAAATGTACCTCCTTGATCGTATTGATGATTGGTGATTTCTTGATTGTCCCCTTCTCCATCGCCAAAATTCCATTGCCACGCTACTATCTGACCGCTTGTTACATCTGTAAACGTAACATTTTGATTGATCAAAGCTGGATTCGGATTGATGTTAAAATCAGCATTTGGAATTGCGTTGACATTCACAGGAATAATGGTTGATGCTGTACAACCAAAATTTGAAGTCGTTGTTAAACTAACATTGTAAACTCCACTTGAAGGAAAAACAAATGTTGGATTAATTGCAGTACTAGTTGCTAATCCACTAAAATCATACACATAGTTTGTGATCGATCCACTCGAAATAAACGAGGTGTTTGTAAAAAGTGTTGGATAATCTTCACAAGCAACCGAAGCATTAAAACTTGGCTGAGGCAATGGAAAAACGGTAACTGTTTTCGTAACTGTATCCATACACCCATTATCTGAGGTCACAATCAGTTCAACATTCAACGAACCGTTGATGGCATAGTTGTGTTGAGGATTTGTTGAAATAGAGTTGGTTCCATCACCAAAATCCCAATTCCAATTTGTCAATGAACCTGCATTCACCGATGAAGCATCAACAAAACTGAGGTTTTGCCCTTGACATACATTCGTAAAATTGAAATCTGCAGTTGGAATATCACTAAAGGTAATTTGCAAAGTATCTTTATCAGGAGGACAACCGAAATTGGTAGTGGAAGTTAGAATTAAAGCTACTCCACCATTCAAAACATCACCGTTTGAAGGAATGTAAACACCATTTAAAAAATTGGCACTTGGTGAAAACGATCCAGTCCCTAAAGTCGTCCAAGTTCCTGTTGTATCAGTTCCAATGATTGAACCGTTGAGTTGAACTAAACTATTTGAACAGAATATTTGATCTGTTAGTGGCTGAACTTGTGGAGGAGAAACAAACGTCACCCTCATTGAATCTTGAGCTGTTGGACAAATACCTGTTGTTTCGAAAATTAAATCGATGTACCCAGCAGATATATCCACAGGAGAAATGCTGTAAATCGTTGAAAGATTCGTTGGTGCGGCAATGGATCCAAATCCATTCACACTCCAAATGGTAGGGAAACCTGCACTCACTGTCCCAGTTAAATTCAGTGTCGTATTATTGGAACAAAGTGAATCTACTGAAGTGATATCGATAACAGGGAAATCAATGATTTGAATTTCCAAACTGTCGAAAACTGCTAAACAATCGCCATTATTGGTTGATGTGAGGTATAAGTATACAGAACCACTTGTGATGTCACTCGTCGTTAAACTGTAAGTTGCAACTAAATCAGCCTGAGAAGGAGCAAAACCACCCAATCCAGTACTTGTCCATTCACCAGTTGAAGTAGCACCTGAAACAGCTCCTGACAAAGTAATATCCGTGGCATTAGAACAAACCAATTGATTAGGACCAGCTTCAACTACTGGAGATGGTGTAAAGTGAATAATTACTGTATCTCTATCATCTGGACAAGAAAAAAAGCTTCCAGTTGTGGTATAAAATAAGGCCACACTATCAGCAGCTAAATCAGCTGGTGAAGGCGTGTAAGTAGTTGATGAGGCACCACTATTAGCAAATGAACCTCCGTTTCCACCTGTCCAATTTCCAGCTGCTGCATAAGCCACATTTCCTGAAATTGGAACCAAACCAACATTGTTTTTACAATAAGTATCATCCGTACCAGCATTGGCAGCTGGAGATTGAATGAAACTAACAATCATTGTATCTCTAATTGGATCACAATTCCCTGTAGATTCCAATACAAATGTCAATGTCCCCTGTGTATAATCTGTTAGTGAAGGAACATAGTTCGTACTTAAATCTGTTGCATTGACAAATGTTCCAGCTCCGTTGAGAACTGACCAAGCACCTGTTGTGCTTCCACCTGTTACTCCACCATTGAGATTAACCGCTGGATCTCCATTACACAAAATGGTGTCAGCACCTGCATCAACATATACTTTACGATTAAAAGCTGACATGTAATGGTAAAAGCAACCAGTTCCTGCTCCACCATTAATGACTCCTAATCCAAAGAAATCGGTAGAGTTTGTTAACAAATTAGAGGACCCTGCAGGAATATCTGTTGTATTAAATGTGATTTGAGCACCTGACCAAAATCCACTTGTCCCTGGAACAATTGTGAAAGCAGAGCCAGGTACTAAAGTAGCACTACCATTCAATAAGAAATTATTAATGGCAGAAGTTGGACACAAAACATTCAAAATAAAGGTTTGTGCATTTGTTCGAGTAAAACTCACTTGATTTGATCCAGCACAATTCACTGGAGGCAAAAGCGCAGCTCCAACTTCACAACCAAATCCACTAGCTTGAAGCACGTAAACAGGTTTGTCTGCATCCACATAAGCCAAAGGTTCAGTTGATGTCAATACGTATTTGTAAGTATCTCCTTGATTCAACAATTGTGTCACGGTTCCTAAACTTGTTGTCACATTGACTGTAGTGAAGTTTTCCGTAGCAACAATGAATATCCCTTCTTGAGAATTCGCAAACATGTTTCCTCTGTTGACAATGTAATTAGTACCAACCACATCAGCAGGCACAATTTGATCGCCCATCAAATCCCTACAACCACCACCAGAATTGGTGACCGAATCATCCGAAATCGTAATGGCAATGGGTTTGTCTGAAACAACAATGGATCCTGCAAGATTATTCCCCGCTAAATTGGTGGCTTGTGTAACATTTTCAGCTGTGTAAACCTGTCCCTTCATCAAAGTGATGGAATAAGTGACATTGGCTGGATGCCCAACAATGGCAGCTTTTGGTGTTATCCAAACTGTTGTATTGTCTTCAGTAGCAACAATACAAAACATTTGCTTCGGCTGTATTGGTGCGTAATTTCCATTGATCCAAGTTGTTTGAAAAGGACAAACAAACTCAGAACCGATTGCATTTTGTCCCTTTAAAGAATACGTTTCAGGATTATTCCCCCCTGTTACAACTTCATAAACAATCGTCACCAAAGTATCCGCTTCGATTTTAATCCCATAGTTCAAAACGTTATTAGCTGGTTTGGATTCCAAAGTATTGACAATGGAAGTCAAAAAATGAGAATTTAACGAATTGGGCGGTACAACAAACGTTGAGTCGTAAGTTCCAGCTGGTTGATATACTCGAACAGTTGTTGGTGCATTGAAAGTTGAAATTCTCAATACTAAAGGTGTGTTTCCTGCATGACTTGGAGTGACCCAAGGAGCTGCAAACCAAAACACGGAATCAATTTGACCTTTGCTTTCAAACGAACCAATCGTAAATGAAAGGCTGAGTAAAAGAAGTATTTTGATGTATTTCATAGTGAATCTGTTGTAAAGTCTATTTGTTGTTTTCCATTTCCTTCTGGATTTCTTCCAGGATACTATTGTTCAACTCGTCATCTTTTTCTTCTAAAGAAGGTCGATTTTTGGTCAATATAAAAGAGAGCCCAATCTCATGTGAACCAGCAGAATACTTTCGAATGGAGGTATAACTATAATCATAACCATAAGTAATCGAAAGTCGATTTTTAATGCGCATTCCTAAATAAATCCCCAAAGCGTCGTTCGTTCGGAAATTGATCCCTCCAAAATATTTGTCTTTAAACGACAATTGCGCTAAAACTGCTAATTGAAGAGGAACAGGTGAAGTGTATTTGATCAATACTGCCGGTCTAAACTCCCAGTTTTTTTTGAAAGCCAACTTGTAAGATGACATCAAAGTATAATGAAACTGCAAGTTCTGATTGTAGGAAGAAAAGCGCAAACCTTTACCCAATAAATGATCGATTGTTGCACTTAATTCGAATTTTTGTGAATACAAACGCAATCCTCCATTGACATCGAAAGCATTTCCAGAATAAGTATTACCAGTGAAAAGTGGATCACCTTCATCTGCAATGACTGCATCGTATAATTTAATGCGGTATTGTACAAATCCTGGTCGCAAACCAAAGCCCAACTTCCAAGTGTCATTGAGTTTCAATTGATAACCATAATTGACATAAACACCTGTTTTAGCCATTAATCCAGAATGTTCGCTTACAAGTAGAATCCCGTATCCATGCTTCGCTTTGTTTTTATACGAACCGTGCAAGTTAAAGTAGAAATTTGTAGGAGCATCTTTGAATCCCACCCATTGATTTCTATGAAAAAAGTTCACTTCATGGTAATTGGTACTACCAACACTTGCAGGACTGTAATGCAAAGCATTTGCTAAAAAATTGGTGTAAAGTCCTTGTTGTTGTGCGAAAAAGTACATCGTAAGTAAAACGAAAGTACTTGTTGTTATGTATTTCAATTTCATCTTCCTATCGTTTTCTTAAGATCATTACAACTCCTTTGTAAACTTCCTGTTCAGCAGCTGCATTTAATTCAATGACAAACATGTAGTTTCCATCAGGCAAAGGTTCAGAATGATAAGTTCCATCCCAAGGCGTTTGATAACCATCTGAAACAAAAACATGCTGCCCCCATTCATTGAAAATTTCCACCTGCGCATTCGGATACAACAACTGAATGAAATCCAATTTCCAGACATCATTGTAACCGTCCCCATTTGGTGAAATAATTGTTGGAATCAAAGTGGTAATTTCATTCGTAATGGTATTAATTGAAATGAAACGAATGGCACTATCAATACAGCCCAAAGCATTGGTAACTGTTTGAATAACCGCGTAATTACCATTCTCGAAATAAGTATGACTTGGATTTTGATCAGAAGCCAATCCACCATCACCAAATTCCCAAGCATAAGTAACGCTATTAGAAGATGTGTCGATGAAATTAAAAATAGCTCCTACATTCAATCCTCCATTTGAATTATAGTAGAATCCAGCTTCAGGTAGTGGATCAATAACCACCACTTTAACAATTGTATCACTACAACCATTCACTGTTGAGACAATGTGCGTCACATCATAACTTCCCGCATTGGAAAATTGTTGATTGACATCTTCTAAAGCAACGCTGTTGATGCCATCAAAATCATAGAACCAATAATTCAAGCTAGATGAACTGGTAGACGCATCCGTAAAGGCAAGCGTTACAATGTTATTCAAACAATCTGAAGTGTAGTTAAAATCAGCAACTGGTTTCTCATGAACAATTACATTGACAGATGATGTATCGCTACATCCAAATGAATTCGTTACGATCAAAGATGTTGGATAAGTTCCTGCACTTGTAAATTGATGATTCGGATTTTGGATGGCAGCATTTTGACCACCTCCAAAATCATACAAATAACTACTGATCACCCCTTGTCCAGGAAGTGAAAAATCTGAAAACTGTGTCGTAAAACCTTCACAAACACTTGTTGCGCTGTAGTTTGCAAAAGGCGGTGCAACAATATTGATTTGCATGACATCAGAAACATTATTGCAAGTACCGATATTGGTTGCGGATAAAGTCAAAACAATCGAACCCGTTGCAATTTCAGAACTTGTTGGGGTATAAATAGCATTTACACTTGTTGCATCTGGCGAATAAGTTCCTGCTCCTCCAGACCAAAGTCCACCAAAAGCACCACCACTTACTGTAGCAGCTAACTGAACACTTGCATCATTCGAACAAATGAGTTGATTGATACCTGCATTGACAACTGGCGCATTGGTTATTTGAACATAAACACTGTCAAAGCTTGCCAAACAATTACCATTTGAAGTTGATTCCAAATAGATCCAAACAAATCCAGTTGCAGTATCAGCCGCACTTGGAATATAAGTACACGTTAAGGAACTATTATTTGGAGAAAAAATGCCATTCCCAGAACTGGTCCACTTTCCAGTAGTTGTTGGTCCACTTACGGTACCACTTAATGCTACATTGCTATTATTCGCACACACAACTAGCGTGTCAGAAGGAATGTTTACAACCGGTGAGGCAGTAAATGACACTTCCATGGTATCCGTAACAGTTGCACAAGAAAGACTATTATTCGATGTCAATACGAATGATAAATTCCCTGAACTAATATCTGCACTTGATGGAACATACACTGCATTCAATTGACTGGAATCTGGGACGAATGCCCCCGTACCGTTTGTCGACCAATAACCAGAAGTTGCACCGCCTGAAATCAACCCATTTAAATCAATCGTTGCATTATTTGCACAGAGCGTTTGATCCACATTTGCATTTACAATAGGCTCTGGTGTAACAGTTAAAAAGAGGGTGTCTCTTGCTGTTGGACAAAAACCAGTCGTTGACAAGATTAATCGAATTGGACTTATCAAGGTGTCTAATGGACTAGGGATATACACATTTGGAACGCTGTTTAATCCATTTTGAAAGGTTCCAAAACCATTGCTTGACCAACTTCCTGTAATTGCTCCACCACCAACGGACCCGTACAATGTATAATCTACATTTGCACAAACCGAATCATTTAAACCCGCATTGGAAGTTGCTGACGCAGAAAAATCAGTGATGTATGCATACGTTGCTCCAGCTGTTGAATTACTTCCAGTAATAACACCCATCGTGAAGATATCTGTCAAATTGACGATCATGTTATGCGTGTTTGGAGCAATTTGAGCCGTGTTAAAGAAGATGCGAGCAGCTTTGTATTGACCTGAGGTACCAGGAACATCCACAAACATTCCACTTGTAATGATACTTGAACTACCATTCAATAAAAAATTACCTTCGTATCCAGTTCTTGTCACCAACACAATTCCTAATGAATCTGAGTTAGCTCTAGAAAAAGCTGCATTGTTATTTCCTTTACAATTCAAACTAGGTACGATTGCACTACTCAATTCACAATCAAACCCAGAAACATGATACACATAAACGGGTTTTGTACTATTGATGTGCAACAAGTCCTCCGTCATTGGAATTTCATATGTTTCCCCTACATTGATTAATGTAGATGAGGTCCCAACTCCAGAAATGGTTAATGCAGTACTATTTTGAGTTGCTAATACATAAATTCGATCAACAGTTGAAAGGCCTTTGTAAATGGCATAGTCAGTACCTAAATAAGGTGTTGGAACCATTTGATCGCCGATCATATCTGAACACAATCCCTCCGTCAATTGACCATCAAACAAGGTCACTGCAATTGGTTTATTCGAAGAAACAATAGATCCCGCTAATGAAGAAACGGCTGTAACATTTAAATCTCTAGCACTGTAAGTTTGTCCAGCATTTAAAGTGATGGAAAAAGTCACATTGGCCGCATGACCAGTTATCGCTGTTTTAGGTGTAATCAAAACCGTTGTCGCATTTTGAGTTGCCACAATTTCAAACCCAGAATAACTTACTGGAGTAGTAGTTGTAGTGGTCCAAAACTTTTGAAAAGGTGTGTAATAATTAGTACCTAAAGCTTTACTTCCTTTGAGACTAAACTGCTCTTTATTGTTTGGCGCATTGATTTCGTAACTTGCACTTAGCAAACCAGTTGAAGAAATCTTTAGGCCATTGTTTGAAACAAGATTAGCAGCTGGACTTTCTATGGAAGCAAGATAAGTTGTAAGGTCAACACTATCACTCGAGAAACTCGGCATGGTTAAATTCAAGGGAACAAAACCACCATTTGCAGGTTGCGAAATAGTAATTGTTGCAGGCTGATCAAACGTTTGAAATCTTAGAAAAACAGGAGACTCCCCTACGCCAGTAGAAACATCAGGTGCTGCAAACCAAAATACAGTATCTCTTTGGGCAAAAACTGAAACGTGAATAGTAAGTAGAAAAGTAAATAAAGTCAGAACTTTAACAAAATGCATACAATAGTGTTAGATGAGTGCAAAAATACGACTTCAATCACACTAAGCTTAACTTAAAGTTCATTGAAACATACTCTTTGCTCATTTAAAACAGCAAAGTATCTGGTGAATATCAAATATTTAGAGAGATTAAACTTCTTGATTCCAAATATTCCAAGCTTTTAAGGCCTGTTCTTTCAACATGGAGAAACCATTCAACACCGTTGCTCCTTGCGCTTTCGATTGTTTTAAAAACAAGGTTTCTTCAGGGTTGTAAATCAAATCAATGCAAAAATGGTCTTTGGTTAGATGTTCAAACGGGAAAGGAAAACAAACCTCAACCGCTGGAAACGTTCCAATTGGTGTACAATTGACAATCACTTTACAAGCTCTTAACATGTGTTCGTTGATCGCATCGTATGAAAATTGATTCGGAGAATCTGGTGTTCTGGAAATGTAAAACACATCCAAGCCGATCGTTTGAAACACATGAGCCACGGCTTTTGCTGCACCTCCAGTTCCAATAATCAAAGCCCTTTCGTGTTGATTGGTTAAAAACGGCTTGATGGATTGATGAAAACCAAATGCGTCGGTGTTGTGACCAATTGCTTTTCCATTTTTAAACTCAATGACATTCACCGCACCAATTTGTTGTGCTTCAACGCTTAATTCATCTAAAAAAGGAATAATTGCTTCTTTGTAGGGAATGGTCACATTCAATCCACTATAATTCCCAGCATCTAAAATCGTTTTGATTGCATCAATGGAAGCCAATTCAATGTTTTCATAACTAGCAGCTATTCCTTCTTGTTCAAATTTTGTGGTGAAAAATTGTTTGGAAAAGGAATAATCCAGCTTTTTGCCAATCAAGCCAAACTTACGCATTTTTCTTAGCCAATTTCGCTTTTACAAAGCTGATGATCATCGGTAAAACAGAAACAAATACAATGATCAATACCACTTTTTCATTGTTGTCTCGAATCCACTTGATATTGCCTAAAAAATAACCCGCAAGGGTGAGCATGAAAATCCACAGAAATCCACCCAAAATATCAAACATCAAAAACTTGCGGTAGTTCATTTTACCTACACCTGCTGCAAAAGGCGTAAAGGTTCTAACGATTGGAACAAAGCGCGCCATGATGATTGCAAAAACACCTCTTTTCTCAAAAAAAGCTTCTGTTTTTTCCAAATAAGAAGACTTCACTAATTGTCTTCCTCTGATTTTCCAATTGAACACACTTAAGCCCACTTTTCGACCCACCCAATAATTGATGTTGTCTCCTAAAATGGCTGCAAAGACCAGTGAACTCAATAAAATGGTCAAACTCAAATCTCCTGATGCGGCAAACAACCCAGCAGTAAACAACAATGAATCACCAGGTAAAAACGGCATAATTACCAAACCTGTTTCAATGAAAATAACCAAGAATAAAACGATGTAAATAGCCGTGCCGTATTGCTCTACGATCCACTCAAAATCTAAATCAAGTATGTGTCTGAATAATTCAATCATGCTACGAAATTAATACATTTCGTAAGATGGTTGTTGTTTTGCATACCATTCAGTAATTCCGCCGTCCAATAAATAGATTTGTTCAAAACCAAATTCAGCTTCCAACAAATTGGCAACAGCTTCTGCTCTTCGACCTGTTTTACAAACAATCACGTAGGCATTTTCTGGTTGAAGAAGTGTCGATTTTTCGACTATTTCATGCATTGGAATGTGTTTTCCACCCATCTCACAGATTTCAACCTCCCAAGGTTCACGAACATCAATGATTTCAACGGCTTGTTCTTTCAACAATTGCTCACATTCTTCAACAGAAATTTTTTTCATGGGACTTTTATTTGCCAACAAAAGTAGCGGATTAATTCAAATAGTTTGCACCAAAAAAAGGAGAAATCTTGTATTCTTTACTTCACTTTCAATGAAACTTCCATTTCAAAGCTAGCTACCATTTCATGCTGCAAATCAAATGCTTTTACTTGCACCATTCGGTTCTGTCGTTCTTTTGAATCAATAGCAGTCTGAACCATTTGACGAATCAACTCCCCTTCTTCGCAACGAAATGTCACACTGGATTCTGCACGTTTCAAAAATTCAGCTTTCATGGATTTAAAAGCAAAGGCAGGTTGAACCTTGAATTGATCACAAAAATAAAACACATGCATTCCTGCTGCTACATCAGCACCAACTGCCAAGGCACCAAAATACATACTGTTCAAATGATTTTTCGTTCGTCTTCTCAGTCGGATTGAAACCTTGACTTGTTGATCATCGAGTACAATTAATCGCGGTTTTACGTAAGCAATCAACGGGATTTTAAACCACCCCATTAAACGCAATAGCCATTGATAATGGCGCAAAGATTTAACCATGGTTTTCTGTGAAAAGTTCCGCAATGATTTCCTTGATTGGTCGAATTGCATGAACATGTTCAATACTAGGTCCAGCGCACCAAACTGTTTTGTAAGTTGCTCCGAAAGCTGCTTTCTCTAAGGATTTCATCCCTCGATAAAAAGTCAAAGCCTTGAACCATTTTTTTAAACGCTTATTTTTATTCAGTATACGTTCTAACCAGTTTTGTTCCGTACCAATTTCTTTCACATAAGGTGTTTGAATCACCGTGCAAGGAGTTCCAGACAATTTAGTGGTCATGACAATGTCTTTTGCACCGTATTCTACACATGCTTTTTTGTAATCATCAGATACACCAGCTTCTGTTGAGGCAATAAAAATGGAACCTATCGAAAATCCATCAGCACCATAAGCTGCTACTTGATCCATTTCTGTTTTACAACCTACTCCTCCTGCAGAAACAACAGGAATGGATATGGCTTGTTTAATCGATTGAATCAACGTTTGTGGATCTTGATTTCCTGCATGTCCTCCCGCTTGATTATTAACAGCAATCACTGCATCGGCGCCCAAATCGGCTACTTTTTGAGCGAATTTCACATCCGTTACGTCACACAATACTTTGATCCCGTTTGCATGCGCTTGTTCAATGACTTCTTTAGGCGAACCCAATGAAGTGATGAAAAAATCCACTTTTTCTTCACAGGATACTTTGAGTTGTTCACTCATTAAAAAATTGGAAGCATTCACAATCAAATTGATTCCGATTGGTCCTTCAGCTGCGGCTTTCATCCGTTTGATACCAGCACGCAATTCTTCAACAGTTCTGTAATTCAAAGCGGGAATAGCTCCAGCAATTCCGTTTTTGGTTGCTTCGATGATCATTGCCTCATTGGAAACCAAAAACATCGGCGCCATGATTACAGGATACTTGATTCCTAAAAGTTGACACAATGGAAGTTGCTCGCTGTTCATCCTAGATTTCAATTGTTTTATTTACCGAATCCAATGCGAATTCCAGTAGTTCCGTTGATCAACAATCTTTTCACAACATTTGCTTTCCAAGTATAAGCACCAGAAACACCGTCATAAATCAAATCATACCTTTCATCCGAATTGTTTCCCATACCAATACCTGCATATAGGTCTATTGCTAAACGATCCGAAGCCCAAAATTGGTAACCAAGATTGAAACGAAAAATCAATTGATCCAAATTCCCAGTAATATCACCTGCATTGTAATTGTCATCTGTGTAAACAGAATTGTAGCGTCTATACTTGAATTGAGGTTCTAAATACAAACTGCTCATTTCATTTGCAGCGCACAAAGGATACAATCTAAAACCCAATGCTCCATGAAATCCAATAGCACTTTCTGGGTTTCCAGTATTCCATAAATTGTGATTTCCTCTTGATAAACCAACTTCAGAAAAAGTTGGTCCCAATTCTAATTCTAAACTGGTAAACTTGGTTAAACGCTGTTCGTAAGTGAAGTTAAACTCTCCCGCAATCAATTGAATAGGAGCGAATTTAATGGAATAAGAATGACCCGTTGATTCTTCTTGTCCAAAACTTATTGAAGCGATGATTGTTACAACTAAAGCGGTGATTATTTTATTCATGTTCTTTGTTTTTTCAGATGTTCTTTCTAACTGGAAAACTACACAAATATTTCTTAGGGAACAAGATTTTACAAAATAAACAGCTCTGTTTAAGTAGATAATTTTCAAATTTGTACCATGACAAAAAAGCAAGCGTGGATTCATGCTCTCAGACTGCGTACTCTTCCCCTTTCTATAGCTGGAATACTAACAGGAAGTGCGATTGCATTTCACCAACACTTTTGGAATGCTATCGTATTTAGTTTAGCACTTTGCACCACACTTCTATTTCAAATCGTTTCGAATCTAGCAAATGATTTAGGTGACACCCAAAAAGGAGCTGATAACGAACACCGAGTTGGTCCTACAAGAGCTGTTCAATCGGGCATTATCAGTCAACAAGCAATGAAAAACGCTGTTATTTTAACTTCTATTCTTTCATTTATCAGTGCCGCTTTATTGATTTATTTTGGTACCAAACACCTTTCAAACACCGTCATTTATTTTTATTTCGGTTTAGCCCTAGCTTGTATTTTGGCTGCAATCATGTACACAGTTGGTAAAAAAGCGTATGGTTATAACGGACTTGGCGATTTATTTGTATTCATTTTCTTCGGATTGGTTAGCGTTGTTGGTGTTTATCCACTTTTTGCTAATGGAATCGATTACCTCCTACTCATTCCAGCAGTAACAATAGGTTGTTTTAGCTCAGCAGTATTGAACCTGAACAACATGCGCGATATTGAAAACGATCGATCTGTTGGGAAAAATACATTGGTTGTCAAATTAGGAAGTGAAAACGCTAAAAAGTATCACGCTTTTTTAATTCTAACAGGAATCATAGCATGGATCAGTTTCTTAGGAATTACCCAACAATGGATAGGCTTTATTTCCTTACTTCCAAGTTTATTGCTATTAAAGCATTTGGCTTTTGTCATGAAAAACAAGGAACCAAAAGCATTTGACCCACATTTAAAAACGGTTGCGCTAGCTACTTTTTTTACCAGTATTTTGTACTTTGCAAGTGTAATCATTGCTCAATGGATTTGATTCAACAACTACCTAAAGCATTTTCGCTTTCTTTTGAAAAGTATGTTTTGCCTTTCAAACAAGCAAGTGGAACGAGTAGAGGTATTTTAACCGAGAAAAAAGGTTGGATTTTCCAATTGAAAGATGAAGAAACTGGAATAATTGGAAAAGGTGAATGTTCGATCATTCCTGGTTTATCTCCGGATTACACTTCGGATGAAGCCTACGAAGATAAACTCGAATCCGTTTGCAATCAAGCTCAGTTTTATTTAGAAAATAGCTCCGAATTAAAAGACTTTCCTTCCATTTTATTTGGATTAGAAAGCGCTTACCTCGATTGGAAAAATGGTGGAAAAGGTGTGTATTTTGAATCGCCTTTTAATCAAAAAAATACGCCCATTCCAATCAATGGATTGGTTTGGATGGGTTCTGAATCCTTCATGAAAGAACAAATTGATGCCAAATTAGCCAGTGGTTTCAGTTGCATCAAAATGAAAGTGGGAGCCATTGATTTTGAAACGGAACTCCAGCTTTTAACATCCATTCGTAAACGTTATTCTGCTCAAGAAATCACTTTACGTGTTGACGCAAACGGAGCTTTTACACCTGAAGAAGCATTGAAAAAATTAGCACAATTAGCACAGTTGGACATTCACAGCATCGAGCAACCAATCAAAGCAGGAAATTGGGAAGCAATGGCCGAATTGTGTCAACAAACGCCCCTACCCATTGCCTTGGACGAAGAACTGATTGGAATCAATGAAACAAAAGAGAAACAGCGATTACTCAGAACAATTCAACCGCAATACATCATTTTAAAACCAAGTTTACACGGAGGATTTTCGGGTTCAAAAGAATGGATTGACCTCGCAGATGAGCAACAGATTCCTTGGTGGATCACTTCAGCATTGGAAAGTAATATTGGTTTGAGTGCCATTGCACAATTCACAGGCTTGTTTGATGTATCTATTCCTCAAGGACTTGGAACAGGTGGCTTGTTTGTGTCCAATTTTGAAAGTGAGATGCATGTCAACAATGGATTTTTATTCCATCATTATTAAAATCTTAAAAATCAGTTTACATTTGTGCTAATCTTACCGTTCTATGCACAATGCGTTTTTTATGTACAGGATTTTGTTCGTTTGCTTTATAAGCACTCTTACAAGTTATTCCTATTCACAAACTGCGAAAGAAAAAGAACGCTTTCAACAAGCCATCAAGTTGTATGAAACAGGTGAACTTAATGCTGCTGAAAAGGAATTAAAATCGCTTAGTAAAAACACCTCTCAATATTCTGCTGATTTCTCGATCCAGGTGCTTAACAACTTGGGAAATGTCTTTGCTGATCAAGGTAAAAATGTAGCTGCAATTGAATATTACAGTGATGCTTTATTCAAGGCAAAACAAGCCAAGAAACAACTCGATCAAGGTAAAATATTGAAAAACATTGGAGCGATTCACATGAGTATGGAAAATTTCAAGAAAGCTTAACACTATTACAGTGAAGCGCTCAGTATTGCAAATTCTCTAAAAAACGAAAAACTCATCGCTGATTGTTACAATAATCTTGGAACTGTTTATGAGCAAACGGGAGAATTGAACGAAGCAAAAACTGCTTATTTTACCGCTTTAACCAGTTACACCAAGCAAAAATCCTTTGCAGATATCGCGATGGTTTCGAGCAATGTAGCAATCGTTTGTAAGGCAAAAGAAGAATTTGACTCCTGCTTATTTTACAATGAAATCGCATTAAAAGCAGCGCAGTCGTTGAACGATCAGTGGATGGAAGCAGCGATTGCGAATAACATTGGGAACTTGTATGGTGAACAAGGGAATTTGGAAAAAGCCTTGAAGTATTTGAACCAAAGTTTGAAAGCAGCACAATCAATCAACGCTTTGGAAATCGAAATCATGAGCTTGGAAAGCATTTCTGATGCTTATGCAAAAGCAGGAAAGCATGAAAAAGCATTGGAATTCTTGAAAAAGATGCAGCAACAGCAAAAACAATTTGATGACTTAGCTTTGAAGAAATCCATCGAAGAACTGGAAATCAAATACCAAACGAAAGAAAAAGATCTGTTAGCCGAACAATTACAAAAGGAGAAACAAAACACCCTTCTACTTTCCATTGCAGGAATATTGATTGTAATTGCTATCAGTGGTGTTTGGTTGATTGTCAAACGCAAACGATTAAACGAACAGTATTTCAGCGATTTAAATGCCGTAACCGTTGAAAGTGAAATGAACACACGCATGAAAATTGCTAGCGACTTACACGATCACATCGGTCAGAAAATTGCAGTTCTTCAAATGCATTCCAGTCAAATAGAACAAACTCCTATTAAAGAACAATTCAAAAACCTCATCAATGAATTGGGTTCTGAAGTCAGAGGCATTTCTCATAGTTTAGTTCCTGAAGCCTTTCAATTTGGTTTATCCAGATCCTTGGAAGAACTGAAAAGTGAACTTGAAAAAACGAATGCCATAAGGGTTGACTTAGCCGTACAAAAAAGTGCGTTTGAAAATTTTACAGCTGCCAATAATCTTCTCATTTATCGAGTGGTACAAGAAATTGTTTCAAATGTGTTGAAGCATGCGCAAGCAACGCTACTTTCCATCCAAACAGTAAAAGAAGAACATTTTTACACCATAACCATTCAGGATAATGGAAAAGGATTCGAAACAAAAACCATCAAACGATCTTCTGGAATTGGCTGGAAAACAATTGATGCACGTTTGCAATCGATCAAAGCAAGCTTTAAAGTAAACTCGGATAGCAAAGGAACAACTGTCACCATAAAAATCCCTGAAAACAATGATTGAAACAACAAAAATCTTTTTAGTTGACGACCATCAAATGATCATTGATGGCATTAAGGGCATGTTCCACAATGACAGTGCTTTTGAATTCATTGATTTTGCAAATGATGGCTTGCAAGCGAAAACGAAGATCGAGCAATTGGCAGATCAAATCGATTTGGTCATCACAGATATCAATATGGCTGGAATTACAGGAATTGAATTGTGTAGTTATGTCAAAACGCATTTTCCAGCCATTAAAGTGTTGATCATTTCAATGTATCAGAACAATTCGGTGATAACAGAAGCATTGATGGCAGAGTCCGATGGTTATTTACTGAAAACCGCTGGATACGATGATTTCAAAATCGCTATTCAACGTGTTATGGATGGTAGTTCGTATTATTCTGAAGCCATTTACCCCATCATATTCAAAGAATATCAGAAGGAAAAAGAAAAAACGGAATTGATTCAACAATTGACAAGCAGAGAAATGGAAGTCTTGCAGTTGATCATTAAAGAATACACCAGTAGTGAAATAGCAGATAGTTTATGTATTAGTAAAAAAACGGTCGACAATCACCGTCAAAATCTATTAACGAAGACCCATTCAAAATCAACCATTGGCTTGGTGAAATATGCACTTAAAGCAGGAATTACAATCGAATAATTAAAACCATGAAGAAAAATTTAAAAACGATACTATTGTCATTAAGCACTTTAATTGTCTTGAGTGCTTGTTTTCATAGAGGTGCAGATAGCAAACATGTCAAATACGATTATTACGAATTGGTCAATGATGGCAATAATGGCGATTCCAGTTTTTTTAAAGTGTATTATAAAAATGAAAGCAATTATCCTTTGAAATCTGCTTGGCTGAAAATGACCATCAAAGATACCAGTTCTAAAATGTTCAAAAGCACTTTGTTTTCTGACCTACAAGATTTACCAGAAATTCCAGCAAAAACCAATTTTAAAGTAGTTTTTTATGCAAAAGATTTCCAGTTTGGTGACAATGTCGGAAAATTGAAGTTTTATTTAAGTTGGAAAAATCACAAGGGTAAAACTGCTGTTAGAAGAGTCGTTGATTATCAATAAAAACAAGCTCTTTAAAACGGAAAACAACTCGTTTATTTATAAATCAGGTGTAAATCACTAGTCAAATTAGGTATTTATACCTATAAAATTAGCTCTCCTTTATAGCGACTTTTGTTTTACACTTTCAAACAATTTGTAAAATGAAAAGTATTATTGGTTTAGCAATCGCTTTCTTGGTTTATGCTCAACAAGCTAAAGCACAAGAGATTCAACATGGAAAACTCAAAAAAGTGTATGTTGGAGCTATTATGGGCCGTGTATATGGTTATTTGAATTGGGATAAAGATGTAGAAACCGCATTGAAAGGAAAATCCTACTCAACATCAGCCATACAGAAAATACAATCCTTAACTGCAATTGAAAATCATCCTACTTATCTAAAGTCCGATGAGTTATTCTTCGCAAATAAATTCTTTTACCACAATTTCACATGTTACGAAGTCGTAAGTTTTGAACGTTATGAAATTACATCAGGAAGAGATTTAAAGTATAAATTGCTATGGATTCCTTATGGAGAAAACCAACAGCAACCAGAAGGAATTAAACCAACAGATGCTGATGGTTTTTATGTGATCATGCACAACATGAGTGTGAAAGGGAAACAAGATGCGAAAACAGGCTTAACGATCACCACTCCTGAAGACATTGAAGCGCAAAAAGCCGAGGCAAGAAAACGCAATGAACAAGAAGCAATGAGTGCAGAGCGTTTGAAAAACACCTATACCGTAACTTTCATTTTGCAAAAAGTTTCATCCAATATCATTTCAGGGAGCGTCTATTACAGTGCCGTTTATGTAGAAGTGTACGATGTCAATGGAACACAAAATGAAGTAGGAATGAAAAACGCTGCAGAAGCTGAACTCCAAAAAAGTGTTGATCTGAATGGTTACCAAGTTTACAAAACCTTCTTTGATAAAATGCCCGCTTCAAGTGCTCAAAGCAAAGTGAGCAGTTCACTTGAATTGAGCGATTCCAGAACTTTAAGAATTGAGTATTAATAGTTAAAACGAAAAATATGCACAGAAAAATTCTATATACTTTTTTATTTGCACTTTTTACAATTTCTAAAGTACAAGCTCAACCTTCAGATGAAGAACCTGTTTTTTACTTCGGTTTAGGTTTAAATCAATATACGAAAGGCCTCACTCCTATTGACATTTACACTTCAGACATCAATCGCATCTACGATCCCTCAAAACCATACGCCAGTACAACCTATGCTCCGAGTATCAAATTAGGAATCGGTTCTTACGATGAATTTAGTGGATTTGGAATTGAATTCGAACGAAGTGACACACGCATTTCTTGTAAATACAATGGTTACGCTTTTGATAGTAGCATTGTTGAAGTATCTGAAAAAATCAAAGTAATCAATTCCAAGTTGAAACTGCAAGGAGTCTTCTTCCCTGCCATACACTTCTTTCCTGATTTTTTGAGAAATAAAATTGGGATTGGCGCTTCTTTGGATCTTGGGATTATTCGAAACAAACGCAAACAATCTGGAGCAAATTACACGGATAAATGGGAATTGTTTTATACCAAAACAGGTCTATCGAAAACAAGAGGATACGATATCACCGTTGGAATGACCCTATCGCTTTGTTTTCGCATCAATCAACACATCAGTTTAAGTTACCAACGACCATTCTTACTAATGGATGGCAATTTTAGCGGTTACGCTGGAAAAGAAGTTTTTATGAATTCACAATACAATCAATATGGTCTTATCTTTTATTTCTAAGTTCAAAAAAAGTGCATTGTTGATTTTCATTCTTCAATCTTCAACAATTATCTTCGGTCAAGATTTTTATTTTCAGGCAAATGCAATCACAGGTTTTTCAAAATCTAAATCATTGAACGGTATCATTGACTTGTACAATTCAACGAATGTTGCATACATCTCTAAAAACATGAATCGCCCCGTGCTTTCTTATGGGTATGAATTTCAATTAGATTGTCGCGTTTCTGACCATTTGTTTACTGCTGTTGGCTTTACCAATGTCAATAGTAAATGCCATTCAAAATTTCCAAATGACACAGAGCGCCATTTGTTTTTAAGATCCAATTACATCAATGGATTGATCGGTTATGCTACCGGTGACTACAATGAACTTGCGATTTACTCAGGTTTTGATGTCAACTTTTCGTTGGTCAATAGCTATGTAAAATTTTCCAATGGCGACAAGGATCACATCACTGGTCAATTGGGTGGTTCTTATACTGCTGTCGGTTTTGGAATTCCAATAGGTGCACATTATGCATTGCATATTAGCCCGAATTTTCAATTCCTTGCAAAAGCTCAATTTTACCTCATCAGCGCAACTAAGTTTACTTATGTCAACAACACCAGAACCACAGGCATTAGTAGTTCTTCACTCATCTATCAAGGATTAGAAGCTGTTGACGACAGCAAACGCTTTTTGATTTCACTTGGTTTACGTTACAACATCAATTAATGATCATGAAAAAATCACTTTACATCTTATTCCTTTTAACGGCTATTTTAAGTGCTTGTAACAAAGAAAAAAGGAACGAACGCAAAATTGCTGGTGTTTGGAAATTGGATTACATCTCAACCACCGTTTACGATCAAAGCGGCAATGAAACAGTTACTGAATCAACAATTGATGGAGCAACAATGCAACTTCAAAACACCGATGCTTTGTACAATTATGCCTACTTCGAAAACTGGAATCCAATTGGTCAAAGCTCAAGTTTTTGGGATATCAACTTTGGAAAACTACATGAAATCAATTTTCATTTCGAAGATGGATTTACAGAATACAGTTTCAATGTAGAAAAATGTACGAATAAAAAATTGATTTTAACTTCATACGTCTCTGATGATAGTTTAAACTTAGATCAAAAAACAAGCTGGTATTTTAAACGATAACAACCACTACTTTCACATATTGAAAAGTTGAAACTAAAAATGTTTCAACTTTTTTTTGTTTGGTGAAATCCAAGATCTAATTCAAAGCGTAGTTGTAAAAAACACAACTTATGAAACGCTGTATTATTCGCTTTTTAAAATTTACGGGGATTTTACTTTTACTTGCTTTTATCTCAGCCTTTACTTGGGCCAATTGGGAAGAACCCGGACCAGGCATGAAAGCTCCAGTGGTTGATTTTGTGCAATACGACATGTCAAAAACCATTCTTCCAAAAACCAACATGATTCAAGCAACACTCGCAAAACAGCCAGGAATTGTTGGTGCAACGTTTAGTGCCGAAAGTGAATTATTAGTGGTTGCGTATCGCGTTGACGAAATTGATCGCAACACTTTCGAAATGCTAATTGAGAAGAGCTATTCAACACCTTTAAAAGAAAAACAATTCCAACAATCGGGTCCCAAATGCCCTGTTGATGTTGCATGGATTTCTTACATCAAAAAAACACTTTGTCTTCGCGATTAAACCAAAAACAGGGCTCAACTAAAACAAACACATATGAGAAAAGTAACATTTAGCGTATTGGCTGGCACGTTTGCCATTGCCTTACTAGCAACAAGTTGTAAAAAAGAGGATGAAATGACTCCTACACCTTCACCAACTCCATCGTTGTACACACGATTGGGCGGGGATGGAGCAATTACTGCTGTAACCGATCAATTCATTCAAAATGTATTAGCAGATCCGACGATTGCTGACAATTTTGCTGCAACTGGCGCAGATCCGTATCGTTTTCAATTATTTAGAGAGCGACTCATCGATCAATTGTGTGCAGCAACTGGTGGACCATACACGTACAAAGGTGCAAACATGTATGATGCTCACCACAACATGAACATTACTGATGCTGAGTTTAACTCACTGGTCGCTGCTTTAGTGGCAGCATTGGATCAATTCAATGTTCCAGATGCTGAACAAAATGAGCTTTTAGGTATCCTTGGTCCAATGCAAACGGACATTGTAGGACATTAAACAGTGATCTTTGAGCAAGTAAGTCCCACAATGAATTGATTTTGTTGTGGGATTGCTTTTTTATATCGCTAAATCTAAGAGAAAACGTTTTCTAAGCACAAATACTTTGTATTTTCGTAATTGATGATGTCATCAAATAGCATTCGATAAAAAATGAAAAACAAGGTATGTGAATTGTTCCAAATCAAGTATCCTTTGATACAAGCTGGAATGATTTGGTGTTCAGGTTGGGAATTAGCAAGTGCTGTTTCCAATGCAGGAGGATTAGGAATAATTGGTTCAGGTTCAATGTACCCTGAAATTTTGGATGAACACATTCAAAAATGCAAAGCAGCAACGAATCAACCTTTCGCGGTGAACTTGCCCATGCTTTACCCCAATATTGAAGAACACATTCAAACCATTATCAAACACCAAGTACCCATAGTTTTCACTTCCGCTGGCAATCCAAAAACATATACAGCTCGTTTGAAAGAACACGGAATTACTGTCGTTCATGTGGTTTCATCTGTGAAATTTGCTAAAAAAGCAGAAGAAGCTGGCGTGGATGCCATTGTTGCAGAAGGATTTGAAGCTGGTGGTCACAATGGTAGAGACGAAACAACTACTTTTTGTTTGATTCCCATGGTGCGCGAAGCTATTTCGAGTCCTTTGATTGCAGCTGGCGGTATTGGAACTGGAAGAGGAATGCTTGCAGCTTTGACTTTAGGAGCAGACGCTGTTCAAATAGGATCGCGATTCATTGCAACTCCTGAATCGTCTGCTCACCAACAATTCAAAGACACGATTCTCAATTCTGAGGAAGGCGATACGATGCTTACCTTGAAAGAACTGACTCCTGTACGTTTGATGAAAAATGCTTTCTACAAACAAGTTGAAAAAGCGTATGAAGATGGCGCAACAAAAGAAGATCTCAATACCTTACTTGGCAGAGGACGTGCAAAAAAAGGCATGTTTGAAGGCGATTTAGTGGAAGGTGAATTGGAAGTGGGTCAAATCGCTGGATTGATCCATGAAATCAAACCTGCAGCTGCCATTGTTGATGAAATTATAACTGAATTTAAAGCAGCCATCGAAGAA
The DNA here is from genome assembly GCA_020849495.1 of Fluviicola sp. Lineage (GTDB taxonomy): Bacteria > Bacteroidota > Bacteroidia > Flavobacteriales_D > Crocinitomicaceae > Fluviicola. The sequence goes on from JADLGD010000196.1 coordinate 41,034, forward strand.
CGAAATGCTGCTAAATACACCTTTTAATGATAGCTTTTAACCGATTCAAATTAGCAAACGGTCTTACTGTTTTGCATCATTTTGACCCAACAACACCCATGGCGGTGGTGAATACTTTATACGATGTTGGTGCTAGAGATGAATCCGAAGATAAAACAGGTTTTGCCCATTTATTTGAACACTTGATGTTTGGTGGATCCAAACACATCCCCGATTTTGATGCACCACTTCAACATGCAGGTGGCGAAAGCAATGCTTTTACATCAAATGATATCACCAATTATTACGATGTGTTGCCAGTTCAAAACATTGAAACGGCTTTGTGGTTAGAAAGCGACCGTATGCTCTCCTTAGCTTTTACACCAAAAAGCTTGGAAGTACAGCGTAATGTGGTCATCGAAGAATTCAAACAACGCTATTTGAATCAACCTTATGGAGATGTTTGGTTGGAGTTGCGTCCACTGGCATACACCACTCACCCCTACAAATGGGCAACGATTGGAAAGAAAATTGAACACATCGAAGAGGCAACAATGGACGATGTAAAAGCTTTTTTCAAAGAACATTACCATCCAGCAAATGCCATTTTGTGCATTGCTGGGAATATCTCTTTCGAAGAAACACAGCGTTTGGTCGAGAAATGGTACGGTGATATTCCTGCATCTTTGAAACCAGAGCGCATGCTTCCAAAAGAACCGAAGCAAACCATCTTTAGAGAACAAACCATTGAACGTAAAGTACCAAACGATGCCTTTTATTATGCGTTTAAAATGCCAGAAAGACGTTCGTTTGAATACTATGTAACAGATATCATTTCAGATGCATTG
>JADLGD010000197.1 GCA_020849495.1 Fluviicola sp.
CTCATCGGGATTCAAAAACGCCGTTTTAGCTACAAATTCATGATTGAACGAACGCCAATCAGAAACGGCAGCTTGCAAATCTTTGAAACTATATACTTGTTTCAAGTAGTGTTTGTAAGGTGTAAACGATTCAATCAAGGTAAAGAACAAAGCCAGTGCTTTTTCACGATTGGTATAACCATGCTCTTCAGCAACCGCTTCCACTTTTTCCCATACACCGTTGAATGTATCGATCAACAATTGCTTCTTCAGATTGGAAAAATTCAAAAATTGCGTTTTAAAAACAGTAGGTTCAATTCCTGCTTTTTCACAAAAAACGGCAATTGATTCTGGTTCGCGATTATTCAACCAATAATATTCTGCAAATGCTGTGTAAATGGCTGTTCTATCCATGACTTTGAGGTTTAATTTTCCAACAGTAAAAGAACGAAAAAGTTGGTTTAAAATTGCAACATACCGAATCGTTCTTTCGTTCCGTTAGCATAAAATAACATTTGGCGCTTACTGAGATCGATTTCCGTTTGTTTAAGCACAACATACGATTGAATTGTTTCATACGTATCGTGCACAAACCGACTTGCAGTGCCTGCTGTAATATCTACTTCAACCTGAGCGAGCACATACTTTTTAGGACGCATCGGGAAATTCGTTGCACTTTTCAACACCTCAAATTGCCCGTTTTCATCGTAGTTGTCTCTAGTGTCATTGAAAAAACAATGCAACTTGCCATCAGCGACAAATGATTTCATGGAACTGTAATACCCGTAATCATTGGTTGAATATTGTTCTTTAGGCACACGAATGATCCAAGAAACATTTCCTAGAGAATCAATCCGATAGATCAATAGGTCGTTGTAATAATAATGATTAACAGACTGTGTCAAGCCCCTACCATCAGATGAACTCAGTTGAAAAATATAGAATTGTTCAGCCACAATTGTAATGGAACCATCAGCCATGGGGTGAATCCCTCTAAATGCATAGTTCATCAATTCATCATCAAAGCGCTGTGTAGAAACGTAATCTTTGCGATCCATTTCTTTGTATTGATTCTGTTCTTTTTCGTCATTCAACAAATCTGCTGGGAATTCTTGAATGGACTCTCTAATGATCTTGTTTTGAACCAAATCCACATTTTGATAAAAAACGCCTCTAGCTCCACTTGAAAATGGTTCGCCATAGGTACCTGTAACTAACAGTGTTTCATCGATGACTGACAATTCAAAATCGTACACCTTTTTACTGTCCAATAATAATTCAAATTCATGAATTCCCGATTGTTCAACTTGAACAACAACCGTTTTTAAAAGCGAACTGTAATCTCTCCACACACCAAAATTGTTGTCCGTAAAAACAGACACTCCTAGAAAGTACTCTCCTTTATCTGAAAGATAACGGGTATCAACAGAAGCCAATTTTGAAATATAAGGCATTTCATATTCCGTTCGGATAATGGTGTTCAAACTGGAATCTAAGACATTAAAGCCGTAAAACTCATATTCATCCCGCTGAGCTGGAATGGTGTATTCTGCACACAAGAATTGTTTGTTTTCTGAAACGATGATTTGAAATTCACCTTTCTTTTTAAAGGTTCCAAGTAAAGGATAGGAAGCAATCAGAACCGATTCACCGACAGGAAATAAATCTTCATCATAGCGAATCATGTACAGATTATTGCTGCCATCCTGTTTATCCGACATGAAAGCAATCAAAGAACCGCCAAAATAGATGATGTCTTCTAGGTTCGCAACGTTATTTCCCACTCGCTGATTGATTTTCTCTTTGAGGAGTTCCTCTCCACCAGCGTATTTGGTAATTTTTGAAGTGGTCGTTATTCCTGAATAAGTATTTCTGAATGCAAAAAAGTTCAAGCCATCATTTGGTAAAATACTCACCAACGAAGAATGGTCAGTCATTTCTGGACCCCAATCTATGACATGTTGTTGACCCCAAATAAATGAAGTAAGCATGACGCTCCATACAACAACTTTCCAACGCATATTTCTTTTTGCGTTAATTTACTAAAAAGGATCAATTACACCAAGGCTATCCCTGTATAATTTGCTGGTGTAATCATTTTTAATCGTGACTTCATTGCATCATCCACTTCCAAGGTATCGATGAAAGCATGAACAGTAGCTTGAGTTACTTTTTCGTTTTTACGTGTCAAGCCTTTCAAAGCTTCGTAAGGTTTCGGGAAACCAATAGATCGCAAAATCGTTTGAATCGCTTCTGCTACCACAGCCCAGTTGTTTTCCAAGTCAGCATCAATGGCATCTTGATTCAACAACAATTTGTTCAAGCCATTGCAAGTAGCTTTGATTGCAATTAATGAATGTGCCAAAGGCATTCCAACTGCTCTCAAAACAGTAGAATCCGTTAAATCTCTTTGCAAACGAGAAACGGGAAGTTTTGCCGCAAGGTGTTCGTACAAAGCATTCGCAATTCCTACATTTCCTTCTGAGTTTTCAAAATCAATGGGATTCACTTTGTGTGGCATTGCTGAAGAACCAACTTCTCCCTCTTTCAATTTTTGTTTGAAATAATCCATTGAAATATAAGTCCACATATCGCGATCTAAATCCAATAGGATGGTATTGATGCGTTTCAAACAATCAAACAAGTTCGCTAATTGATCGTAGTTTTCAATTTGAGTGGTCAGTTGACTTCTTTCCAAGCCCAATTGTTGATTGACAAACTGATTCGAGAACGCCACCCAATCAACATGAGGGAAAGCCACAAAATGTGCGTTGAAGTTTCCTGTTGCACCACCAAATTTAGCAGCATAAGGAATCGTTTTCAAGACAGCCAATTGTGTTTCTAAACGTTGTACAAACACACCAATTTCTTTTCCTAAAATGGTTGGTGAAGCAGGTTGTCCATGTGTTCTAGCCAACATTGGTACATTTGACCAAGCAGCAACGTATTTTTTCAAAATGTCCAACAACTCATTCATTGAAGGCACATACACTTGATGAATGGCATCTTTCAAGCTTAAAGGAACAGCAGTGTTATTGATATCTTGAGACGTTAACCCGAAATGGATGAATTCCAAATAGTCGTTCAAGCCCAAAGCTTCCATTTTTGATTTCAAGAAATACTCCACCGCTTTTACATCGTGGTTGGTTGTTTTCTCAATATCCTTGATCGCTTGCGCATCAGCTTCCGAAAAATCAGCAACAATCGCACGTAATTTGGGAAAAACAGCAGTGTCAACCGCATTCAAAG
>JADLGD010000198.1 GCA_020849495.1 Fluviicola sp.
ATCAAAAAAGTCAACCAACAACTCTGGAAGTACCAGTTTCAATAACTCAATCTGAGGATCCAATTCTTTTTTTTCTTCAAAGTTCTAAATTCTTACTGAATTCCTCCCCAACTTTTGAGATTGATCCACTTAAACCCTACATGTATGAAACAGTACTACTTTTTATTCTTTCTAAGTATTCTCTCATTTGGAGCATTTGCTCAACCTTGTACACCCAACACCACTTTCACTTCGCCGGGTTTGTACCCTGATACCATGCCTGAAGGAACTGTTGGTCAAGCCTACTCTGCTGATGTGACCTTTGTGATGCCAACTGATACAAGTGGTTTCGATTTCACCAATTTTCAAATCGTTTCTATTCAATTACCTGCTGGTTTGACTTGGCAATGCGATAATTTTGCAAATGGCTGTAATTACAATCCACAAGTGAATATTTACGGTTGCGTTCATGTGAGCGGCACTCCCCTTTTAGCTGGTGATTATACCGTAACAGCTTCGTTTGTTGCTGATTTAACCATTACCTCTGGCGTTGTTTCTACTTTAGACATGTTTTTACGCATCAATCCGCAAAGTATCAATACCAGCAACAATGGTTTCTCTATCACATCGAATTCCAATTGTGCACCCGTTCAAGTTAACTTTACGAACAACAATCCTGGTTTAATGGCTTATTCTTGGGATTTTGGCAATGGAAATACTTCTACAGCAGAAAATCCTCCAGCTCAAATTTACTCAACCCCAGGAACTTATATTGTGAACTACGAAGCTTACACAAATACAGCTCCAACTGACATTTATACCTTGACAAATTTCTCTGTGAATTCAATGACCAATGGAAGTTATGGAGGTTTGGTTGAAAATGCAGATGCCTACTTCAAAGTGTTTGAAAATGGAACTCAAGTTTTTCTTTCTTCTACGATTTCAGATACGGATCCTCCCGTTTCTTGGACTACCAATTTAGTGATGAACAATGGAAGTACTTATACGGTAGAAGTTTGGGAATCTGATGCAGGAGAATTTGGCTTTGGTGCGGATGATTACATTGGTGTTGCCAACTTGAGTTTCAACGGATGTACCAACTGCGCTTTGGATGCAAACGGAACCATTTCTTATACAGTGAACCATGTTGTCATTCCAGCTACTCCAAGTGTGGTAAGTGCTGACACGATCATTGTGTATGATTATCCTGCAACACCGCTTGTGAGTTATGATAACGGTACGCAAATCTTATCAACTACAAGTACAGAACCAAATTTACAGTGGTATTTCAACGGAGTCTTGATTTCTGGTGCAACAAATACAACCTTCACTCCTACTGAATCTGGATACTATTCTATGGTAGCAATTGGCCCTGGTGGTTGTGCTGCTTATTCAGATTCCACTTTAGTGGTGATTTGTGATCCAAACGAAAATCCAGTTGTGAGTACACTTGGAACGACAGGACTTACTGTTACCAATCCAAACAGCTATGCTATTTCTTGGACTTTGAATGGAAATGTGATCGCTGGACAAACGACAACAGTAACAACAATCACAAGTGCAGGCGTTTACCAAGCAATTTTAACGGATTCTTTTGGTTGCCAATACCCATCCAATACTTACACTTCTACTTTGAGTATTGCAGCAAACGAACAATATTCGGTACGCATGTATCCCAATCCAACGTCCAATATCTTGACTTTGGATCCAAGTAGCGATTTGGAATCATTGATCACTGTTACAGACATGTTAGGAAGAACAGTTTATGCTGAGACCATTAAAGGGAAAACGAGCATTGCTTTAGGAGCTTTCGGAACTGGCGTTTACTTGGTGAAAGTGAGTCAGAACGGAAGATATACCTTCAATCGCGTAGTCGTTCATTAAACGAATCGAATAACTTTTAGAAAGAACCGCAGCTTTGCGGTTTTTTTTTGCTCTATCCTACACGGACTTTATACACATCTTGCTTGTTGCGTTTGATTCCCGTGACATGGAATCCGCCTGCTTGTGGAATGTCCTCCATCAAGGTAAAGACTTTACAATCTGCTGGAAGCCCTGAAAAGATCAAGGTAAAACGAAACATACCTTTTTCCAAGGCCCAAGTCCATTCAGGAGCAGTAGAAATTCCTTCCCAATAAAGCAATTGTGAACGCGTATTGTCTTCAGCAACCAAGAAAGTACTGCGCCAAATGCGAACGCCATCACCCGCTTCACATGGCATGAAACAATGTACGATCACTTGACGTTCTTCTTGCACTTCCAATTGAATGGCGTGCTTCACAACTGTTTTGGGTTTGTCTTCGATTGTTAAGGTATCCATGTTTCTTTGCTTGACACAAAGATAAGGGCTTCTGATTTAAATTGGCGCAACAACTTTGTTTCTTTCCGTTTTACGGCGAATGAATTTAAACAAGTAATGCGTTCCAACAGCACTGGCAGAACCAATTAAAGCTCCCACTAACACATCACTTGGATAATGCACACCTAAATACATCCGCGAATAGCCAACCGCACTTGCGTAGGTATAACAAGGAACAATGATGTACCATTTCGGGTAATTGATGCTCATTGAAGTGGCAAAGGCAAAAGCCGTTGATGTATGACCTGAAGGAAAGGAATACGATCCACCGTGTCCGTATTTGGTGATTTGATCCGGATAAGTATCGTAAGGTCGTTCGCGCTTAAAGCCGAGCTTCATGCTTGTTACAATGATCGTATTCGTCAGCTGCGAAGCAAAAATCTCTGTACTTTTCCATTGCAAGTCTTTGTTGTGATTGATCCACCCCACCGCAAACATGGTAGCCGGCACACCAAAAGCGACAGGAGTGACACTTTCTGAAACAATGGTCATTGCCGTCCCTCCATTTTTGGTATAACTTCCATTGATTGACATCAAAAGGTCCAGATCCGTATTTTGAGACCAAGAACTAAATGATAGTATTGTCAATAAAGAGATTGAAAGGAATTTCATTGGTTAAAAATAAGGAAAAATATAATTTCTTTAGAATTACAGTCGGGGCGAATGATTATTCGCCCCGACTGATTATTCTCCGACTGATTATTCTCCGACTGTTAGATTTTATTTTTTTTTATTATTTTTCATCCTCATAAATCACTCCACTATGAAACTGATCATTGTTACCATTCCAGGAATTGGTTCGAAGAAACCCACTTATTCGCAGCCATTGCACGACGATTTATTGGCGCGATTCTATGGCACTCCCTTGTACGGTCAGTACAAAATCATTGAAGCTTTGCCTTTCTACAAAACTGCAATGGATAAAAATCAAGATGATTTGTTTGACCGTTTGGAAAAGCACAACAGTTTAGGCGGACCATTGAGTATGCGCAAGTTTGTGTTGGAAGCATTTGGAGACGGTGTAACATTTGAACACAATGCTCAAGATCCGGATTCCAATTATTTTAAAGCGCACAAGCACCTCAAAGAAACTTTTGAAACAGCAAATGCCGAAATTGCTAAACATCCTGGAGCTCAATTGGTCATCGTTGCCTCTTCGTTGGGCGCTCACATGTTGTCGAATTACATTTACGATGTGCAAAAAGGTGGTGGTATTTTTCAATCAACACCCATCACAGCCAATAACAACCTTGAAAATTTAGCATACCTGGCAACGATTGGTTGCAACATTCCTTTGTTTATATCCGGTTTTGCCGAAAAAGACATAGTTCCGTTTAGAAAACCTGCTCATCCCCTGTTCCGTTGGGACAATTACTTCGACAAAGATGATGTTCTAGGTTGGCCGATGAAATACCTCAGTCCAGCTTACCAAAACATGGTCAACGATTACGAAATCAACACCGGCATGTATGTGGGCTCTCACACCCGCTATTGGGACGACAATGAATTTACGGTGCCGTTTGCGAAACGCTGTTTGGAGATTTGTAGATAAATAAAAAAAACAGTCGGGGCGAATGATTATTCGCCCCGACTGTTTTACTTTACAATTCAAAAAATCATATTATTTTTAGAATGAATTCAACATCAATGCACAACTATCTCAACAAACAATTGATTTTACTGCTATTTGGACTTTTCTTCAATCTTTCAACATCATTTGCACAACCTCTTTACAAGTTCATAAATACCTCCAATAACGAGGTGTTTGATTTTGGCCTTGTCAGATCCAATGATTACTATCTTTTGAATAAAAATGGAACAGACAGTCTTTTATTAAGTTACAATTTGCAGCTTTCAGACTCCTTAAATTGCACTGTCTTTACTTTATCGAAAAAAGACCATTCAAATCCAGATTTCCTAAACCTCTATTTATTCACGCATCAATCAGGCTCGATCTTATCCAATGACACCGCTTGGAATGCCCCCATCTGTTTAGTGCAACTTGATCAAAGGATTTCTCAAGATAAGAAACGCCATATAAAAAATGGAGGAACATTTCGATTCCAAGTAAACAATACTCCTATAATGGCTAAATACATCGTTGACAAAGGTAAGGTGAACTTTAAATTAACGATTTCTCCAACTGGTGACATTATTGATTTCAAAGTACTTAAACGTAAACACATGACTTCAAAACAAGCACTTGAACTTTTAGAATACTGGAAGCAATATGCTAAATACAATCCTTTGAGGTTAGATGAAAATGAAACTTTTTACTCAAGCATTTCATTTATTTGACAATTCGCTCTTTCAACCAATCAACACTTTTTCAATGAAGAATAAAATCTTTCTTAATTTTAAAAAAAATCAAAAATGAAATTACTTAGCTTTCTATTCTTCTGTTTGCTTTTCGCACAAACTGCAATGGCGAACTTTAATTTAACGATACTGCTCAAAGATCCACAAACGCGAACTGGTGCGGCTGGTATTCGTGTCGTTCTAAAAACAATAAAAGGGAAAGAACTCTTTTCAGGCCAAACAAACGAAGCTGGAATTGTACAGTTCAATGACTTGAAATTAAAATCGTTTACCATTCAATACGCTGATCAATCTGAGCTATACAGTGTTGATGATCATGATATATTAAACGAAGAATTACAGGATCAAAACTTGGAATTTATCTTACATTATTTAACTCAAGCTAAAGAAGATGCTTTCATCCAATCATTGACCAATGCTCCTTTAGAAGCAATCGACACTAATGACTATCAATCTTGCAAAGCAAGTGGCAATTTCACTGCACCCGAATTTATTGGTGGCACTAGTGAGATGCGTGTGTTTTTAGCAAGAACCATTCGCTATTCTGATGCTTCAAGAAACATTCAAGGACCAGGTAAAGTTGTCGTTGATGTTTTGGTTGATGAAAATGGAAACATTTTAAAACTTACAGTTATTAACGGCATTGGAGAAGCATTTGATCGTGAAGCTCTTCGCGCCATCAGCTATTTCCCTACTTTAAAACCAGCTACTTGCAATGGAACAACCGTTAAAGCAAGCTTTCGGGTGTATGTGAATTTTAAATTAGGATAATTCTTGAAAATTGTAACAGTCGAATAACAGTCGGGGCGAATGATTATTCGCCCCGACTGTTATTCAATAAAAATCACCTTTCTGGCAACTCAAACCATGCCCCGTTCTGACCAACCAATACTTCTTTGCCTTTGCTGTCTTTGACTTGAACAAACCAGTACTTTTTGGCAAATTGAGCCAAGCGCTCTTTGCTAGGATTGAATTGAATCGGTTCTTTTGAGAGCTTTTTCCCTGATAAACTGTAGATCTCAAATAGTTCGTTGCCCAAATCGTTGATCAAAAACTGACCGTCGTTTGCCACTTTGAATCGATTGGTGGTATTGCCATTTATCACTTCTCCTTTTAATTCGTAGCCGTTGTAAGCATACACACTTACCACCGCAGCTTGATAAGCCAATACGATCGGTTGTAAACTGGAATATCTTGGCTCGAAAGGTTGGTAACGACCCTGTTCAACTTTAAAACACATGATTGTTTCCAAGGAATCACAAAAAGCTTCTACGACCATGCGTCCATCTGGTGCCATCAATCCTACTTTGCCGTTGCTGTAACAATTGGTGAAACTCGGAATGGATGCATTTGCAGCGATTGAATCATAGAACGTCACCTTTTTAAAGGCTTTCATTTTCGGAATTTCGAGGGGTACATAATACCATCTGGTGAATCCTATTTGCTGCTTGTTCTTTTTCAAACTTCGATCTATCATAATTTGATAGCCATCCACACGGTAATGATCTTTCGGATTTCCTATAATTAAAGTATCCAAGGTATTGGCTTTCACATCGTGGTAAAACAAAAAGGAATGCTGTTTCGTTTGTGCTTCGATGAATTCATTATCCAAATTGGAAACCACAATGCTCACTTGCGAAAAAGTTGGAGGCAACACTTCTCTTCCCTTTACATCTAATACTCCCCACAGTTTCCCCTTGCGAACTGGCACAACCGTACTCAACTGTTGATCCGATAATTTTACCTCATCGTAAGTTACCGTAAAAGTGGTGTCTCTGATATCAGGATTCATTCCACGATATTCTGCTTTCACTTCACACGTCAAATTTCCTTTTGAACCAGAAACAGTCATTTCAGCTAAATACTGTAGCTGTTGTTTAATTTGAAAATCGTTCTTTGAAAACGTTTGTAAATCCCTGATCAAGTGAGTATAATTGCCTCTTTTGATCTCTTCTTTCCACATGTACAAATCGATGTGACTGTAAAAATTATCCTCCACAACATACTCCTGCACATTGGCTACTTCCATGGCATCTTCATACTCCATGTTTGGTTCAGGTACCTTGGTTGTTCCTTTCAGTGTGCGCACTAATTTAAACTGGTAATTGTATTGTTCCACTGTATTCGCCTTGGGATCAACGGCATAAAAATGATCATAGTAAAACTCATACGCCACAGCTCGGTAATCGAATTGTTTGATTAAATGTCCTGTTGTGGGATCGATGCGGTACAAAGCGGCCATTTTACCTTTGTGCGCAATCACGCAATCATTTTCGGAGGTAATGCGATCATCTTGGTTGTCAATCTCAAAACGGAACTGATTCTTTTCATCCAAGCTGGCCAACTTACAAGTGGTACCTTGTCTAAAGAAATAATAAACGGTTTTGGAAGATGCGCCTCGCTGATAGATATCAAAGTCCCAAATATCCTTGTAATCAAAGGTTGAAAGCAGCTCCCCCATGCTATTCGCCAAGGCATAATTTTGATCCAGTTTTAGAATGTAAGCATGATTAGTCTGATTGGGAAACTTCTCGTGGATTTGATTGTAAATCGGTGGAATCAGGATCTTGTAATCGCGAACAATTCCTTTCTTTCCATTCTTAAACACCTTGTACGTGTTGTAGTTACTCGAAAGCAAATCGTAATCGTCAAAACGCTGATCGATGAGGATGTTTCCGGAAGTATCCGCAAAGATGTATTGATCGTCCACTTTAAGGATCAGTTTGCTTTGTGCAAGGCTTTGCGCAAGAATAAACAAAAACAGGAATGACAGGAGATTTTTCATTTAATAAAAATAATGATTTAATAGAAATCATAATGTCGGGGCGCGATTTATCATACAGTACGGGCGCGATTAATCGCGCCCCGACTGAATAATTAATCGCCCCGACTACTAATCTCTTCTTTCATACCCCTAAATCCCCCTTCTCATGACATAAAATACTGTCTTCATGACATTTGCTGTTAGAGTTGTTGCAAAATCGAATAAGTTTAGTAACAAACTAAAACTATACTTATGAATACGAATTTTGAAACATTGAGCGCAACGATTGACGCGACCAGTAAAACCGCTTATATTTATGTTGATGGAACCGTTATGATTTATCAAGATGTGAAAAACGTGCATTTTGTGAAAAGTGTTCCTCAAGGAATCGTTGAAAACGAACTCATTTTAGACCTAATCTATGACCTTGTTCATCCTGCCATGAAAGGACAATTGTATTCAATTGAGCGTTATTCTGACATGGTACTTTCTACTGATCAATATAAAACAGTTCGTGTAAGAATCCCGAATAGAGAAGATAAAGTTGTTGAAGTAGTAATTATTCAATAAATCTTAGAAAACATGGCCGAATTTAAGGTAACTGTGAACATTCCAAAAGGTTGTTCTTTGGATTATTTATCCGTTAATAATGAGAATATTACTGATTTTAAGAAAGAAAATAATTTTCATTCACCTCTTCTTGAAACTTATAATTTGGAGTGTGTTGGAAAAAGAGAAGGATTAAATAGGGTAACCATCACCATTGAAATCAACGGTAAAAAACAAACGGAAATTATATTGCCAGTTGACCCAAATATGGCGATTATAGATTTTAATGAAAACATTACACCAGAACTCTAATGAAAAATTTAATAATACTCATAGGAAGTTTATTGCCTTTTCAAGCTTACTTTGCTCAAAGTGTTAACAATACCACAGATGGTTCGGTTAACATATTGGCGCCACACAGTATTGTTGGCGTAAGTACGAACGAAGGATTGGTAACCGCTTCTTATTATTGGTATGGTGACTCCAGTATTTTTTGCAAGAAAGAAAATAAACCTTATGCTGGCTTAAAACCAATCTTTGGTACTCAACTTCAAGCTAAAAATGAATCAGGAATTGCAAGTATCTTCAATAAGGGTGATTTCACACCAACTGGTAAAATTGGAATAACAATCGGAACAACATGGAACAATTATCAGAAGATTTTAGATGAAATCAATCCCATCAAAAAAAAACTGAAAGACTCGTTGATCAAAAACATCCGCAAAGTCTATACGGATTCTATTATGAAAGAAATTGATGCATTTGGTGAAAAAAATAAAGATCAATTTGATATTTCAAAAATAAATTCTTTTAAGCAATCATTACAAATACAATTTTTTGACTATAATTCTAAGGCCAGTACACACTTAATTGCAGGTCGTAACCAAGAATCATTGGTGAAATTGGTAGATATGCTTTTAGACAAGATTATTGCAATTGACAAACAATTAAGTATTGAAATAAAAAAGTTGGAGACTCCTTCTTTTGATCCTAAGAGAAAATACCATCGCTTTTCTATCTTCGGAAATTTCTCAATGCAAGCATTAGAATTTAAGCACTATGAGGCTCGAGACACACTTATTTTATCAAACAATTTTACCGATAAGACTTTTTATGGCGCCGATTTTCGACTTGGTTTTAATTACAACATCGATGTTCGCTGGATGTTTGGCATAACTGCAGGATTCAGACGTTGGAATACTTTTGAAGCGTTAACGGATAAGGAATATACCTTGACAACTTCTAGTACTATAGGGAATACTACTCTTAAATCCGATAAAAAAATAACAGGCTATTCTGGGGATTACGACGAGTTCAATCAGTTTACTTCCAATGTAGATATCGTTTTTTTCTTTTACGACATGGACAAAACAGTTGAAAACAAAGGTATGCAAATGACCAGAATGGACGAGAAATCTTACAACAAAGAAGTTCGAAACATTTTTGCAATCAATCCCTATTTCTCGTTGAAAAACAGCTTGAATAAGACCGTTTTTCCAAACGTGATGACAGCTGGTGTAAACGTGTTTACCTTTAAGCCAAATGGCAACTACAACGTTGGATTTTTTTTAGAACTTTACGACATCGAGAACAATGTAGCGAAGATGGATCCTGAAGCAAACTTGCGTCAAGGATATCAACGACTCAGTTTTGGAATCGTAACCAAACTGGCACTGAGCTCCATGTTCTCACCCGCTTTTTAATCATCTTTACATAGTAGCCACATCCCCTATTGTGGTTACTATGTATTTTATTGACTTTTGAAAAGAACTTCAAACATCTATAAACCAACAAAAAAATAAATCAATAAAAAAATGCCCTTCACAAACCTCATCGCAACCGTTTCGCTGTCCAATAGATTGGGGGAAACAACCATTCTTGAAATCAATTTGATGGATTTGGCGCAGCATCATCCTGCTGCTGATTTGATGACCATACTGATTCAGAAATATCCTGGCAACAGCGTCAAAATCATCAATGTCAATTGGAGAGTGGATCCCCTGGGATAAACACGCATAACACATGATCAAACAGCATCCCCATCCCCGCTTCTACGTAGTAGCCACATGCGCTATTGTGGTTACTACGTATTTTCTCATTAAACGGGCATTTTCCCGCGATTTTATTGGGGAATGTGAGGGGGAATAAGTAGATTAGGGGCGATTAATTTAATACGGTTGATAAACCGTTAAAACTTAGTTACCAAAATAATCTTGTAAAAAGAAGAATGAAAAACGTTAAAGAAGCTGCAAATTTTATTTGGTCTATTGCCGACCTACTCAGAGGAGATTACAAACAAAGTGATTACGGGAAAGTAATTATTACTTTAACTGTTTTACGCCGATTGGATTGTGTATTAGAAAGTTCTAAAGCTGATGTATTGAAGAAATACGAGCAAATGAAAACAACCAATATTCAAAACTTAGATCCTATTTTGAATAAAACAGCAGGATTCAACTTTCACAATCGAAGTCAATTTGACTTAAATAAACTTACTGCTGATCCAAACAACATTGCTGCAAATCTTCGTAATTACATCAATGGATTTTCTGAAGATGCTCGTGAAATCATTGACCAGTTTGAGTTTGATAATCAGATTACCAAAATGGACGACAATAATTTGTTGTTCATGATTATGAAACGCTTTCAGGAAGTTGATTTGCACCCAAAAACAATTTCTGCAATGGAAATGGGCTACATGTTCGAAGAACTTATCCGAAAGTTTGCTGAAATATCGAATGAAACTGCTGGAGAACACTTTACACCTCGCGAAGTAATTAAACTGATGGTGAACATTTTGTTCATGGATGACCGTGATGCTTTGACGCAAAAAGGAATTGTAAAAACCATCTACGATTGTTGTGCTGGAACTGGAGGTATGTTGTCTGTAGCAGAAGAATATCTACATGAACTAAACCCGGATGCAAGATTAGAAGTGTTTGGACAGGAATTGAACCCAGAATCATACGCTATCTGTAAATCGGATATGTTGATTAAGGGACAAAACCCTAGCAACATTAAGAAAGGAAACAGTATTTCAGAAGATAAACTTCCAAATGAGAAGTTTGACTACCTTATCACGAACCCACCTTTTGGAGTGAAATGGGAGAAGTATGCGAAGGTTGTTAGAGATGAACATGAATCATTAGGCCATGGAGGACGTTTTGGAGCTGGATTACCATCTGTTTCGGATGGTTCATTCTTGTTCCTAATGCACTTGATGAGTAAAATGAAACCAAATGGATCACGTTTGGCTATCGTTTTCAATGGCTCACCCCTATTCTCTGGATCACCAAGCTCCAAAAAGAATGAAAGTAGTATTCGTCAATGGATTATAGAAAATGACTTGTTAGAAGCGGTTATTGCATTGCCAAATCAATTGTTTTACAATACTGGAATCAGTACTTATATCTGGGTCATTTCGAACCATAAACCGAAAAATAGAAAAGGTAAAATTCAACTTATCAATGCGGTTGAATTCTTCAAGAAGATGAGCAAATCGTTGGGAGACAAACGCAATGAACTGGATGAAAAAATACATATTCCTGAAATAACTAAACTATACGGTGAATTCAAGGAAACCCCCTATTCTAAAATTTTTGACAATGCTGATTTTGGTTATTCCAAAGTGACTGTTGAAAGACCACTTCGAAATGAAAAAGGTGAAATCATCAAAGACAAGAAAGGTCCGAAACCAGATGCAAGTTTGCGAGATACCGAAAACATTCCATTGAAAGAAGATATTCAAGAGTATATGAAACGAGAGGTACTTCCTCATGTTCCAGATGCATGGGTGGATGAAAGTAAAACCAACGTGGGTTATGAAATCAACTTCACCAAGTATTTCTACCAATACAAGCCTTTGCGTTCATTGGAAGAAATTAGAGCTGATATTATGGCTTTGGAACAAGAAACAGATGGTTTGTTGAATTCGGTAATTAAATAATGAACATGTTATATTTGAAAAAAATACGTACTTTTGCATCCCGATTAACAAAACAATTGTTATCATTGTTCGTTAATTGTAGTGTAGTTAGATTCCAAAATACTCAAAATAATACACCTCCCATGCCTCTCACTGAAGCACACTTGGGGGGTTTTTTCTTTTTTAGATTATGAGTAAAATAACCTACAAAAAGACACCACTCACAGTTTCCGATCAAATAGCATTACTTGAGGGACGAAAATTGACTTTTGATAATAAAACAAAAGCTCAAGAGTATTTAAATGCAATTAGCTATTATCGTTTAAGCGCTTATTTTTTGCCTTACCAAAAAATTAAAGATGAATTTAATACTGGAGTCACCTTTAAACAAATTATCAATACCTATTCATTTGATAGAGAGTTAAGACTATTGGTGTTTGATTGTATTGAACGTATAGAAGTAGCCATACGCACACAATTGGTATACATTATGTCAACTAAATACAATGACTCGCATTGGCAGGATAACCAATCTCATTTTATAATCCCTTACTACAATAAAATTGGTAATCGAGTTGATCCGTATTCTGATTTTCAAGCATTAATTTCGAAAGCAAAAACTGCCCGAACTCCTGAAGTGTTTATAAAACATTATATAGACAATTACAATAATCCTTCTAATCCCCCTGCTTGGATGTGTTTTGAATTATTGACAATCGGAGAATTATCACACATATACAGAGGACTTAAAAACAAAGCTGATAGAAAACAAATTGCTGATTTTTTTGGTGTTCATCATACAGTTTTCACCTCATGGCTACATAGCATTACCTATGTAAGAAACATCTGCGCACATCATGCACGCTTGTGGAATAAAGATTTAGCGATTGAACCAGATATCTTATTGAAGCCACAAGGAAATTGGATTTCTAAACCTTTTGAAAATAACAAACGTACTTTTTATTTCTTGTGCGTTCTGAATTACCTTTTACATCGTGTGAATCCTGGTAACACTTTAAAAACAAAATTGGATAACTTGTTTAATAAATACCCAACCATACCCATCCAATTTATGGGAATACCCAGTAAAGGCGGAAACAGCACAGAGTTGATGGATTGGAAAAATGAAGCATTATGGAGCTAAAAAAATACGATAGCTATAAAGATTCAGGTGTTGAATGGATTGGAAAGATTCCAAGTCATTGGAAATCAACAAAAGTAAAATTTGAAATTTTACCTAAGGGGTATAAGGCAGGTCCTTTTGGAAGTTCATTAATTACAAGTGAATTATTACTTAAAGGAACAATTAAAGTCTTTTCTCCAGAGCATGTTGCAGAGAAGGAAATTCTTGAAGAATGGTATTTACCAGATGATAGAGCTGAGGAAATGAGTCAATTTATAGTTAAAGATAAAGATGTAGTTCTTCCTATCGTTGGAACATTAGGTCTAGCAAGAGTATTTCATACTGAAATTGATGGGAATGGTATTATCAATCAGCGATTAGCAAGAATTAGTTGCAATTCTAATCGATTAATTCCAGAGTTCTTTTGTACAATAATGAAAGACACTAGTAACTATCAAGAATATTTCAAAATACAAGCAAGAGGTTCAATATTAAGTCATTTAAATAAAGAGACCATTGTTTCTATGCATATTGTTTTGCCAGATGTTGAAGAACAAGATTTGATAATCAACTTCCTCGATCACAAAACCGCTCAAATAGATGATTTAATTGCCAAAAAAGAGCGTTTGATTCAATTACTGGAAGAAGAGCGTACTGCAATTATCAACCAAGCGGTTACAAAAGGCCTGCCTGCCGAAGAGCGAGCGAAGGCAGGTTTGGACCCAACTGTTCCGATGAAAGATTCTGGGATTGAGTGGTTAGGGGAAATACCTGAGCATTGGAGTCTAACACGTATGCGATATTTGTGTGATATTGGAACTGGAGGAAAAGACACTGAAAATCGTGAAGATGATGGCGAATATCCTTTTTACGTGAGGTCACAAACTGTGGAAAGAATATCTACCTACTCTTTTGATGGTGAAGCTATTCTTACAGCTGGAGATGGGGTTGGCGTTTGTAAAGTATGGCATTACGTAAATGAAAAATTTGATTATCACCAAAGAGTATACAGAATGAGTGCCTTTAATGGAGTATTAGGTCGGTATCTGTTTTATTACTTGAAGGAAAATTTTGTAAAAGAAGTTATGAAACTATCTGCTAAATCGACAGTTGACTCACTTAGAAGACCAATGTTTCAAAATTTTCAAATTGCATATGGCACTCTTGAAGAACAAAAAGAAATTATTGAATTTCTCGAAAACCATGATGTCAAATCTAATGCGTTAATTTCTAAATATGAACAAGAAATCGAATTACTAAAAGAATACAAAACAGCATTAATCAGTGAGGTGGTTACTGGTAAGGTGGATGTTAGAAATGTGAAATTGAATTGAAATGGATGCTAAAGAAAATGCAATAAAGGCAATAAGTGCAAAAATTGAACAACTTTATAATGTTTCAACAATTGATCAATACAATATTTGGAGAAAAGCAACCGCTTCTACAATAGCCAACATTTATCCAAAAGGATCCGGTGTAGTGAGTACGTTTGATTCAATCAGAGCTTACGACGGATATGTTGAAGATGTTCCTAAAGCAAAAA
>JADLGD010000199.1 GCA_020849495.1 Fluviicola sp.
AGAACAATTGGAAATAACCAGAAAAGCACAGAAAATGATCAGGTGACGATGCATTGAAAAGGGCGATTAACAGTTAGAAAAAAGGCGCTTCGAGAAAGCGCCTTTTTATTGTATAATTTGTTTGACTTACGCCAATACTTCTTTTACTTTATCAGCTGCTTCTTGTAACAATACTGCAGAGTGAACATTCAATCCTGAATCGTCGATGATTTTTTTCGCAGCTTCAGCATTGGTACCTTGCAAACGAACGATGATTGGAACTGGAATGTTACCAATGCTTTTGTAAGCATCAACAACTCCTTGAGCAACACGGTCACAACGAACGATACCACCAAAGATATTGATCAAAATTGCTTTTACGTTAGGATCTTTTAAGATGATGTGGAATGCTTTTTCAACACGCTCAGCATCAGCTGTACCACCTACGTCCAAGAAGTTAGCAGGATTTCCTCCTGAATACTTAATGATATCCATAGTCGCCATAGCCAAACCAGCACCGTTTACCATACACGCAACGTTTCCGTCTAATTTCACGAAGTTCAAGCCAGCAGCATCTGCTTCTACATCCAATGGATCTTCTTCCATAGTGTCACGCATTGCTACGTAATCTGGGTGACGGAACAATCCGTTTCCATCCAAAGTCACTTTCGCGTCTACAGCAATGATTTTATTGTCAGAAGTTTTCAATACTGGATTGATTTCAAACATAGCAGCATCGCAACCTTCATAAGCACTATATAAGTTCACAACAAATTTTGTCATTTGTTTGAATGCTTCACCTGATAAGCCTAAGTTGAAAGCAATTTTACGTGCTTGAAAACCTTGGATACCAACACGAGGATCGATTTCTTCTTTGAAAATTAAATGTGGTGTGTCGTGCGCTACCGTTTCGATGTCCATACCACCTTCAGTAGAATACATGATGGTGTTGCGACCTTTTTCGCGATCTAACAATACAGACATGTAAAACTCTTCTGTTTGAGCTTCACCTGGATAGTAAACATCTTCAGCGATTAACACTTTACTTACCAATTTTCCTACGCCATTTGTTTGAGCAGTTTCTAAGTGACCACCTAAGATCCCTTTTACTTTCTCTTCAACTTGGTCAATTCCTTTCGCCAAAACAACACCGTGAGATCCTGTTTCTTCAACTACACCTTTACCACGTCCACCAGCATGGATTTGCGCTTTAACAACATACCAGCTTGTACCAGTATCTTCAGTTAGTTTATTAGCTGCAGCAACTGCATCTTCTACTTTTTCAACAACTACGCCGCGTTGCACTGCAACTCCGTACTTTTGTAAAATGGATTTACCTTGATATTCGTGTAAGTTCATGACAACTCTTTATTTTTTGGTGCGCTAAAGGTAAGGATAAAATTGAATTTTGATGAACTCGAATCAAGTAAAAATCAAACATTTTATTGAAAAACATAAAAACGAAAAAACTTCTCGATTAAATCGTTCAAATTTCAGCGTAGTCTTGCACTTGAAGATGTATTTATTTATTAAAAAACACACCTCCAAGCACCAAACTTAATATTTAGATGTTTTCTAAATCCACTTGCCTCATTCCACCAAAGAACTTGACAATTTTCTCTCCAATTCCAGGAGCTTCCACATGAATGAGATAAACTCCACTTGCAATTGGAACACCGATACTGTTTTTCAAGTCCCAATCGATGTAAGTTAGCGGACTGTCTTTCTTGAACTGGCGAATCATTTTCCCACTCACGTTGTAGATGGAAACGGTACATTGTTCAGGTAAGTTGGTTATTCTTACACGTGTATCCAATCGATTTCGTTCGTATTCAGAAAAGGCATAATACGGATTTGGAACAACATTGATTAACTCCAAAGCATTACTTGCTGCATTCGCATTTGAAGTGATTGTTTTCAACTCGTCCATGTTCCATGCATACATCGGTAATCCTCCATTAATTCCTGTTGCATCGAAAGATCTGTAGGGTTTTTCAACACTCAACGTAATGCGCGTTTCACAACTCAACAAGTCTTCACTTTTCACTGTTAAAGGATTGAAAATCCACATCAAACTACTCATGACTTTTTTCATGGAAGAGCTTGTTGCAATTTGATATTGATCATAGACCCAATTGTTGACGCCATCATAATAAGGACAGCCTTCATTGTTGATGTTCACTCCATATACCCAAATTGGTTGAACGCCTCCCATAACTGGTATCCCGTTTTCATCAACGGCTGTAGAAGTTGGGTTCCAAATCATATCTGATCCATTTTGGTTGCCTAAAAACGAATTTTCACCAAAAGCCATGTGTAAGCGCATGCCCGTTTCCAAATCTATCGCATACCCAGGGAACCAGCCCATTCCTTCAGTGCCGCTTGCATCAGGATTTCCGTTTTTGTCCACGGAAGGGTGTTTTCTTAATTCACCAGGTTCACCACCATTTTGATTCAAGTTTTGATCCCGTCCCATTTCAATGACCACACAACGCGTCCATTTACTTTGATCATCCGTTAAAACCACCAATGTATTGGGCAAATAGGAAATACTCGCGTTTGTTCTAGCTCCTATATAAGCATTGTACCAATTGGGGACAGCTAAAGGCATATAACCACATTGGTAACCCGTTAATTTATGTGGCGCAACTCCCCCACCTAATAATTTTGAATAAAGCAAGTTTGGATCTTTTCCTATTTCATCGTTGTAACAACAAGGTGATTCATGTTCAAAAGGTAAAAAAACATTCGGACAATCAACTAATGGGTTGGATGCATAATTACCACTTCGAATCCAGTTGTAAGGCGTAAATGATGCATCATCACTTACAAATTGCAACCATCTTTTAGAGGTGTCTGCAAAAGTGATTTCAGCTCCTATCGGATTTACTGTTTTATTGACCGCTAAGCTTGAAGAGGTAGGAAAATAAGCCTTCTTTTGTTCGATGGTTACTGCAATTCCCCATTCTGGTATTAATTGTTCATTATTTGTTGCTATGGATTGATCTGAATGAATACTTTCTAGCAATTCACCTCCTTTTTCACTGTAGCGATTAACGACCCAAGAAGCAGAATCAATTGGAGCATCATCACTGAAAACACATTCAAAATATCCAGAAGCGACATTTAAAGGATCGATCACTTTCACGGAAATCGGACCTTTGTTGGCTGTGTATTCCAAAGCTTCTAAAAATCCATTTTTGATAATAAACTCCTCGCTTTGATTGGTTAATTGTAGCGCATTACTCCCATTTCCTGCTCCATCCAAACGGGTAATTCTAGGTCCTTGTCCATAAACGGATTGTTGCACAGTACCAAATTGTTCAGGTGCTGGAAAATGTGGCATTGCAAGAACCGATTCCAAAGGTTGACCAGCACCATCCAAGCGCGATCTGAAATACGGTTTCTTTTGACCATCCAAGGCTTGTGGATCATTTGGATTGTAGGTTTTATAGTTATTGTAAGCATAAGCCACCGCCATGTAATAATATTGTTTATGATTCACTAGCGTTCTATTTCCAGTTGCAAAAGCATCTTCAGTGATTCTGAAACTATGGCGTATCCCTTTATTTTCTCCTTCTACCATCAATTTAGCCGTAGAGAATCCCAATTGCTGATCAAACTCAAAGTTGACCAACTTGGAAACACCATTTTTGATATCACACTGAGCAACTAATCGTGCTTTCGTTTTATCATCTAAGTCAGTCAAACCAGCTTCTTCATTCACCAATTGGAAAATTTGATAACCTTCAAAGCGAAAATATTTATCATACACGATGGAACTATCCACAGGATCGATGATGTTGATATCATCCTCTTGCGCGTATTGTTCGTTAAAATTATTAGACGTCATCGGATTGTCTAACATCAAAATCAACTCATTCCCCAATTCTTGAATTTTAAGCGTCGGAGCTGCTGGTGGATCAACAATTCTAAAACAAGCATCAAATAAGGCTTGTGCTTTTGTATCTGCTGTTCGAACGACATCGTATGAAGCCATTAAATCACCTTCGTTTGAGCGTGCAAAAATAATTCCGACCGTAATGTTGTTCACTGCTCCAGGTTTCAAGGTAAAAGGACCTGCTGACTGCACAAAACGTCGGTCTCCAGGAGGATTAGACGTAGAAGCGGGACCTGATGGTTCATATTCCGTCCAATCAAAACCGGGATCATTTCCTAGAGTTGCCCAATGCAAAGGATCTGAATCACCTGGGAACATGTAATTGGTCATGTTAGAAGGATTTGTACTAGGATTAAAACCGGTACCTCCATAACTCATTTGGGTTCCAAATCGCCACAAACCTTTCATGTAATTGTAAAATTGAAATGCAGTTGTTGGATCACTTTGATTCACATTTCCGTTTCCTGTATAACAAGTGAAATTACGCATCCCAAATCGTTCATTATCAACAATTGAATCACCGTAACCAATCCCCAAACCTTTGTAAACGATACCACCTTGATTCAAAGCCGTTAATGTAGGATTGGCAGTTGAAGCATCGACCAAAGGATTATCGATTCCATCTGCATCTTGGTAAGGACCTTCAAAAAAATCAACACCAATTGCAGGCGGATTAGCTCCATAACCCAATCTTCCAGCTTGATCTTCATCATTCAAATCGCCATTGTAAGCAATGCCTAAACCTCTTGATACATCGCAGCCAACATAATCATCTGCATAATTTCCTAAATCGGGATCAATGTATTGAGAAAAGTAGGTGTTACTTAGCGTTTGAGTACCCAGATTAATCAATTCGTAATTATAAAAGGTCATTTGATTGATTTCATCATTGGTTGCAAATGAAAAAGCTTGAGCTCTAACTTCCATTCCAATAGGATCTCCTCCTGTTTCAGAGTGCACATTTCCTTTGTCATTAAATACCCACCAATGTGTTTCATCTCCAAATAAGGTTACGCGACGATCTGCACCACAAACCACATCATCATGCCCCAGAATGTCATCGTACCAAGGATAATCGCCTTCAGTAATTCCTAAGCCAGGCTCGTAAACACCATTTTGATTGCGATCATAAAAAGGCGCCAAAAATAAATCCTGTGTCGGACCACCATTTCCTGGCCAAGCATAGATTTGCGCCAATGTTTCATTCGTTGGAGGAATACAATCTTCCGTTTGTGTTACATTGGTACATTCCCAATAAACACTGTAAGCTATCACTCCTGCTTTAGTGATGGTGAAAATATTGTCATAGGCTAAACAGGTTGCTGCATCAATTGTCGCATCTCCAAAATTTCTTTTCGTAGAATCGTTCATTGGAATGTTCGGATTGTAGTTACCCGTATTTTCATACACATTCAATGGACCCGTCCAGAAATCATTTCCATCAGAACGAAATTTGACAGCAGCAATTTTTAATTGACCATTGACATCAAGTCCTCCCATCCAAAGTGAAGCGGCAAAAATGGCGGTAACTTGACTTGTTTTCGGCACTTTGTAAGTTGCTAAACCATTGGCACGGTCTAAAAACAACAACCCACCTGTTTCAATTTGCGCACCTACATCATTGAATCCAATGTTTTTACGATAATTCGCTGGTTGACATCCGGCTCCTTTTGCAACTGGAGTGGTGTTTTTGTTCGGTTTGAAATGATAATCAAAACCATAACTTGTTGCTTGTACTCCAAGAAAAAATACAAGCACTAATTGGGTAAAAGGTTTCATACTTCTTTGATTAAGTGATAACTCAACATGAAGCAATGATTCAAAACTTCCAATGAGAAGTTTTACTAACTAATGGCCATCAATTAAACTGAATTTAATTGCTTGAAACTCCAAACGAGGAGAACAGATAAAAGGTTGGAAAGAAAAAAAGGTTGACACTTCGCCAACCTTTTCAATGTATTGTAATAATGGATTAATGCGCGTGCATTTTCCAAGTAGAATGTATGCTTTTAGAAGCAGCATCTTTGTTTGCTTTCTTGATCAAATCATTCCAAACTTGATTCAATCCTGCTTGTAAAGCTGCTTTTTCATCTGCGTAAGCTTCCCACATAACAGTTGGATCTTCGAAGTAATACTTGATGAAATTGGTATCAAAATCACCTGATTGGAAAGCAGGATGGAGCATCACGTATTTTCCAAAATCAAGGGTCGTTTTTACGCCAGAAATTTCATAGCTATCAATTGCTTTGACCATTTTATCAATTGCTTCTTGACGTGTTTCCGCCCAAACAACCAATTTGGCAATCATTGGATCGTAATAAATTGGCACTTCCATTCCTTCTTCAAAAGCATCATCAACACGCGCCAAATCTTTTCTTGGTCTTCTGTAGCGATTCAAGGAACCGATATCAGGAATAAAACCATTCAAGGTATCTTCTGCATAAACGCGCACTTCAATTGAATGTCCGTTGATACTTAATTCATCTTGTAATTTAGGTAAACGTTCTCCACGAGCAACACGCACTTGCCATTCCACCAAATCAGTTCCAGTAATTTCTTCAGAAACTGGGTGTTCCACTTGTAAACGCGTATTCATTTCCAAGAAGTAAAACTTGTGCTCTGCATCCAATAAAAACTCAACTGTTCCTGCGCCTTCGTAATTACAAGCTTTACACACGTTTACAGCAGCTTCTCCCATTTCTTTTCTCAATGCAGGAGTCAAAACAGCAGATGGTGCCTCTTCAATTACTTTTTGGTGGCGACGTTGAATCGAACATTCGCGTTCGAATAAATACACCACATTTCCTAGTTGATCAGCGAATACTTGAATTTCAATGTGACGCGGTTTTGTGACAAATTTCTCAATAAAAACGCTGTCGTCTCCAAATGAAGAACGCGCTTCACTTTGAGCCAATTGCATTTGTTCTTCAAACTCTTCTACGTTGTTGACCAAACGCATTCCTTTACCTCCACCACCGGCAGATGCTTTGATTAATATAGGGAAGCCCACTTCAGCAGCAATTTTCTTCGCTTCAGTAACATCAGTAATTGCTTCATCAACACCCGGAACCAAAGGCACGTTGTATCCTTTTACCGCTTGTTTAGCAGATAACTTATCCCCCATCAATTCCATTGCTTCTGGAGATGGACCAATGAATTTGATTCCAGCGGCAGTCACTTTGCGTGCGAAACCAGCATTTTCAGACAAAAATCCATATCCTGGGTGAATACCTTCTACTCCTAGATCCAAACAATGTTTTAAAATGACATCTTGTTGTAAGTACGATTCAGAGGATGGTGATTTACCTACATAAACCGCTTCATCAGCTTCTAAGACGTGTGGTGCTTTTGCATCAGCATCAGAATAAATTGCAACGGTTGCGATATTCATTTTCTTCAAAGAGCGAATAACACGACGTGCAATTTCACCTCTATTCGCCACTAATACTTTTTTCATGTTCCAGAATTATGGGCTAAAAATACAGAATAATCGCAGCTATTTTCACTTAAAAAGGGAAAAAAGTGTTTAATTGCTATAGTTACAAATTGGGATTTTCTGAAGGTGTTTCCTCTTTAGGAGGTGCGGGTACAGTAACTGGAACGGGGTCAGGAAGTGGTACTTTTTTTTCTTTTCTTGTTGGTCTGCGTTTTTTTCGGTTGAATGGGTCAATGATAAAACTAATGATTTTTGAATCAGAAGCTTTGTTGAACTCTTCTTGATAGTAGACACCGACAGCCTGTGAGAAATCCCCACGATCACTTTCAGTCAATACTCCTTTTTTATTCGATTCATTCGCAATGGTCGCTCTAAACGTTCCTTCATCATTGATCAAGTATTCGATACTCATATCTCCAATCAAAGAACTGGATGCATTTTGTGTACTTGCATCAGTAGCACTGGCTACACCAAATGTTCCTTTCAAAATAATGTTTTGCTTTTCACCCAAGGCCGATTTTAATCCAACCGTCATTTCACCTTGAGTAGATTCAGACATTTGAGAATACCCAACATTAAATTTAACATCCGAAGACATTTTATCTAAAATCGCATTCAACTGTTCCGAAACTAAATCTCCCAAAGCACCACCTGCTCCAATTCCTGAATTGTTAAGCGGAATGAATTTTTGCATTAAAAGCAAGGAGAAAAACTGTTTTTCTAATTCTTCTTTGGATGCCTTCACTCTATTCAAAGCACTTTTTCCTGATTCTGTTGCATTGGGAGCTTCAATATCTAAATTGATTAATGGTTTGGATAGCGTATTGGTCACTTCTAACAAACAATTGACGACATGGTTATTATCCGTTGTGGCACCACCTACAACACCACCAGTCAATGGTTCTAAGCTCGCATTTACAGGAGAATAAGCTGTAATATTTAGATTCGCTTCAGCTGGATTTCCAGTCCAAGTAATGGTCCCTCCATTTTTCAAGTAAAACTCTTCCCGAATTGGATTCATCACGAAGTTGTATTTCCCAGATGAAATCGTGTATTGTCCCATCATGAATACATTTCCAAAGCGATCTGCTGTGATATTTAAATCACCATTTCCATTCGCAACCATCACATCTTCTGTAAGGGCATTGAATATCAAACGTACTTCAGCGTCTGTTGTGGGTTGAATATTTAAATTCAAAAGCACACCTGTTAGATTGACCTTATCATCAATGTTCGTAATTGAATCTTTTTCAAAACTGATGAAATCGTATTCGGAGATTTCACCGCTTCCGTACATTGGCAAATCGATTTTTGTCCCTTTTTCTGTTCGTGCAGTTACATTGATCTCCGTGATATTGTCATGCATGTTGATGTTGGCAGTACCTGTTGCGTACGCTTTACCGTAATAAACTTCACCCTCTTTGTACTTCGTATTTAAAACTAGCAAACGATTTTGAGGAGCCCCACGTTTACGCAAGCGTTCATCAAACACAAAATCCAAGTCCATATTCCAGTTCTCGAAATTTTCATGGAAAACCTGTCCAAAAATATAGGCATCGTTTCCTTCTTCGTCTTTTACTGGCAACTCTGCATAAATACCATTGTTATCGCCATCAAAGCGCAAGGGACCTTTGGTTACTTTGTAATTCACCCCTAGAATTCCAACTTTCACATTGGCATTGAAAAGATTTAATTTCCCATCAATTATAGGTGATTCCGTTTTACCTTTTACAGTCAAATTACCTTTAATCGTTCCGCTGATATCTGAAAGTACGTCAGGATCCATAAAGGCATTCACAAATTGAATGTCCATTTCACTGAAATTCAAGATGAAATCCAAATTATTGTCAGCTCTTAGTGGGTAGAAATGTCCGCCAAAATCAAAGGTACGCTCTTGGAGATACAATAATTTTCCTTGTAGGAAAAAGCGTTCCTGTTCATTGTCCCAATTTCCTCCAACACTGATATCGCCAATTTCTTGGTTATTTATGAAAACTTGATTCGCACTTAAATCACCATCAATTGCAACCGAAGTAAAAGGAGTTGAAATTTCTAGCGATCCGTTTAATCGACCTTTTATATCGACATCTGGGAAGAAAATGGAAGCAAACTCCTCAATATGCACATCAATTGCATTGACTTCAACATCATCTTCTGGATCATTCGATAAAACACCATCAATTGCTAAGAACTGCATATCACGTTCTAAAAACAAGTGGTCAATCAATATTTTTTTATCCATGAAGACCAATTCGGAGGTATTCATGATTTCCCATAATTGTTCTTTCACAGAAAAGAAGGATGGTTTTACGGTCAATTCAACGCCATTGTTAGGTCTAAAACGCGTGAGGAAGTTGAATTCTGCAGGATTTTTAATTCCTTCATTCCAAACCAATTGTGTTTTTAATTCAGATGAGTCGCCATTGATTTTTAAATCAAAATTAGAAACAAAAAGTGAATCATTCCATTGGGCATGTTTTGAGAAAAAGGAAGCATTTACAATACCATTTTGATTACTCTGAGTCAAGGTTAAATCAGAGAAAAAGCTTTTCGAAACATCTGTGCTATCTTCAGGATCAATCTCAATCATAGCAATTTCAGATGAATTGATTTGTATGGTTTGGATGCGTGTTCTTGCATCAAAATTCCCAACTAAAGTGGTTCCATTTGCGATGTAAAGTCCCGGGACAAAAATATCTAGAAACTCATTGGCTTCTTTCACATCGACTTTTAAATCGAAATGATCTGTCGCTTTGATTTTCTTTGGATACGCTTTTGTTTGAAAATAAGTCGGAAGAATTTGAGCAAGGCTATTATTGATACTGGTTGGTAAAGTATTGAAATTGACTACCCCAGCCATTTCGATATCCGCAACATTACTGTTTATGGTATAAAAATCAACACCCCCATTTCGTTTAACTGTAAAATCTAACGAAGGAATTGTAAGTGATTTGCCACCTTCTTTGTATTCAAAAGTGATCAAATTAGCGGTTCCAGAATAAGTATTCAAAGTAGAACCATGCATATCTATGGAGAGGGCAGTTTCTAGACTCGCATTAGGATCTTTTACAAATTTCAACTTTCCAATATCCGCTTTTGGTATCGCTACCGTAAATTTGTAATGATCTTCGTCATTTAAATCAATCAACCCATCATAAGAAAGCTGAAGATGGGGATCATTTATATCAATTTTTGCTTCGAATTTATTATCAATGTAGGAGCCATTTTCAACCTTGATGTTTGAATAAGTGTAATTAGAAAAACCAAACGATTTGATGTCGCCAGATAACTTTTCAATACGAATAATGTCTTTCTGACCAACAACACCACTCAAGAACACTGCTCCTGTTGCTTTACCTAACAAACTATTATCGACAAATTTCCCCACTTGGAAACTATCGACATAGACATCAAAATCACTATTCAAGGTGCGTTCAAAAGCATATCCACCTGCTGCTAAGGAATTAAATACCAATCCATTTTCAACACGCACAGATCCTAATTGAGAAGCAATTTTTTTACTTTGAACAAAAAACTGGTCAGTAGTTCCAGAGAATGTACTTCTTTTTAATTCGACATAACCCAATCGTTGAATCATTGGGTCTAAGGTAATGTAACGTTGCGCAGCATCTTTGGGTAGTTTCAACCTTGTCAAATCAGTGAAATCAACATAAGCATAAGAAACAGATTCTTTGAATTTCGAACCTTTGATTGATCTGAAATCAGGGAGTAAGAAATCTCCTCTAACAATACTTTGCTTTCCGAATCTCAAATCAATATTCCGAATCGACAAATCTTTTACTCTGTTGTGTAATTCTCCACTTAGCACAATTGTTTGATCCATCCCTTCTAAAGCTGTCGCAAACATGGAAACATCGTGTAAGTTCACTATGGAAGAATCAATAATGGAATTAAAAATCACGCTATCTTCAAAGGTATGAACGTTGTTTAAACTCGACATCTTCATGTTAAATCGACTCGAATAAACAACCGTTTTGGGAGTGTGGATGATAACATTGGAAAGAAAAATTCCTTTATCTTGATTGATATAACAATTGGATCTCAAACGTTTTAAATCAAAACCACATCGTTCTTTTGTACTAAGATGAGCTAAGTAAAATGAAAAAGAGCCATCACCTACTTTAAATTGCTTGGCGTGTAACTCTACATTGTGGAAAAACAAATGATCGTAATCCATTCCATAATCCGAGTAGCCTTTTCGATTATCATCATAAGAAATATTCACCTTGCTGATATCCAATGATTTCACCACCAACCCGAGGGGATCCTTTTTCTTTTTGGTTTTACTTCCACTGTCAAAATAATCAGTGATGAACCAATAATTGTAATCACCTTTGATGGAATCTCTACTGATCCCTACTCTTCCTTCCAGTAATTGAATATTGCTAAGCGTGACTTTGTTGGCTTGTAAATCCAGCGATTCAACGATTACTTCAATTCGATTCAGAGAAGCTAGTGTATCGCCATTTTGATCGCGTACAAATACATCTTTAAGCAGAAGTTTATCTAAAAACTGAATATCAATCTTACCGATTCGCAATTCAGCTTTTAATTCTTTTGAGAGGTAATTCGTTGCAAGATCACCTAAATAGGTTTGAAATTGACTCGTTCGAATAGCAAAAAAGAAGGCAATCAAAACAATAAGTACCCATTCTAATGAGATACCAATCAATCGCCCTACAATTTTCAGTAATTTTGCCATGTATATATGCAAATTTAACAAAGTTGAATCAAAAATCGCTCGTCATCCTTGGAATTGAGTCATCTTGTGATGATACTTCTGCCGCAGTACTCAAAAATGACACCATTTTATCCAATGTTACAGCCAATCAAGCCGTGCATGAACAATATGGTGGAGTTGTACCAGAATTGGCATCTAGAGCGCATCAACAGAACATTATTCCTGTTGTAGATGCTGCTTTAAAAAAGGCTGGAATATCTTTAAACAAATTAGATGCGATTGCATTTACAAGAGGTCCAGGATTGATGGGATCTTTAGTTGTGGGTACTTCTTTTGCAAAAGCAACAGCATTGGCTTTAAATATCCCTTTATTGGATGTTAACCACATGCAAGGACATATTTTAGCACATTTCATCGATGAAGGACAAGAAAAACCATCCTTTCCATTTATTTGTTTGACTGTTTCAGGCGGACATACCCAATTAGTAAAAGTGACTGCTCCACTTGAAATGGAAATCATTGGTTCTACCATTGATGATGCTGCCGGTGAAGCGTTTGATAAAATTGCCAAAATAATTGGTTTACCTTATCCGGGGGGACCTTTGGTGGATAAACATGCTCAAAGTGGAAATCCACTTGCATTTAAATTTGCTCAACCACAAGTAGATGGATACAACTTTAGTTTCAGTGGATTGAAAACTTCTGTGCTTTATTTTATTCAGAAACAAGTGAAACTCAACCCTGACTTCATTGAAGAAAATAAGGATGATCTATGTGCATCGGTGCAACATACCATTTTGGAAATATTATTCAAGCAATTGATCAAGCTCTCGAAAGAAACAGGGATAACAGATATTGCCATTGCTGGAGGTGTTTCTGCAAATTCAGGATTAAGAAAACGATTACAAGAAGAGGGCGACAAACGCAATTGGAGGGTTTTTATTCCATCTTTTCAATTTTGTACAGACAATGCTGCCATGATCGCAATTACTGGCAAGTTTTTATATGAAAAAGGACAATTTGCCGATCAATCCATCAGTGCTTTAGCACGTTTACCTTTCAAACCATGAGTGAAATTCCTTTTCCAAAAGCTTTTGAAGAACGTGTAAAGCATGATCCTTTTTTAGGAGATGAGCTTTTGCAAGCATTGAACAAAGAAACGCCCACTTCTATACGTGTTCATTCAAAAAAATACAAATCCCATTTAGCTCAAACACAAGTAATTCCTTGGTCTAAAAACGGCTATTTTTTAAGTGAACGTCCTCTCTTTACTTTAGACCCTCACTTTCATGGTGGAACATATTATCCTCAGGAAGCAGGTTCTCAATTATTGGATTTCACTTTGAGACAATTAGCATTGCCAACTGATTCAATCATTTTGGATTTATGTGCTGCTCCAGGTGGAAAAAGCACTTTAATTGCAGACTTTCTTGATGGAGAAGGACTTTTAGTTTCCAACGAAGTGATTCAAAACAGAGCTCGAATTTTAAAAGAAAACCTTACAAAATGGGGCGCAACCAATACGATAGTTTGCAATAATGATCCAAAAGATTTCAAAGCGCTCTCACAGTTTTTTGATTGTATCGTTGTAGATGCGCCTTGCTCAGGAGAAGGCATGTTTCGAAAAGACCTAAAAGCACGTGACGAATGGTCTGAAAACAATGTTGATTTATGTGTCGGCAGACAGCGAAGAATTGTAATGGATATTTGGGAAGCCTTGAAACCAGGTGGTTACCTTATTTATTCTACTTGTACGTTTAATCGAAACGAAAACGAAGACAACATCCAGTGGATGATGGAACAAACTGGAGCTGAATTGATAGCTATCAACAATCCATTTGCAGAAACAGACCGAACAAAAAGTGGACATTATGCTTTACCCAATAAGTTGGATACTGAAGGCTTTTACATTGCCGTTTTACAAAAAACTGAAGCTGAAAAGCAAGCTAAATTTAAACCTGGCAAGAACAATTTCACAGAGATAAAAGACCAATCCAGTTTAAAACCTTTTGTCAATTCAGATGCAGTCACGTTCGTTCAATGGAGTGATTATGCTTTTGCTATACCAACAGCTTTTGTTCCTTTGATCAAACAATTGTTCTCTCATCTTCGAGTGATAAAACTAGGAACTGAATGCGGTGAATTGACTCGAAAAGGCTTGCAACCCAATGAAGCATTGGCATTGAGTCCTTCATTGA
>JADLGD010000200.1 GCA_020849495.1 Fluviicola sp.
ACAATAACGTAATCAGCTTGTGCAAGTCCATGTAAATTTTGGTTGGTGACACGACCAATAACGGATGGCGATTTATAGTCTGCTGAACTAAAAGCAAAAAAATCTCTTAACGTATCTGTTGCCTGTATAAACTCATAATTGAAACCATTCAAGGTCAACTGAACAGATTTTGGACTTCTTGGATTAGTAACATCCCAAACATTCACATTTGCATTTGATGAAGCCAATTGGAATCTTGAAACATTTCCGATACCTACACTTCTGGTATCTCTAAAACGAAATCCTCCCGAATACGAAAGCGATCTTCTAGCAGTCACTTCAATAAAATCAAGATATCCTTTCACAGAGGGATTGACGCGGTTAAATTGTAGGTTCAATATGAAATCATTGCTTGTTGGATTGAATGTAAACGTTCCTGAATTTCTAGCATAATCTACTGAAGCAGTTGACATCGATTGACTTTGTAAAAGCGAACCATTTAAATAAAACTTAAAATTATTCCCACTAGATGTAGCATTCGTGGCGCATGCATACTGAACGGTAACAGGATCTGTTAAAACTAGATTTGGAATTGAAAATGAAAAGTTTTGTGATAAAACACCATCAAACAATTCACCATACCAACGCTGTCCGCCTCCAACTAAATTGATGTTTTCATCTTCATGAATTGCAAAGAAATCATAAGAACCAACCGTATTTGTAACTGGATTTGTATTATCTGTAAGTGTTGAAATACGTTCAGCACCACTTGGGTCATCAATTCGAATGAAATAATAACTTGCATCAGCATAAATGTGTCTGTTTTGTTCAAATCCTGTACTACTATTATAATCCAAGCGATGTGGACTAACGCCGTAAAAAAGGAAATAATCACCATCATTAAAGACGCCATCTGATTCACCTACTGCTACAATTGCGTTTTTTGTTAAATCATCGAAATAAGGTGCTGCATTTGATTCTGTTAAACGACCAGTTGCATTCCCATACACATTTATTTGTTGAGGATTTAAAGTTGCGATATTCAAACCTAGAGATTCAAAAAAAGATTTATTCAAAACAAACACACCGTCTTGTGCCACTGCTACTTTATACCAAGTACCAGAGCTTAAAACTGAATTAGCCACATAATCTTTTTGAATACTAGCAACTGTTGTTTGTTTTAAGGTTGCAGTAACATTTAAACTTGTCACGCGGTAATGGGTATTATTTCGGAATACATAAGGAATCAATCCCAAACGAATGTAAGCACCAGAAGGATCTTCAGAAACACTTAGCTGATAAGTGGGATCAAAACCGATTTCTCCACCATATTTTTGAATGATGTACTCATCTTCACTTGCAACTGGTGATAATTGAAATTGATTAGCAGTTAGCTGATAAGTTGCAGGCTTAACTTTTTGTTGCCAAGAAAAATGAGGTAAACCTTTTTCATAATTACCATTTACGATCGCTGGAATTTTAATCAACGTATTTCCATCTTGGTAATCTAAGGACTTACCCCATTCAATATCAATGTAATAGCTTTGAGCAATTGAAATGCAAGAACAAAATGTAATAAATGCAACAACTAAAACGTTGTTAAAAAAGTAACTTGAGGCTATTCTTTTGTTTTTCATGATACAAATTTCGAAAAGAATTGGATTGTTCAATGAAACGTAGGTAATGTTTTTTTATTTTCGCGTTTTGGTTTTTTATTTGTAACCAATGATTTTTTTTTTCGTAATATTGAAACTAAAAGCCGAAACAAGCACTAATTTATTCGGAATCGAATGAGAAAAGTTAAAATTTTAGTAATCTTAGGATGCCTTTTGAGCACAAGTCAAATCATGGCTCAAGACCCTACTTTTACGCAGTTTTACGCCAATCCATTGTACCTGAATCCAGCATTTGCAGGTTCACATGGTTGTCCGCGATTTGCACTTAATTACAGAAATGAATGGCCAAGTTTGTCAGGAAATTATGTAACCTACAGTGCATCTTATGACCAATACTTTAAAAGTATCAATGGTGGATTTGGCGTTTTAGCAACTCATGACCAACAAGGAAAAGGAACAATTAACACTTCGATGTTAGGTTTAATTTATTCTTACCATTTAAAAGTCAACAGAAAGTTTGCCATGTTATTTGGTGCTAGAGCTGCATGGTATCAAAAATTCTTAGACTGGGATAAATTGACATTTGGAGACATGATTGATCCAAGAAGAGGTTTCATCTACGGAACAGGGGATCAACGAAGAGGAGGACAAAGAGGATTTTTTGATGCTTCTGCTGGATTTGTTGGTTATTCTAAACATTTTTTCTTTGGATTTGCTGCACACCATTTAAATAGACCAAACGAATCTGTAATTATTGGAAACTCTCCAATGCCTATGCGATTCACTGGACATATTGGAGCTGAAATTCCATTAGGAAGTCAAAGTAAGTACAGTAGTTCTACTTCCATCATGCCTAACATTATCTATCAATACCAACAAGGTTTCCAAGAATTGAATATTGGTACTTATGTGAAGTATGGAAGTTTCAATGCTGGTTTTTGGTTTAGAAATCGCGATGCATTTATTATGACAATCGGAATTAATACTGGTACATTTAAAGTAGGATATAGTTACGATGTTACTGTTTCTCGCTTAAACAATGGTGTATCAGGAGGTTCGCATGAAGTTTCACTAGGGATTAATACTAAATGTAAGCCTCAAGTAAAAACTTTTAGAACAATTTCTTGTCCGTCTTTTTAACTTTTTTTGTAACCTGTTACTGATTATCCGTTTATAACATTAACTTTGGTCACCCAAAAAAAATGAAAAAACAAATCAAGCATATGAAAATGTTGCGTTTTTTGGCACTTGCAGTCGCTGGTATAGCGATCGTATCGTGTAGTCGTGATGCATCCTCTACAACAGGATGGGATTACAATAATGTCTCTCAAGGAGGTTTTCAAAAAGTTCCTTACGTAGATCAAGAGACTGGTCCAGGTTTAATCTTGGTAGAAGGTGGTACCTTTACTATGGGAATGGTAGAGCAAGATGTGATGTTCGATTGGAATAATCGTCCAGCACGTGTAACTGTTTCTTCTTTCTACATGGATCAAACAGAGGTTACTAACTTTCATTGGTTAGAATACTTACATTGGATTCGCCGTTCTTATAAACAATATTCAATGGTTTACAAGAATGCATTGCCAGACACATTGTCTTGGAGAAGTCCATTGGCTTTCAACGAAAAATATGTTGATTATTACTTACGTCACCCAGCTTACCGTGACTACCCTGTTGTAGGTGTATCTTGGTTGCAAGCATCAGATTTCTGTAAATGGAGAACTGACCGTGTGAATGAGTATGTATTGATTCGTGAGGGAGTTCTTGGTTTTGATGTTGATGCAGCAGACGCAGAAACTTTCAATACGGATTCTTATTTAGCGAATCAATTTGAACAATCAGAAGAATTGGGTGGACATAAATTACAAGATTTAGATCCATCTAACAGAAATGGTAAAAAATTAGGTGAACGTATCGTTCGCATGGAGGATGGAATCCTTATGCCAAGATACCGCCTCCCAACAGAAGCTGAATGGGAATATGCTGCAATTGGATTGATTGGAAACTTAACAGAAGGAACAGAAGTAATTACTGAGCGTAGACAATACCCTTGGAATGGTCACTTCGTTCGTCAAGACAACCAAGAATTCCAAGGTGCTATTCGCGCTAACTTCGTAAGAGGTAAAGGAGATTACATGGGGGTTGCTGGTCAATTAAATGACGGAGCTGATGTAACTGCACCTGTAGAGTCTTTCTGGCCAAATGATTACGGTTTATACCACATGGCTGGTAACGTTTCAGAATGGGTAATGGATGTTTACCGTCCGTTGACATCTGAAGATTACGATGAGTTCCGTCCATTCCGTGGAAATGTTTTCCAAACAAAACAATTGAATAACGAAGGTGTTATCGACGCAAAAAACACACAAGTTGTTTATGATGTTCATGGAATGAAAGAATACTTGAATGAGTTTGAACGTGTACGTTTCCAACGTGTTTCTGCTGCAAACCATGACCCGAATGACACGATCATTCCTCAAGGTCTTGCTTTGAATGTGAAATCAAGAAACAACAAAGAACTGAAAGCTAACCGTGGTTTTGCTCCAGATGCTTATTATGTTTCTCATGGAAAAGTAAAAGATTCTGCTGAGTTAATCTTGATTGCTAAATTGAATGCAGTTTTAGATGATGCAATTGGATTGAAAAACGATAAATACGATATCGAGGCTTCTCAAATGGTTCAAGATTTAATCTTCGACGGTTTATTCGCTGATGAAGTTCGTAACGGTCCAGATGAAGAATACTCTTACGAAATTGTTACCATGTTACGTGAAGGTTTCTCTGAATTCATTTTGAATACACCTGGTAAATTGAAATACCGTAATGTGACTGAAGAGGAAAACATCGGACGTTTGAATTACCGTAAAGATGACTACATTGATTACTTAGATGGTGATATTGAAAGTTCCATTTATTATGACAATGATGATGTGAAAAACAAAATCAACGAGGCAACTCAAGATCCAAGTTTGATCATGTACCAAAGTCAGTATGAAGCTTATGGTTTAGATGGTACTCCATTGAAACCAGATTACAGCACTTCTGCACCTACAACATTGATTTCAGATAAATCAAGAGTTTACAAAGGTGGTTCTTGGAGAGATCGCGCTTACTGGTTGAATGCTGGTTCACGTAGATTCTTAGATGAAGAAAAATCAACTTGTACAATCGGATTTAGATGTGCAATGGATCGCGTAGGAAGTCCAGTAGGAATGAACTACGGAAAAAAGAAAGAAAAGAATAGATAATTCTGAATATTAAAAGAAACCCATTCGTTTTACGGATGGGTTTTTTATTTTTATACCCATGACAACGCTTTACACAACATTTCTTGAAAGTTCAGGAGTTCAAACGGATACTCGAGCAATTACCAATAATTGCCTTTTCTTCTGCCTGAAAGGTGCAAACTTTGATGGTAATAATTTCGCCCAAGAAGCAATTGAAAAAGGAGCATTAGCAGCTGTTATTGATAATCCTGCATTCGAAATACCAGGTAAAACAATTTTGGTGAAAGATGTATTGAAGGCCTTACAAGATTTAGCTCATGAACACCGATTGACATTCTCCATTCCAATTATTGGAATTACTGGAAGTAATGGTAAAACCACATCCAAAGAATTGATCGCAGCCGTATTGTCAACAGAAAAGAATACACATTTCACAAAAGGAAATTTAAATAATCACATTGGAGTGCCTCTTACCCTACTCCAATTGAATTCAGAACATGAAATTGCAATCATTGAAATGGGCGCCAATAAACCTGGCGATATCCAGGAATTAGTGGAAATTGCAGCTCCAACACATGGCATCATCACCAATATAGGTAGAGCACATTTAGAAGGTTTTGGTTCACTGGAAGGAGTGATTCAAACAAAGACAGAAATGTATCGCTACATTCAAGCTTCAAAAGGTTGTTTGTTTTACAATGCAGGAGATGAAATTCTGAAAAATCATTTACCTGCAGACATTCCAACTGCAAGTTATGGAATCAATGGAGAAGTGTCAGGAGAATTAGTTCAACTTTCACCTTTCGTAGAAATGAAATGGATGGAAAACGAATTTGTAAGCCCATTGCTGAAAACACAATTAATTGGCGAATACAACTTCATCAATTTCTTAGCAGCCATTCGTATAGGTCGTTATTTTGGAATTAGTAGAGAGAATTGCTCAAAAGCTATCGAAGCATACAGACCGACAAATAACCGCTCACAAGTCACTAAAACAGCTAAAAACACCATAATAGTTGATTGTTATAATGCGAACCCAACAAGTATGCAATCTGCATTGAACAG
Source organism: Fluviicola sp. (assembly GCA_020849495.1). GTDB lineage: Bacteria > Bacteroidota > Bacteroidia > Flavobacteriales_D > Crocinitomicaceae > Fluviicola. The sequence goes on from JADLGD010000200.1 coordinate 5,888, forward strand.
TTTTGCCAGAATCGATCAACACGCAAAAATCTTCATTTTAGGCGACATGCGAGAGATGGGTGCTGATGCATCAATGGTTCACGAAGAAATTGTGCAACTCACCATCGATTTAAGATTGTCTGGTTTTTTCATTGGTGAAGAATTCCTGAAATTTAAAGGGATGCACCCACAAGCGATCTTTTTAAAATCAACCGACCCTTTGATTGAACATTTTGAACAGAATCCACCCGCTGATTTATTGATCTTATTGAAAGGATCGAGAGGTATTGCATTAGAAAAAGTAATCCCTTATTTATAACATAAAAGAGCTTGTTAGTCATTTAATAATATTATTAAATCCCTAAAAACTGAACAAAAAAAAAGCTACTCTTTCGAGTAGCTTTTCCAATTTTATCTAGTTTGTATTAGTCCGCTAATACACCTCTTGAAATAACGATTTTTTGAACTTCAGAAGTTCCTTCGTAAATCTGAGTAATTTTTGCATCACGCATCAAACGTTCCACATGGTACTCTTTTACGAATCCGTATCCACCATGAATTTGTACAGCTTCGACTGTTTGTTCCATTGCAACTTTTGACGCATACAATTTCGCCATTGCAGAAGATTGATCGAAATTACGACCTGCATCTTTATCGGCAGCAGCACGGTAAACCAACAAACGAGCAGCTTCAATTTCAGTCGCCATGTCAGCAATTTTAAATGCAATCGCTTGGTGTTTGTAAATCTCTTTTCCAAACGCTTTACGTTCTTTCGAATAAGCAGCAGCCAATTCAAAAGCACCTGCAGCAATTCCTAAAGCTTGAGCAGCAATACCGATACGTCCACCAGAAAGCGTTTTCATCGCAAATTTGAAACCAAATCCATCTTCTCCAATACGGTTCGCTTTTGGAACTTTAACGTCGTTAAACAACAAAGTATGTGTATCAGATCCGCGAATTCCTAATTTATCTTCTTTTGCACCAACGATGAATCCCTCCATTCCACGCTCAACAATCAACGCATTGATTCCACGGTGACCCAATTCTGGATTTGTTTGTGCAATTACGATGTAATAAGAAGCAGTTGAACCATTTGTAATCCAGTTTTTTGTACCATTTAACAAGTAGTAATCTCCCATGTCAACAGCTGTTGTACGCTGAGAAGTCGCATCAGATCCTGCTTCTGGTTCTGATAAACAAAACGCTCCAATTTTTTCTCCTTTAGCAAGAGGAATAAGGAACTTTTGTTTTTGCTCTTCATTTGCGAATTTCTCCAATCCCCAACATACAAGAGAATTGTTTACTGACATACATACAGATGTAGATGCATCTACTTTGGAAATTTCTTCCATTGCTAACACATACGACATTGTATCCATACCGCCACCCCCGTATTTCGGGTCAACCATCATTCCTAAAAATCCAAGCTCACCCAATTGTTTGATCTCTTCGGTTGGGAAACGTTGATCGCGATCACGCTCAATTACACCTGGTTTTAATACGTTCTGAGCAAAATCTCTCGCTGCATCGCGTACTGCTTTGTGTTCTTCAGTTAATTCGAAATTCATCAGTATCGGAGTTTATTCTATATTTGTTATATGAGGCAAATGTACCTATAAAAACTTAATTTTTTTCGTTATGCGTACACACAAAATTATCGGAATCATGTCGGGCACCTCTCTGGATGGTGTTGATATTGTATTTACACATCTAACGAAACAATCTTCAAACAAGTGGGATTTCAAAATTGTTTCGGCTGAAACCATACATTTTTCAGAAATTATCTTGAATGCTTTACACGAAGCAACAACACTGAATGGCAGTCAACTCATGAATTTAGATCACGATTTGGGTGTTTTCTTTGCAAAATGTGTCAACGAATTCATTTCAAAAAACAAGATCGATAAAAATGACATTGATGCCATTGCTTCACATGGTCAAACAATTTTTCACCAACCGGCAAAAGGTTACACGACTCAAATTGGCAATCCTGCTGTAATTGCAGTTAAAACAGGGATTCCTACGATTGGAGATTTCAGAACGAAAGATGTGTTATACGGTGGTCAAGGAGCTCCTTTGGTTCCTATCGGCGACCAATACTTATTCAGTGAAATTGCTGAAGGCTTTTTAAATATTGGTGGATTTACAAACATTTCCTTCAAACAAAATGGCCATGTAAAAGCTTATGATGTTTGTCCCGGGAATCTACCTTTGAATAAATTGGTCAGATCGAAAGGATTGGAATACGATAAAAATGGTGACATTGCTCGAAGCGGTGAAATCAACTATTTCCTTTTAGATCTTCTAAATAGTCTTCCTTTTTACACAGAAGAAGGTCCGAAATCGCTGGGAACAGAATGGTTGGAACAACACTTCTACCCGCTTTTGAAATTTGACAAAGACATTGAAAATAATTTAGCAACAGTTGTTGAACATTTAGCGGATAAAATAGCGAATGAGTTGAATAAACACGATTTAAAATCGGTTTTAGTAACTGGAGGAGGTGCCAAAAATGCCTTTTTAATGGAACGCTTAAAACGCTATTACAAAGGAGAATTAATTCAAGTTGATAAAACCATCATCGATTTTAAAGAAGCTTTGATCTTTGCATTGTTAGGTGCTTTGTTTTTGGAAGACGAACCAAATTGTTTAGCGAGTGTGACTGGAGCAAGTAAAGATGTTTGTGGTGGCGTGATTCATCACCCGTGATGCACTTAAAACCAAAATCGTTTCGTATTTTTGCAGCACTTTAAGAGAAAATAATACAATTGTTCCCCTATGAAAGATTTACTTCACAAGTTCGAAAATAAACGTCCAGAAATCGTATTTGAATGGAAAGATGCTGAAACTGAAGCTGAAGGATGGGTAGTGATCAACTCGTTGCGCGGTGGTGCAGCAGGTGGTGGTACTCGTATGCGTGTTGGTTTAGATAAACGTGAAGTAGAATCGTTAGCGAAAACAATGGAAGTGAAATTCACAGTTGCAGGCCCTGCAATTGGTGGAGCAAAATCCGGTATTAATTTCGACCCTAAAGATCCTCGTAAAGAAGGTGTTTTGAGAAGATGGTATGCAGCAGTTACACCCTTATTGAAACATTACTACGGTACAGGAGGAGATTTAAATGTAGATGAAATCCACGAAGTGATTCCAATTACGGAAGATTGTGGTATTTGGCATCCGCAAGAAGGTGTGTTCAACGGACATTTTCAACCGCGCGAAGCTCAAAAAATCAACCGCATTGGTCAGTTGCGCCAAGGTGTATTGAAAGTAATTGAAGACGAAACTTACAGTCCGAAAGTGGACAGCAAATACGTGGTTGCTGATATGATTACCGGTTTTGGTGTGGCTCAATCTGTTGCTCACTTCTATTCCATTTGGGGTACTTCGACCAGCTCAGCAACCCCAAATTCAGTTGTTGGTAAAAGAGTTATTGTACAAGGCTGGGGAAATGTTGGTTCTGCTGGAGCTTATTATTTGGCACAAGCTGGAGCAAAAGTAGTTGGTATCATTGACCGTGTTGGTGGTTTGATCAACGAAAACGGTTTCACCTTAGAAGAAATTCGCGAATTGTTCTTGAATAAAAACGGAAACGAATTGGCTGCTCCAAATATGTTGTCTTTTGATGAAGTGAACAGCAAGATTTGGGACTTAAAAGCAGAAGTGTTCATTCCTTGTGCAGCTTCTCGCTTGATCACACAAGAACAAGTGGACCGCATGGTGAAAGCTGGTATGGAAGTAATTGCTGCTGGTGCGAATGTTCCTTTTGCAGATAAAGAAATTTTCTTCGGTCCAATTGCTGATTATGCAGACGGACATTTATCGATCATCCCAGATTTCATTTCCAACTGTGGAATGGCGCGTGTGTTTGCTTACTTGATGAGTAACGACTTGAAAGAATTGACAGACGAAGGTATTTTTGAAGACACTTCGAACATCATTCGTGAAGCATTGGTGAAAACACATGCAAAAAACAGCTCAAAAACTGGCATTGCAAAAGCAGCATTTGAAATCGCATTGAACCAATTGGTATAAGTCATGATTGCCCGCACGACGAAAGTCTTCAAACAATTTTTTGAAAGTGAAAAGTCTGGCGGAATCACTCTTATCTTTTGCACATTCATTTCATTGTTAATCGCTAATTCTAGTCTTCAAGTTGATTATCTTCACTTGTTTGAATACGAATTGGGAGGAATGAGCATTGAACATTGGGTCAACGATGGCTTGATGGCTATTTTCTTTTTACTGATTGGACTCGAATTAAAGCGCGAATTTCAAGTTGGTGAACTTTCCTCCATTAAAAAAGCATCGCTTCCCATCTTTAGTGCCATTGGCGGAATGCTTGTTCCTGCTTTGATCTATGCTTATTTCAACTTTGGACAAACAACGGATACTGGCTTCGGAATTCCAATGGCAACAGACATTGCCTTTGCTTTGGGAGCACTTTCATTGTTGGGCGATAAGATTCCAACTTCTTTGAAAGTCTTTCTAACAGCGCTCGCAGTGATTGATGATTTAGGCGCCATCTTGGTCATCGCTATTTTCTACACCAAAACCATTTTAATAGACAACTTAGTCATTTCACTGGTGTTGTTTGTGTTTTTATTGCTCATGAACCGCTTCAAAGTGAGAAGTTTATGGGTTTATCTTCCCATTGGAGTAGTGATGTGGTACTTCATGCATCATTCTGGAATTCATGCAACGATTACGGGCGTTTTATTAGCATTTACCATCCCAACTTCGTATGATAAAAAAGGATTTTCGCCTTCCGAATTTTTACAATCAACTTTACACTATCCGGTTCCTTACTTCATCCTTCCTCTTTTTGCCTTGGTAAACA
>JADLGD010000201.1 GCA_020849495.1 Fluviicola sp.
ACCGGAAAACCTTTCACTGAAATACAGATCGGCATTAGCTTGAAGGACAAGTTCAATTGATTCGTTTAGGGAAAGTTTTTCCAAAATGAAGACAAAAACTTCATTTTAATGAGTGATATCACTACGTCATTGCAATGGTGACAAGATATTACCTCAACCAATTGCAATCATTGTTTCATAGCGATTTGAAACAGATTGAAGTCTAAAATTTTATGATTGTTTAAGACAAAGTTGTTTATTTACAAGTGATTATCCAATAAAAGTAGAAACAACATTTTTATAGGCGCAAGCAGCAATAAAACAACGTTTTAAGCCAAGGAAACTTTTTTTTGACTAAAACGCCTATCCTCAAACAATTATTTAAAAAATTTGCATCATTTGTGGTAGATTTACTTAAATTTGCTGGTTAAAGAAAGAAAAAAGCTGTTTTGTAACTGCTGAAGACTTTCGATACAAATTGCATATAAGTAATGAAAACTAACAAATGATGAAGAAAAAAATATTGGTAATTGACGATGAGCTTAGCATAAGAATGCTGTTAGAAAACTTCTTGAGCAAAATCTACGAAGTGATCACAAAAAACGACGGCATGGAAGGCGTTCAATGGCTCGAGCAAGGCAACATCCCCGATTTGATTGTTGCTGATATTCAAATGCCGAATATGAATGGGAACGATTTTATAAAAAATATCAGGTCAAGTGGTTTTTTTAAAGAAATACCCCTGATTATGTTGTCGGGCATTGAAAGTAGCCAAGAAAAAGTTAAATGCTTAAAATTAGGTGCCAACGATTATTTAGTCAAACCCTTTAACCCTGAAGAACTTGCCATCCGAATTGAATTGCTGTTAGCGAGAAAATAGAACTGAAAAACAATATGTATGAACCAACCAATGAGTGTTTATAACATTTTATACATAGGCGGAAATCCGGTTTATGAAACCATTCTTTCAGGTGAACCCTCTATGTTTCAATACACTATGGTTGAGAACAGCCTTGCTGCCATACAATTTCTACATCAAAATACGGTTGATGCCATTGTTTGCGACCTCTATTTGCCGGGGATGAACGCGTTAGAAATTTTCAAACTCTTCAAAAAGCAACTTATTCTGGTTGCCACGCCTTTTATAGTGGTGTCGGAAAGCCCCAATCCTAAACTCAAAGAAGAAGCCTTTGGCCTTCGCGTGAGTGATTTTTATGAAAGAAGTTTTCAGGCCGAAGACCTGCATTTCAGATTAGAAACCCTCATCAACCTTACAAAATTTTACGGCGACAAAAAAGAAAACATCCAGAGTCCCAAGCGAGAATACAACATTCCTTGGAATAAAAGACTGTTCGATGTTGTTGTTTCTTCTGTGGCACTTTTGGCCATTTCACCTGTTTTGTTGGTTGTTATCATTGCCATACGCATGGAATCGAAAGGTAAAGTTTACTACACATCAAAAAGAGTGGGTACAGCTTATCGCATTTTCGACTTTTACAAACTGCGATCCATGCGGGTGGGTGCCGATAGTGCCTTAAGCAGCTTGAAGCATTTGAACCAATATGATGCTGTTAACAGTGAAAAAGGGACCGCTCTCGTCGAAAAATGCCCCCGCTGTGCGCAACTTCCTGAAGGTGAGCTGTGCTCACAAGCTCTTTATACAGAAGGTGAAAAAATATGTGAATACTGGTACACTGAACTCAAAAAAAGGAAAGGAAGCGCAACATTTATTAAAATTAAAGACGATCCACGCGTGACCAAAGTGGGTAAATTCATCCGCAACACCAGCATTGATGAGCTTCCTCAACTGCTCAACGTACTCAAAGGCGATATGTCAATTGTGGGCAACAGACCCCTGCCACTTTATGAAGCCGAAATGCTTACTTCTGATGATTGGAGCGAAAGATTTATGGGGCCGGCAGGCATAACAGGACTTTGGCAGGTAGAAAAAAGAGGCAAAAAAGGAGCCATGTCTGAGGAAGAGCGAAAGGCATTAGACAACCAATATGCCCGTACTTATTCATTTTGGGGTGATATAAAGCTGATATTGAGGACAATACCAGCTGTTTTTCAAAAAGAAAATGTTTAAAGATTGTTAATAAAGGTGTTTGAAAATAATTATAAATTGATACCACAACAGAAAAAATCTGCTTATTTTGCGGGTTGTTTTTTGCTGAAGAGAAAAAAACAAAAAACACATACATTATAATGAGGATTCGAACCATACATTTAGTCATTCTTTTTTTGGGGCTTATTTTTTCCGCAAAGGTTTCAGGACAGATTTATTCAAACGATGAATCAAAAATCTTCAATCCTCTAACGGATGATATTACCAAAAGGCTTCCCAACATTAGGGTTTTGATTGATTCGGCTGTAGCCAATTCACCTTCGGTTAGATATGAAGAGGTTAAAGCCGATTACTACTACTACGAACAACTTACCCAAGAGCGTTATTGGATGGAGCATTTCAGCTTTAACCTCGATTGGAACTGGGGAGTTTGGAACTTTCATGACACCCAAACTTCGAAAATTGCCACTCCCAACACTTTTCGCATTGACCTCAATTCTATACGCGACAACTTTGCCGTGGGCTTTTACATTCGATTCCCATTGGCAAGTATTGTTGACAGAAGAAACCGCATCGCAAAGCAAAAAAAATGGCAGGAACTGTCTTTTGTTCAACGCGAAATCAACCGTCAGTTCGTTGTGCAGCAAGTCATTACCGCTTACGATATGATGATACAATGGCAAAACTACATCCGCATTTATAACGACTACCAACGATTCACAGAAATACAAATGCAAATGGCATCCAACCAATTTCTTAACGGTGAAATTGGAACAGCCGAGTACACCCGTTTGAAAGAAATTCAAACCCGTGGAGCCATCGAGTACCAACAAGCTATTGCTGAATTCAGCAAAAACTACCGGATACTTGAAATCCTAACTGGTATCAATTTCAATCTGATCAATGTTTTAAGATAAGTCAGAAAACAACCTCATTATGGACATAGCTCAATTTATACGCATCATACGCAACAATTTAATTTTGTTGATTGCCATTCCAATTTTATTGGCCATTGTTGTGTTTTATTTTACCCGCAACCAGGATAAAATTTACGAATCAGAAGCAGTAATTTATACCGGTATCACCACCGGCTATTCCATTGAATCAACTGCCCAACATCCCACCGACTTTTTTAGTGTAAGTGCGCAATACGATAACTTAATCAACCTGATCAATTCGCGTCAGACTATTGTTGAAACAGCCATCATGCTTTTGGCCCAAGATTTATCCTTGCAGGAATACAATGCACAGTACATTTCAAATGAAAATTTGGATGAACTAAGAAAATTTATTCCCAAAAAAGTGAAAGACCTTGTTGTAAAATATGGTAAGGCCGGTGTTCAGAGGGAAAAAGAAGAGCAAATCAGATCGCTGGAAAGAGAGCT
>JADLGD010000202.1 GCA_020849495.1 Fluviicola sp.
AAAACTTCCCGTTTTCGATTGAAAACGGGAAGTTTTTTTTGTTTAGAGCTGGAGCAAGCCTCTGTTGAACATTCATCAGCCAATATTTGCATAGATGATTTTCCAATGGATCTTGGGAGAATAATTATTTTAAAAGGGTATTACCTCACATACAGGGTGTTTGCAGATGACCAAGCACAATTATTTGACGAGACCTAATCTCATTTGTTGCAGCGTTTCTTAATAAACCAATTAACGATGCTTTTTTTTACATTGATAGAAGTATAGTGTTAAGTGTAAATATCCGAGTTGATAAAATCACCTCAACAGGGCTAGCATCTTATTTACATACAACAAATTTCAAATAGACTGTTTCTGTTTCAAACTTGAGCTGAAGAAGATAAATCCCTGCTTTTAGATGTCGAACGTTGAAACTATAATTGTCTGGAATGGCTTCTTTTTGATCAAATATCAAGTTACCTAAAACATCACTCATACGCATGCTTTTAGCTATCGCAGAAGGATTTCCATAATTAATTGTAAAGTTCTCCTTTGTTGGGTTTGGGTAGATGGTTGCTTTTCCTGTTTGGGCATCCAATTGTGAGACAGATGTACATAAATCCACAAATATGTCATAAGTTGCTTGGCCTGAGCAATTGTATTGATCTGTATAATTATAAGTCAAAGAATGAACGCCATAACCTGCTGTAACCGGATCGAAATTACCATTATGGGTGCCAGAACCTGAATAGATACCACCAAAAGGTAAGCCGCCAGACAATTGAACAGGTTCCCAAAATATACAAAGGGTATCCGGCTCGAAAGCTTCCCAAGTCACAATTGGCAAATCATAAACCACCATGAGTATCGCGTTAGAAATAGCAGGATTCCCTGACGTGCAGCTTTCACTTGAAGTTAATTGGACAGTTATCACATTGTTGTTGAGTGGCGTATAGGCGAAGTTTGGACTATTCGGACCTTGGTTGTTGCCATTGACTTTCCACTGATAAACAGGATAGTTGCCGCCATTGGTCGGAGTTGCAGTAAAGTTAACTTGAGTTCCGTAACATACATTATTTGCACTTGACTGAATACTAACACTAACAGGCGATAATGGTGTTTCGTTAACCAAAACCGCACCATTCATCATATTGCTTTGATACCCATTGTTAGCTTCAATGGTGTATGTTCCTGCGGATTGGTTTGGCCAACTTAATGATGAACCAGTGCCGGGAAGTGCTGAACCCAATGAAGCTCCATTTTTTTTGATTTGATAGACGATACCAAGCTGAGAACCACTTAAACTGACTGTTACACCTGTAGGCGTTGTTCCAGCGCAATAAGAACCTCCTCCTAAAACATTGAAAATGATTGGTAATGCAGGGTATTGTCCCGTTCCATTCACTGAAACATTTACTGAGGAAGCACCAGAAGAAGCATTTGATACATTTCCGGAGTAGGATTGTGCTGCAACCGGACAAAACTTTACATAAATCGTTTGGTTTACCGCTCCAGCTGATTGGGTAACGTTGATAGAAGTTGCAAAACCAGCATTTTCCTGAAGTGAAACCTGAAATCCTGGTAGGGCTGTTACAATAACATTTGAAGTAAGATTGCTGCCTGTAAGCAAATAGTTTAAGGTTGTGCAATTTCCTATAGTTATATTCCCAAAAGCCAATGTAGTAGGATTAACAATCAATTCAGGGCTTTCGGCTTCACAACTGAGAACATATGGTGTTCCGGGATCACCTAAAAGAAGTTGGTTTTCAAACTGGATAGCTGTCGGAACCGTACATTCACTACAAGCTATCGAGTTCCAAAGTTTAAAAGTAACTTGCTCGCCCGATGATGTGTTTGATCCAACAGTAAGAAACAATAGACCAGATTCACCCATCGGTGATGCTATTCCACGACATTGATCTCCAACAAATGCACCTACAATATCGTTGACATTGGATGATATGACCCCCGAAAATTGTATTTGTCCTATAACTTGCATATTGTATTGCAGGTTTGCAAGTGGAACCCAAGCTGGTGGCGTGCATCCGGATGTTCCTGTTCCATTCACTGCAACATTTACTGAGGAAGCACCAGAAGAAGCATTTGATACATTTCCGGAGTAGGATTGTGCTGCAACGGGACAAAACTTCACATAAATCGTTTTGTTTATTGCTCCAGCTGATTGGGAAACGTTGATAGAAGTTGCAAAACCAGCATTTTCCTGAAGTGAAACCTGATAGGCTACCGGAGCAGTTATTGTTACGTTTTGTGTTAAATTAGTTCCGGTTAACTGATAGTTCTTTGTGCTGCACATTCCTGCTGGGATCGGGCCAAATGCGAGATTTGAAGGATTTACCACCAAAGTTGGGGTTTGTAATGTATAGGAAAAAACAAACGGATTTCCAGGATCTCCAATCTGCTGTTGGTTCAAAAACGCAAAGCTCTGCACTATATCTACTACCATATCCTGACTGGCCAAGTATGCTTTAAAGCTTATTTGTTCTCCTGAAATAAGATTTGAACCAATGGTAAGAAAAATAAATCCATTGGAAAACGGCGATGCTATTCCTCTACATTCACTCCCGACAAAAGCTCCAATAATATCATTCGAATTGGTTGAGGTTGATCCTCCCGAATACTGCAGAATACCAACAACTTGCATATTGTACTGAAGGCTGGGAGTTGGAACCCAATTCGGCGGTGCGGCTCTTGATTGTCGGGTGAAAAAAAGCAAGATTGATAATAAAGTAATAATTAGAAAAAGATGTTTATATGCTTTCATGGCTATTTTTTTAATTGTTATAACTGAACACTACCGATAAATAAATGTATCGGTAATGTTCAGTCTTGTTTTTATTTATATATAATTAATGAACTACCAGCTTACCCGATTTATAAGTTTCTTTGCCAAGATTGTTCACTGTAATTCTAAAGGAATATACTCCGGCTTTCAAATTGTTTCGTGGAATGATTAGCTGGTAGGTTCCTTTTTCCGTATTTCGTATGGTTTGTGAATATGCCTTTTGACCAAGGCCATCAAATATACTTAACTCCAATTGCGAAGCTCCATTTACGGAATAATCAATAATAGTTGATTGTGTAAAAGGATTTGGATGTGGGTCGCCTATCAGAATTCCTGTGTTTGCAGGGGTGTTATCTAATCCCGTCACCGCATACGTTGTCAGTTTAAACGGTTGATCGGGCGCACCGAGAAGTTTGTAAGATTCGAAAAATAGATTTTCTCTTATGTCTAACATTTGCGCCAAGTCGGGAAGCCAAACCTTGAATGTTATGAGCTCGCCAAATTCATTATTTGAGCCTATTGTGAGGAACATCAGTCCGTTGTTGCCTAAATCCATTTCTACAATTCCTCTGCATTCGTTTTCATGAAAAGCCAACAAAATCATTTCTTTTTGATCAAGCTTTTCTCCTGCGGCATTGAAAACACTGGCCACCATATTCATATTGTGCTGCTTCAAGGTGGTGCTTATATCAATGCCTTCAGGTGAAGTCAAAACGTTTTGATCCGGTGCTTCTGAGTTTTTTGAATTTGACGGATAATTCAGCGTGCTGTTGTTGGTAAGTTCTGTTACATAACCTTTACCGGCGCACATCTGTGTAAGACTCCCCATCCAGCTGCTACCAAAATAGATGGCGAA
>JADLGD010000203.1 GCA_020849495.1 Fluviicola sp.
CAAAACGGCATTGACTGTTGACGGTCTCCAATTTAGTATCAACAATTTTCCCCTTCTCATTGCATTCATAATTCCACGTTTGTTTGATTTTATTATCGATGGTAAATACAGATTTTGAAAGGCGATCTAAAAGGGGTTCGTATTCATGGATCAATACATAGGAATGCGGTTTTTTACCAAATGTTTTTCGTTCTACTTTTGCACGTTTCAATCCTTTGTAATAGGTATAAAAGGTGGTTACTTGTAGTTGTTTGTTTTTTTGAACAGTCTTTGACGTTATCCTACTTTGATCATCATAAGTAATGGTTGTCAAGTACTCGTGTTTTTTCGATTTACGTTGTATGGAAATGAGTAAAGTATCTTGATAGTAAAAATGTACGGTGTCGGTTTTATTGGCAGTTTTAATAAGTTTCCCATCCATGTTGTACCATTTCGTGTAGGTTACTTGAGGCGCTTTTTTTCTGTTCTGATGAAGATAGGTCACTGATGCAACGTTTGCTGCTTTCACATGATTGGTTTTTTGATTGTAATACACATTTTGAATGCCGTTCAATTCCCAATCGTCCAAGTATCTTATTTCATTCAATTTGCGTTCTTCACGCATATTCATTTGACCAAAACTTAAAACAGGAATAAAGGCAATTAAGAGTAGTTGTTTCATGGTGGAAATTTTGAATTGATTGTAATAACTAAAATACAATTGTTGGTTACAAAAATAAATCATTGTTTCAACTAAATGGGGAGTAAATTGTTCTATTGTTGAATTCAAACAAAAGGAATCTGTTTCCCTACCTTTTTCAATGACAGGAAATTTAGTATCTGAATCGGGTTTTTAGTTTATTCAATTAACTTTGTTTTATGCAGCAGAAAAAAGGGGTAGCCATTCTTGGTTCAACAGGTTCAATTGGGACGCAGGCTTTAGAAGTAATCGAAGCGTATCCAGATTTTTTTGATTTACAGGTCATCACAGCGCAATCAAACGCACAATTATTGATTGAACAAGCGAAAAAATTTCAACCCAATGCTGTTGTTATTGTTGATGATACGCTTTATTCTACGGTAAAAGAGGCCTTGTCTTCGGAAGACATTCATGTCTATGCTGGAAAGGAAGCCTTGTGTCAGGTGGTTGAATTCAATGAAGTGCATGTAGTTTTAACAGCACTTGTAGGCTATGCAGGATTGAAACCCACATTGGCTGCCATAGATGCAGGGAAAGATATTGCATTGGCTAACAAAGAAACCTTGGTTGTTGCTGGTGAAATAGTTACTCAACGCGCTCGAGAAAAAGGGATCAATATTTACCCGGTTGACTCTGAACATTCAGCTATTTTTCAATGTTTGGTGGGTGAATTCCACAATCCAATTGAGAAAATCTACTTGACGGCTTCTGGTGGACCTTTTAGAGGGTGGACCACCCAACAATTGGAAACAGTAACAAAAGCACAGGCTTTGAAGCATCCCAATTGGACAATGGGTGCAAAAATCACCATTGATTCTGCCTCTTTGATGAATAAAGGCTTGGAAGTCATAGAAGCGAAATGGTTGTTCAATTTAAAACCGGAACAAATTGATGTCATTGTTCATCCGCAATCCATTGTGCATTCGTTGGTACAATTTACCGATGGTAGTATGAAGGCTCAAATGGGCTTGCCAGACATGAAATTACCCATTCAATTTGCATTGACTTATCCTGATCGCTTTACCACTGATTTTCCACGATTCAATTTCATGGACTACCCGCAATTGACTTTTGAGCAAGCTGATCGAACAACTTTCCGCAATTTGGATTTAGCCTATGAAGCGATGAACAGAGGCGGAACAGCTGCTTGTGCGTTGAATGCTTCTAATGAAATAGCCGTACAGTTGTTTTTAGAGGAAAAAATCGGATTTTTAGATATTGCACGAACGAATGAATGGGTGATGAATGAAGCTTCTTTTATTCAGAAACCAAGCTACGAAGACTATGTGGCTATCGATGCAATGTCACGTGAGATTGCATTTACTAAACATAGCTAAGCAGCATAATGAAGCGTTTATTAGTTGTCTATTTCATCCTTTTAGGAGTAGAAACACAAGCACAAATTAATTTTTTAGAAAATCAATCATTTGTTTCAATTCAAGAACAAGCAGCTCAAACAAACAAATTGATTTTTATGGATTGTTACACCTCTTGGTGTGGCCCATGCAAGTGGTTGGTTAACAATGTATTTTCTGATTCGAGTGTAGGGGAGGTTTACAATAATCAATTTGTCAACGTTAAGTTCGACATGGAAAAAGGGGAAGGTCTAGACTTGGCAAAGCGTTTTAATATAACTGCATATCCAACTCTTTTGTGGTTAAACAGTAAAGGTGAAGTTGTTTTCAAAGTTGTAGGAACGAATACAACAGAAGCATTTATTGATTATGCGAAACAAATCAACAATGAATCGAATCTTTTTCCAAATTTGGTCAATCGATATCTATCAGGAGAGCGAGATTCTAGCTTTTTAAAATTGTTAGCTGAAACTGCACAGATTGCTGCTGATGAACATTCTGGAGAATACACAGCTGCTTATTTTCAAACAATACCTCAAAAGGATTGGGCCAATGAAACGAATCGTGTTTTGCTAGTCCGTGGTTGTTTAACGTTTGATTCTCCACAAACAAAATTTGTTTTGAATAACCGTAAACTCTTTGATAATGAAACAATAGACGCTATTTTATATGGGTGTTTAGATATTGAAATGCGTAATTTGTTAGCTTCTAAATCCGAAGCTGACCTCAAGCAATTTTTAGCATTAATAGATCAGATTGCTCCAGAATTTACAGATTATAGAATGAGGGCTGAAATGTATTTTTATCAATCAATAGGAGATTTTAAAAAAACAAATGAATTAGCTTCTAACTATTTAAAACATTCAAAAGATTCTGATTTACTGAACGAATATGCTTGGTTTCGATTTGAGAATGAAACAGCAATTGTATTGTTAAAAGAAGCTTTAAAATGGGCTAAAAAATCTGTGAAATTGAATGAGAATAGTTACAATACAGATACACTTGGTCAGCTTTATAATAAACTAGGAAAACCTCGTAAGGCAAACAAATGGTTAAATCGATCCAAAGAATTGGAATCTAAATAGCATCCATTAAAAAGAATAAAATCAAATACCTCAAGAATTTCCCAAGAGTCATCAACAAGAAGGTCATTGACATTGCTGTGCGGTAAAATCCCAAAACGAGCATCAAGGGATCTCCTATAAATGGTAACCAAGCAAACAAAGCCGACCAAACACCGAAACGTTGCACAAAACGTTCTGCTCGTGGGTGTTTTTTGCTTGTGAATTTACGTCCAAATTTTCCCAAAAAGTAATTGGTACTTCCGCCTAAACTATTTCCCAACGTTGCAATGGTTAAGACAAGAAAAGCCGATTCATCAGTGGTAAGAAAATAGATGACAGCTGCTTCTGATGGAAAAGGGATGATGGTTGATGAAATAAAACAAATGACAAACAATCCGAAAAGTCCCCAATCCAAAAACATAGCACAAATATACGTGCAAAAAAAATGGGGATCCACCGCTGCGGACCCCCATTGTTTATTTCGAAGAAAAATTATTTCTTAACGATACGTTTTGTTGTTACTGAGTTACCAACTTTCAAAGTAGCGTTATAAACACCAGCTCCGAATGCAGCACCATCAATAGCGATTGTTTGAGTTCCCTCATTCATTTGAGTTGCAGGTGCAGAGAAAACTACACGTCCAGCTAAATCAGTTACTTCAACACTTACTTCAGCAGCAGCTTTCAAATCAAATTTGATAGCAGTTTCGTTGTTGAATGGATTTGGAGCAACGTTCAAGTTAGTAAACTCTGCAATTTCATCAACAGAAATCATTGATGGGTCAAAGTTCAAACGAACAACAGGAACATCCGTTGTATAGAACAAGTTAGCAGAAACAGTGATATCATTTCCGTCTAAGAAGAAAGAAGTTTGAGGATCTGTAGTACCTGCGTTAGCGATACGAACGTTAGGATCGTATGTACCAACCATTGCCATGTAAGTTCCAGGAACCAAAGTTAATGGAGTACTAAAAGGAATAAAATAGTTAGAGTTTAAGTTTCCAGCAACCAAAGCAACTAAATCAGACTCAGCTTCTAAAATCAAATCACCGTTTGCATCAATTGAATAGATACGAGCATAAACTTCTGATCCAAGAGGAGTACCAGTTGCGAAACGTGTATTAACACCCTCTAAATCATATTCTGCGAAAATATCATAGAAGTTACCTGCTTCAAAACCATCTGTTTGGTTATCTGTGTAACCAGCGTATACAGAGTTATCTCTTGCGTAAATAAAATCTGTAACAGCAAAACTATAGTTAGCCAAAGCATTGTTTGCTGGAATATCATCTGTTTCAGTTGAAGTAAAAGAACGAGTTACGTTGTAAGTACCAACAGCCGATGGAGTGAATTGAGTTGAAATAGCTAAGCTATCATCATTCAACGGGAAGATACTTACTGAGTTAGAAGTACCAGCAAATGTTCCTGCTCCAGCGATGTTTACATTGTAAACAACATTGTTTAAAGTATCAGCACCATTGTTCAATACATTTGCAGAAAAATCAATTGGAACAATTTGTGATGTTGGGATTTGGTAGTAAGCCAAACCTTCACTTCCCCAATAAGTACTTTGAACTTTCAAATCATAATCAGCATTTGTTGTCAATTTTACATCATCAATGTACCATCCGTAAGCAACCCAAACGTTAGCGTTTGTTGCAGAAGAAGGGAAATTTGTTGTCCAGCTAAAACGAATCCAAACCTCAGTTGCACTTGTTAAGTATGAAGCAAGGTTGATTGTTTTAGTTGATGGATTTGGATAAGGTGAACCACCAGCTTGTGATAATACATCAAAATCATTATTGTTTCCAACAGCTACGAAAGTTGTTCCGTTAGTTGAAATTTGAATCTCTTGCAAGTCATTGAAACGTGCACCGTATTGCAAAAACTCCAAAGAAATATTTGTTCCATTTGTTAATGGAATAGATGATGTTGTAGTTAATGTATAAGTTACATTCAATGCTTGTGTTCCAGGAGTTTGTGTTGGATCTCCGTTGGTTAATTCTGCAAAATTCCCTTCAGATGTTGAAGCGATACCTGTTGTAGGTGCCCACCATCCATCAACTGTGTTGTCAATTGTCCAACCGTAAGTAGATCCTGATTGACCACTGTTGTTGATTGTCCAATCACTTGGAGTTGAGAAATCATTTGTGTAAAATGTTGTACCCAATGCTTTAGAAGTAGCAGCAGGAGTTACAGTAGTTGCTACAGGTTTTTCTGTAGACAATTTAGCAGGTTTAGCTGCTGCATTGATCTTTCCTTGTTGAGCAAATGCTCCTGTTACCAATAGAAGACCAGATAATAATGTAATGTGTTTTTTCATAAACGTCTTATTTGACACTAAAAATACAACCTTTGATTTAAATAGCCTTAAAAAATGAGTGAACGGTATCAAATTTCGAATGAACGGTTTGAACTATCCTTTAAAAAGGGTAAATTTTCACGAATTGCTTGAATGTCTGTTTGTTTTAAAACAAGTGTTTCTACCGTTTCTGTGGTTGGCTGAATAGTACTAATGACTTCACCTAAAGCAGTTATCAGCTGGCTATCTCCCGAATAAACCAATTGATTCGCATCTTCACCCACACGATTGACACCTACAACATAGGCTTGATTTTCGATGGCTCTAGCTTTTAAGAGTGTATTCCAATGTGTAGATCTACGCTCTGGCCAATTGGCAACATAAATAATGACATCATACCGCGCTCCACCATCCACCAAATAATTGCGCACATTTTCTGGGAAACGCAAATCATAGCAAATTTGTAAATTGATATTCCACCCTTTGTAATGAACAATTTTTTCATAAATGCCAGCTGCAAAAACGGCATCTTCTCCAGCTAATCCAAAGCGTTTGCGTTTGTCGTAAACCATGATGGCACCATCTGGTTCAACAAACACACCTCTATTGTAATACTTTCCATCCTCTTCAATAATCAAAGACGTATAGAAAGCAGCATTTCTAGTTTCAGCTTGTTTTTTTAACCAATCCAAACCGATACTAGTATCCATTTTTTCCGCTAAACGTTCCGGACGCATGGAAAAACAGGTGTGAAACATTTCAGGCAACACAATCAAATCTGTTTCTTTTACGTCCTCTAATAAAGATTCGTATTGCGCTAAATTCGCTAATTTATCTTCCCAGATTTGATTGGCCTGAACCAGTGTTATTCTTAAATCTTGCATAATCGTTGTGCTGCTTGAATAAGTGTGTCGTCTGTTTTTGCAAAACAGAAACGAACGGTTTTAAAATCGCAATGATCATCATAGAAAACGGATAATGGGATGGCAGCTACTCCAACTTCCTTGACTAACCATTCACAAAACTGAACATCCGATAAATCAGAAATACGCGTGTACCTCGCTGTTTGAAAATAGGTGCCTTCACTTGGAAGCAATTCAAATTTACTTCCTTGCATCAGCTGTTGGAATTGATCGCGTTTACTCTGGTAAAAATTTCCCAAACTAGAAACGTCTGCAGTTTGGATATAATCCGCTAAAGTTTTTTGGGCAACACTATTTACTGAAAAGACCAAAAATTGATGTACTTTTTTGATTTCACGCATGATACTTTCTGGTGCAACCAAGTATCCAATTTTCCAACCTGTCAAATGAAAGGTTTTACCAAAAGAGGAAACAATGATGGATCGTTGCTGCAATAATTCATGGTCGTGAGCCGAACGATGAGGTGTTTCAAACGTAATGAACTCATAAACTTCATCAGATAACAACAGTAAATTTGGATGATCTTCCATTAATTCAATCAACTGATCATAATCTGATTCAGTCATCATTCTTCCTGATGGATTGTGTGGATTATTGAGGATCAACATCCGTGTACTTTGTGAAACAGCTTCACGTAGCAAGCGCCAATCGATGGTGAAATCTGCATTCATTGCTACATGCAATGCTTTTCCTCCTGCTAAAACGATAGCTGGATCATAACAATCGTAAGCTGGATCAATGACCACCACTTCATCACCAATATTAACCAAAGCTTGTATAGCCGTAAAAATTCCTTGTGTCGCACCTGCTGTAACCAATAGTTCGCTTGAAGGATCAATGTTGCGCTTGTATTGTTTGTGAATCAATTCTGCAAGTCCTTCCAATAACATTGGTAAACCAGCCATCGGAGCGTATTGATGAACATTTTCTTTACTATTTTTTTGAAGCAATGCCTCTATTTGTGGATCTATTGGGAAATTGGGAAAACCTTGCGATAGGTTAATAGCATTGTAATCCATCGCCATTTTTGACATGGTTGTGAAGATGGTAGTACCGACTTTTGGAAGTTTTGTTTGCATCGCTTACTTTTGTTTACGCAGAGAAAACAAAGAAACACATTAAGCCTTTAAGCAAAATGCATTTGTATTTCTTTTTTCAACGCTTTATATTCAATAACTTTCAACGATGAAAACAACCTTGGTTTTTGCTTCCATATTTACCCTTTTTACCATCACAAGTTGTGGTGAAAAAGACAGCATTTGCGACTGTATTGACGCAAGTAACAAACTCAATGAAGCGTCATCAAAAGTATTGGTGAAAGAAGCAACAGCGAAAGATGAAAAAACATTGAAAACCTTGCGTGCTGAAAAGAAGAAAAAGTGTGCTGAGTTTGAAAATATGTCAGGTACTGAAATGATGGAGCGCAAGGAAAGTTGCGGGGAATAAAAGAACCCCAAAAAGTAATTTAATAATATTATTTAAACACTTGTAAATGAGAGGTATGTGAGGAAAAATCAAAATCCGCACTTATCTTATGCGTCATTCTAAAACTCATTTATTTAAATCACTTCACCAAAACAGTTCATAAATCGATATTATTTGGTGATAAAATCGAACACTAAATCGTAAAAGTTGTTAGGGATAAAGTATATTTGCAACGTCAAATTTTTCGATACAATATGAGTGCATTTTCATCCCGACACATTGGTCCGAACGCTGCCGAGAAAGCGGCTATGCTTGAAGCGATTGGTGTAAATTCCATCAAGGAATTAATTGATAAAACTATTCCAGCACATATTCGCTTAAAAGGTGAGTTAAACATAGATCCAGCAATGAGCGAGCAAGAGTACTTGCAGCACATTACTGCGTTGGGAAATCAAAACAAAGTGTACAAATCATTCATTGGTTTGGGTTACAATGAAACGATTGTTCCTTCTGTGATTTTGCGCAACGTTTTGGAAAATCCAGGATGGTACACGGCATACACGCCTTACCAAGCTGAAATTTCTCAAGGACGATTAGAAGCTTTGTTGAATTTCCAAACAATGATTTTGGAGTTGACAGGAATGGAAATTGCAAATGCCTCATTATTGGATGAAGCAACTGCTGCTGCTGAAGCGATGATCATGTTTTGGAACTCTCGTTCAAGAAGTGATGTGAAAGAAGGGAAAAACAAATTTTTCATTGCTGAAACATGTTTCCCTCAAACCATTGATGTAGTTGAAGGTCGTGCTAAAAACTTAGGAATCGAATTGGTGGTTGGAAATCCTGACACGTTCACATTCGATGCTACTTTCTTTGGAGCTTTGGTACAATATCCAGACGCAAAAGGAAATATTACCGATATTAAAAGCTTCATTTCAAAAGCGAAAGAAACAGGTGTACAAGTTGCCGTTGCAGCAGACATTCTATCTTTGGTTTTATTGACTTCGCCAGGTTCTTTGGGAGCTGATTGTGTGTTGGGTACTTCTCAACGTTTCGGTGTTCCAATGGGTTACGGTGGTCCTCACGCTGCATTCTTTGCAGTAAAAGATGATTACAAACGCAATATTCCTGGTCGTATCATCGGTGTATCGAAAGATGCGGATGATAACTTGGCGTTGCGTATGGCTTTGCAAACTCGCGAACAACACATCAAACGCGATAAAGCAACTTCGAATATTTGTACGGCGCAAGCATTGTTGGCTGTAATGGCTTCCATGTATGCAGTGTATCACGGTCCTGATGGGATGCGCGAAATTGCTGAGCATGTTCACTCATTGGCTACAAAAACGGCAAATGTTTTAAAAGCTGCAGGCATTCAGTTGGGTAGTGAAAACTATTTTGATACGATTTGTTTAACAGGTGTTGATGCTGTTAAAATCAAAGCAGCGGCTGAAGCAAATGGAATGAACTTCCGAATCGTTTCTGCTTCTGAATTGACAATCAGCTTTGGAGAACCACATACCTTAGCGGATGTAGATGCTATTTTGGCATTGTTTGGTTTAATACCAGGAATCAATACAGCTAAGGAAAGTTCGTTAAAGGCAGATTTATTGCGTAAAGATGCAGTATTCACACATGCAACATTCAATCGCTACCATTCAGAGTCGAAAATGATGCGCTACTTGAAGCGTTTAGAAAATAAAGATTTATCGTTGGTTCACTCCATGATTCCTTTGGGTTCATGTACCATGAAGTTGAATGCAGCTTCTGAGTTAATTCCAATTACCAACCCGCAATTTGCAAATATGCACCCGTTTGCACCAGTAGATCAAGCTGCTGGTTACCATGCTATGTTCCAACAATTGGAAAAAGACTTGTGTGAGTCAACTGGATTTGCTGCGATGTCTTTGCAACCAAACTCTGGAGCTCAAGGTGAATATGCAGGATTGATGGTGATCAAAGCGTATCATGAAAGTCGTGGAGATTTCCAACGTACAAAAATGATTATTCCTTCTTCAGCTCATGGAACTAACCCGGCTTCAGCAGTTATGGCCGGATTTGAAGTAGTTGTTACAGGTTGTGACGAAAACGGAAACATCAACATCGATGAATTGCGTGAAGTAGCTGTTTCATTGAAAAATGAATTGGCTGGTTTGATGGTTACTTACCCATCTACACACGGTGTGTATGAAGAAGGTATCCAAGAAATCACTTCGATCATTCACGAGAATGGTGGACAAGTATATATGGATGGTGCGAACATGAATGCACAAGTTGGATTAACCAATCCAGGAAACATTGGTGCAGACGTTTGTCACTTGAACTTACACAAAACATTCGCCATTCCTCACGGTGGTGGTGGGCCAGGTGTTGGACCAATTGGTGTTGCAGCACATTTAGCTGAGTTTTTACCAAGTAATCCTGTCATTGCTGCAGGTGGAAGCAAACCAATTCACGCTATTTCAGCTGCTCCTTATGGTAGTGCGTTGATTTTGTTGATTTCTTATGGATACATCAAAATGTTGGGTGCTGAAGGTTTACGTCATTCAACAGAAATGGCGATTTTAAATGCGAATTACATTGCAGCTAAATTGAAAGGTCACTACGATATCTTGTACACAGGTAAAAACGGTACAGTAGCTCACGAAATGATTTTGGATTGTAGAGATTTCAAGAAAAATTCTGACGTTGAAGTTGCTGATATGGCAAAACGTTTGATCGATTTTGGATTCCACGCACCAACGGTTTCGTTCCCAGTAGCGAGCACCTTGATGATTGAACCAACAGAATCAGAAGACAAAGAAGAATTGGATCGTTTCATTGAAGCGATGATCAAAATTCGTCAAGAGATTAAAGACATCGAAAACGGTTTGGCAGATAGAGAAAACAACTTATTGAAAAATGCACCTCACACCGCAGATTGCATCATCAACAAGGATTGGAACTACCCTTACACACCACAAGAAGCAGCTTATCCGGTTGCGTACTTGAAAGAGTGGAAATACTGGGTGCCAGTTCGCCGCGTTGACAATGCATACGGTGACAGAAACTTAGTATGTTCTTGCCCAAGTGTGGAGAGTTATAAGTTTGTAGAGGCTTAGTTCGACAGGCTCACTAGCCTCGGCAATCTGCGGCTGACTCAATCTGCGCGGTGAACGAGATAAATTAAATAGCTATGAAGATAGTAGAATCCGCTTTCAGCAATGAGAGCGGATTTTTTTTGTTTCAATAGATACTAGTTTTTCCGTTTAGAATCCCTCTGCCAATTTTTTGGATTATTCTCTATGTATTTTGAAATTCGCTCGAACGCTTCATTCGTGCGAATCACATGGTCATAAAATAGTTTGTGCCATGCAAATGGATAATTTAATCGATTGGCGTATTTCGTCACCGCCGATTTATAGGATCGAATGATTGTGGAAATGGAAGTTGATTTCGGAGAAATTTGCGCCATGAATTCTGATTTTGAGAGGGCATCTGTACTGGGGCCATTATTTTCCAAAATCAATATTCCATGAATATGATTTGGCATCACCACAAATTCGCCTAATCTGCAATTTACAGTGTGATTTTTTATTTCCTGCCAAAGAATATATGCGATTACGCCCATTGGGGATAGATTCATTTTATCCTCGTTAATTTCGCCGAAAAAATGTTCATTATCCTTGGTGCAGATAGTAATAAAATAGGCTCCATCAATCCTATAATCCCAAAAGGGTTTGCGAAATGATTCGTTGCGGTATTTTCCTAGATATAAATTGTTAGACATTTGAATAGTGAATTAGAATGTCTATTTAAGATACGGAAAATCTTCGTCAATCCTCCTCCTCATCTAAAAAATCCAATTCATCATCACTTTGTTCGTAATCTGTTGAAATTCCAGGAGGATTAAACAATCCCCACTTGTCGGTAATGAAATGTTTTTGATTAAAACTTGCAACCCATTCTATAAACAACAAACGGAATTCTTCGATCAAGTTTCGAATTATATGGTAATAATTAACCTCATTGAAGCCAACCATTTCTAAGCTATGATAAGTAACCATTAAATCACGTGCAGCTTTTCGAATAAATGTTGCGTTCTCCATTTTTAGATCATAGATTTTCACATGATAGGCAGCAGCTAATTTTGCCTGTATAATAGCTGCATTTTCGAAAAGCTGACCTTTTAATTCCAAAAGCATTTCATTCTCTTCGGGGAAAAGTGAAACGATTATTTTTAATGTTTCAAAAATTTCTTCTGATTTTTGAAATAGCAAAGTTTGTTTATACGCGTTCATTCGGTATGCATTTGGAAGATGAAAATTAGTGTATTTGTTTGATTTTGAAAATTAGTTAGTATAAAGTGAATAGTGGACTGTGAAGCATTAGAAATACAAGTTGTCAATATTCATTCTGATTATACAGCAACCAATGTGTACATGTCCGAATATTAAGAGTTACATGCAAGTAGAAGCATAAATTGTAGTATATCAAAATAGTAGAATCCGCTTTCAGCAATGAGAGCGGATTTTTTGTTTTCATATAATTTAAAAAAGGTACTTTTGCTCAAAATGAAAAAATAACAATGATGAGCCTGAAACAATTACTTTTTGCATTTATTTTCTTTCAAACAGTCAATGCATTTTCACAACCTATTATAGATACGCTAGCATTTCAAGATTTTGAGATCACACCGTCTGCGCCAGCTTGGTCATTTACTGGCCCAGTGGTTTACAATTCTGGAATTTCATCTATGAATGCAGCTCCTACGAATAGTCCTATCGGTATAAATGGTTCTCAGGCATGGGAAACTACATCAAACAGCGGTGGACTAATTTTAGATTTTAACAATACGTTGATTCCAACAGGTTATGATAGTATCCGAATTAACTTCAAATTGGCCGCCATGAATTTAAATGGATCAACTGGTGGACCAGATGATTTGGATTATGTTTTGGTTTCATACAGTTTAGATAATGGAGTGAGTTTTGTCAATCGACTTCGGATTCGTGGTGCTGTAGCAAACAATAGTTTTTGGGGCTATGACGCAACCGGTGATGCGGCTGTTTATTATTTACCTGCTTCAGAATCTCTATTTCAACCAGCGCTTTCAGGTCTTGCAACGACTGATGGATACAGCAATTGTGAAGTAGTTTTCCCCGGTTCTATTACTCAATTGCAGTTAAGAATAATCGGAAGATCAAGTTCTTCAAGCGATACGTGGTTAATTGATAATTTACTATTAACTGGTGAATCTCTATGCACGCCAACTTTCTCTAACTTTAGTTTAACTGCTTGTAATTCATTTTTCTGGTCGCAAACAGGACAAACGTATACAGCTTCAGGAGCATACAATGATACCATTCTCAATGCAGCTGGATGTGATTCCATTATCACGTTGAACTTAACCATCAATTCGTCCACTTATAGTTCTCAAACAATTACAGCTTGTGATGGTTATATATGGTCTCAAACAGGTCAAACGTATACTACATCTGGAAATTACAACGATACGATTCCAAACGTTGCAGGTTGTGATTCCATTATCACGTTGATGTTGACAATCAATTCATCCACATATAGTTCTCAATCAATCACTGCTTGTGATAGTTATACTTGGCCACAAACGGGTCAAACGTATACGATTTCTGGAAATTACAACGATACAATTCCAAACGTTGCGAGTTGTGATTCCATCATCACGTTGATGTTAACAATCAATTCATCCACATATAGCTCTCAATCCATCACTGTTTGTGATAGTTATACTTGGCCACAAACGGCTCAAACATACACGATTTCCGGAAATTACATCGATACCATTCTAAATGTTTCGGGTTGTGATTCCATCATCACGTTGATATTGACCATTAATCAAACGCCAAACTCCTCTGCAACCGCTGATGCAACTAATGTTCTTACAGCTACAGGTGGTTCCACTTTCCAATGGATAAATTGTACAACAAATCAACCGATCAATGGAGCAAGTTCTGCTACGTTTACACCAACAGTTAATGGAACGTATGCTGCAATAGTAGGAAATGGAAATGCTTGTGATGATACAACGAATTGCATTACAATCTCAACGATTGGGCTGAGTGAAATTTCGAATATTTCAATCGAGTTACATCCTAATCCAACAAATGACCTTGTGCGCATTACCTTCGAAAGCAACGAAGCGCGGGTGGTCATTTACGATACGCAAGGAAAACTCATTCAAACCAAATCCATTCACAGTGGCGAACAAGTTTCATTGAAAGAGGTGGAAACCGGCGTTTACTTCTTTGAAGTGACAACTGAAAAAGGGAGTGCGGTGAAACGGGTAGTGAAGGATTAGTTCTTTTCAATAAGATACATCCGCTTTCAGCAATGAGAGCGGATTTTTTGTATAATACCATTTGAAAAGGATCTGCTTTGAAGCATCAGGTGAAGAGTAGTTCATGAAAGCTTGTTTATTCTTATTAACTTTGTTTCAAACTATTACAACTACATGAAAAAAATTCTATTTCAACTCATTACACTTTTAATTACAACATTTGGCTACAGTCAATCGTGTGATTTATTTTTCTCTGAATACTTAGAGGGCGCTTCCAATAACAAGGCAATTGAAGTGTATAATCCATTGAATGCCCCTGTTGACTTAGTTGACTATAAAATTTTTCGTTACAATAATGGTTCAGTAACACCAACAGACTCTATACAAATGTTAGGCACATTGGCTCCAGGAAGTGTTTTTGTTGCAGGTAATCCTTCAGCTGTTGCTGCTATTTTAAGTGTTTCTGACACCCTTCACACGATTACCTTTTTCAACGGTGACGATGCTTTGGAATTGAGATACATGCCCACCAATACAACGATAGATGTTATTGGAGTTATTGGAGTTGATCCAGGGGTAAATTGGGTAGTAGGAACTGGTGCTACAAGTGAGTTCACACTTGTAAGACAATCGTCAATTGTAAATGGTGAAACGAATTGGGCTGTTTCAGTAACAGAATGGGATGTATATCCACAAAACACAGCCACTTTTATAGGTTCACATTCAGGAACACCTTGTTGTACGAATTCTTTTTCATCTATTTTAACAACTGCTTGTGATAGCTATACTTGGCCACAAACGGGTCAAACGTATACGACATCTGGAAATTACAACGACACCATTCCAAACGTTACAGGTTGTGATTCCATCATCACGTTGATGTTAACAATCAATTCATCCACATATAGCTCTCAATCCATCACTACTTGTGATAGTTATACTTGGCCACAAACGGCTCAAACGTATACGCTTTCTGGAAATTACAACGATACGATTCCCAATGTATCAGGATGTGATTCGATCATCACGTTGATGTTGACCATCAATTCATCCACATATAGTTCTCAATCCATCACTGCTTGTGATAGTTATACTTGGTCCCAAACGGGTCAAACGTATACGACATCTGGAAATTACAACGATACGATTCCAAACGTTGCGGGGTGTGATTCCATCATCACGTTGATGTTGACAATCAATTCATCCACATATAGTTCTCAATCAATCACTGC
>JADLGD010000204.1 GCA_020849495.1 Fluviicola sp.
AAAAGACGATTTGCTATGGAAATTAGAAATCTAACCATTGCTATTATTGTAATTCAATGTGGAGGAGATCCTAAACTATTTTTTAAGACATAAAAAAATGGCCGGAATTTCTTCCGACCATTCGTGATCATCACTGGTCGCTTTTTTTTGTGCTTGTTTTTTTCTTATTCGTTTATTGTAATCGATTCAATGCGATCACCCTGACGGATTTCATCAATCACATCCAATCCATCAACCACTTTTCCAAAGCAAGTATGATTGCGATCTAAATGAGCAGTATTGTTTCTGCTGTGGCAAATGAAAAACTGAGATCCACCTGTGTTTCTACCAGCATGCGCCATGGATAATACACCTCTATCGTGGAACTGATTATTTCCTGTAAGTTCACAATCAATTTTGTATCCAGGTCCTCCAGTGCCAGGCATTCCAGTTGCACCTTCGCGAGAATTTGGACATCCACCTTGAATTACGAAATCTGGTAAAACACGGTGAAAAGTCAATCCATCATAATATCCTTCTTTTGCCAATTTGACAAAGTTTGCAACGGTATTTGGAGCATCTTCTGTGTAGAAATTTACACGCATATCTCCTTTTGCTGTTTTAATTACTGCTTCCATTCTGAGAAATTTTAGACAAAACTACCGATTTTAACCGAGTGTGAATGCTGAAAATTGACAGTTTTATGACATTCACCTTTGAAATCCTATGTATTTTTGCTTCATGAACAAACAATGTATTGATCGCAAACAACTCAGCGCATTTTCATCTTTTTCAGCAGCATTCGGAAATCAAGCAAATTTTGCTGATTTTCTAAATGCTCCTTTTCTTTCTTTGAGCGATCTTGAACTGCAAGCAAAAGCAAAACAATCAGCGTATTCAGCTGCTTCAAGGGCTGTTTTATGTGACGTCTTATCCGAACAAATTGCTGGTCAAGCCTCTGAATCTCAGAAAAAAGCATTGGCTGATTTGGCTTTGCCTACAACTTTTACCATTACTACAGGTCACCAATTGACCTTGTTTGGCGGACCTTTGTATTTACTATACAAAGTGTTGCATGTTGTGAAATTGGTAGAGCAATTCAATGCTTCTCAATCCAATTACAAAGCTGTTCCTGTTTTTTGGATGGCAAGTGAAGACCATGATTTAGACGAAGTGCGTTCTAGTCATTTGTTTCAACAAAAACTGACGTGGGAAACGACGCAAACTGGAGCAGTTGGACGAATGAAGATGGATGATTATTCATCAGTTCATGAAACCTTAAAACAATTGTTTGAAGGTAAAGAGACTGCTATTCAAGAACTGCTTTCTATTTCAGAAAAACAATCTTATGCAGCATACATGCAGGTTTTTCTGACCAAATTGTTTGCAGATTATGGTGTGTTAGTCATTCAACCAGATGATGAGCGTTTGAAACAATTGTTTGCACCTGTTATTCGAAGAGAATTAAAAGATCAACCTTCATTTGATGCTGTTCAAGCAAGTAATAAATCCTTGCAAAAAGCTGGGTGGACACCGCAAGCTCAAGCTAGAGCGTGTAATTTGTTTTACCTTTCAGATGGAAAACGTTCGCGCATTGATGTGACTCAAAACGGTTTTGCGATTGACGGTACTGTGTATTCAGAAACTGAATTACCTGACAAAGTAGAAAGTTCTGCGGCTTCTTTTTCTCCAAATGTGATTTTAAGACCGGTTTATCAAGAGACGATTTTACCCAATTTAGCATACATTGGTGGAGGTGGAGAAATGGCCTATTGGATTCAATTAAAAGGCGTTTTTCAAGCACATGATACACTTTATCCATTGATTCAACAGCGAAATTCCGTGCATTTGATTGATGCTGGAATGCAAAAGCGAATCGAGAAAATCGGCTTTGATGTTCCTTCCTTTTTTGAAACAAAAGAACAATTGCGCAAAACCTATTTATTGAAGCATGATGCCGATCAATTGAATGTGGAAGGGATGTTTCAACAATTCGAACAACTAAAAATGGCAGTGATTGAAAAAGCAAAATCAGTTGATGTCACTTTGGAATCGTTTGCAGAGGCTGAAATGGTGCGCATGCGTAAACAATTGGAAAGCATTGAGGGAAGAATGGTGAAACAAGTCAAACAACAACACGAGCAGGCTTTAAAGTCGATCGATTTTGTTTGTGAGCGTTTCATGCCAGAAAACACTTTGCAAGAACGCTATTTTCATTGGTTGCATTTTGCGCCGTCTGGTGATTACAAAGTACTTTTGCAACAAGTTTATTTAGCGCTAGATCCATTGAATTCGGATTTAATTGTATTGAATCTTCAGTAATTCTGAGATAAATACTAATTTTCCAACTTGAACGTTATTGTAAACATGAATTTGACAAAAAGCATCCTTTTTCTACTTTTTACACTTTTGCTTTCGGGCTTAAGTTTTGCTCAAACAACCGTATCTGGTAAAGTAGTCGATAAAAAAGGAAAGGCTTTTCCAGATATCATTTTAACCATCATATCACCTACTGATACCATTCAACGTGTAACAGATACCGAAGGCGTTTTTTCATTTAAAACAGCTGCAAATTCGGTTCGAATCATTGTCCAAGATGAACAAGTATTGAAAGAAGTCACTGTTCAAATTCCATCATCAGAATCGTATCAATTGGATAATATAAAAGTGGATGTGGAATACATTCCTACTGTTGTGATTAATCAAACCACTACAGATAACGGTTTAGAGCGACTTGAATTGATAGATTTTGCGAAGCAAACCAACAACAAAGTAGAAAGTTATTTGGTATTGACAACGGCAGCTTCATCTCGAAATGAGTTGACTTCCAATTACAACGTACGTGGAGGAAGTTACGATGAGAATTTGGTGTATGTGAATGGTTTCTTGGTCAATAGACCATTTCTAACAAGAAGCGGACAACAAGAAGGATTGAGTTTTATCAATTCAGCTTTGGTGAGTGAATTGTATTTTTCTGCTGGAGGTTTTCAATCCATTTATGGCGATAAGTTGAGTTCGGTTTTAGATATTAAATACAAAGATCCAAAGGCCTTCCATGCATCTGCATTGGCTGGTTTAATGGGAGTGGAGGCGCATGTAGAAGATGCTCTTGGAAAAGCAGATCGTTTTCGTTATTTATTGGGTGCTCGATATCGCGCCAATGGTTACCTCTTGAATTCATTGCCAACAAAAGGAAATTACAATCCTGTTTTTTGGGATGCACAATTGTTGACGGTTTACGATGTTTCGGATCGTCTAAAGTGGAGTGTTTTGGCTCATACTTCCTCCAATCGCTATCAATTTGAACCTGAAACACAACAAACCGATTTTGGTACTTCTTCCGAAGCGTATGCTTTCAATATTTACTTTGATGGACAAGAAAACACCCGTTTTTTGACAACAACGATTGGAACTTCTTTAGGTTATGAAAGCTTTGATCAACGTTTTCAAGCGACGACTTATTTTACTGCCTTTAATTCCAATGAGGGAGAGAATTTTGATATTCAAGGACAGTACTACATCAATGAATTGGAAACGGATCCTTCACAAGAGGAATTTGGCGATTCGATAGCTGTTTTAGGTGTAGGAACATTCCTGAATCACGCTCGCAATCGTTTAGTGGCATCTATTTATTCGGCTTACCACGATGGAAGTTACACGCTAAAAACATTTAAACAAACCAACTATCATTCTCAACACCAATTGAAATATGGATTTGGTGCACAGTTTGACAATTTTACAGATGAATTGAGTGAGTGGCGAATGATTGATTCTGCTGGTTATTCGGTTCCTCAAGGTACTTCTACAGAAGTAGAATTGTTTGAAACGATTAAAGGGAAATTGAATTTGCAAAATCAACGCTATCATGCTTATGTGCAGCAACATTCAGAATGGCGTAAAGAGAAGAAAAACATTCCAGTTCGCTATACCAAACTGATCAAAGACAGGAAAGGTATTGTGACCGATACGTTGGTTATTGATTCCATTATTCCATCTTCACAATCGCGTTTGCAATTCGATTTAGGGGTCAGAGGTTTGTATACTTCCTACAACGATGAAGGGATGATTACACCGCGTGCTTCATTGACCTTTATTCCGATTCGATTTGTGTACCACAATGGTCAGTTTGTTCGTCGACTAGTTAAGTTGAAATTGGCAGCTGGTTTTTACTATCAGCCACCTTTTTACAGAGAATTTAGAACATTTACTGGCGGTTTGAATCCAACAGTACAATCACAGAAATCCTTTCATTTAGTTGCTGGAACAGAGTACAATTTCTTCATGTGGGGTAGAAAATCGCCCTTCAAAGTTTCTGCTGAAGGATATTACAAATATTTATGGGATATCAATCCTTACGAAATTGAAAACGTGCGTATTCGCTATTATGCAGACAACATTGCAACGGGTTATGCAACCGGTTTGGACATGAATTTACACGGTGAATTTGTGCCTGGAATTCAATCGTTCTTCAAAGTTGGTTTGCTTTCTACAAAAGAGGACATTAAAGGCGATTATTATTACAAGTATTTCAATGTGGATGGGGTACAAGTAACACCGGGATTAACCACTGATTCAATTGCCGATTCATTGCGTGTGGAGCCAGGAGGAATCAGACGTCCTACGGATCAGCATTTAACGATTGGTGTTTTGTTCCAAGATCAAATGCCCGGTTTGGAGCGTTTTGGGGTACAAGTTGGAATCAACTACGGTTCACGTTTGCCTTACGGTCCACCAGATTATACCCGTTACAAAGATACCTTGACCATGAAATCGTATTTCCGTGTGGATTTAGGATTGAGTGTCGATTTATTGTACAAAAAGCATCAAAAGCAAGACAAATGGTACAGCAAGATGCAAGAAGCAATGGTCTTTGTGGAAGTGTTTAATCTTTTAGGCGTGAACAACGTGCTTTCCAAGCAGTGGATTCAAGATGTATCGGGGAAATACTATTCAATTCCCAATTACTTGACCCAGCGTCGTTTCAATGTGAAGTTGTTGATTCGGATATAAAAAAACCGATTAAAATTGCTTCTAATCGGTTTCTAAATAAAATCTATTTCTTACATCTGCTCTAAAATAGCAATGCGTTTTTCAATCGGTGGATGCGTAGCAAATAAGCCCATGATGGACGATTTGTGTTCAATGAACAATTGTTTCACATCGTCGCTTTTGATCCCATCTACTTCTGAATTGCCAGAAATTTTACGCAAAGCTGAAGCCATAGCTTGAGAATTGCGTGTCAATTCTACTGCACCAGCATCAGCTAGGTATTCACGTTTGCGCGATAAAGCGAATTTGAATAAAATGGACAAGCCGTAAGCAATGACAGAAATTACCAAAGCAATTAAAATCACAGGCCCATCGTTTTTGTCGCGTTTTCTTCCTCCTCCCCACAATAGGTTGCGGAACAAGACTTCCACTAAGAAACCAAAGATTCCAACGAAAATGATGGTGATAATCAATAAACGCACGTCCTTGTTGCGAATGTGTGTTAATTCGTGTGCAATAACGCCTTCTAATTCTTCATCGTTGAGTGCTTCAATGATTCCAGTCGTCAACGTAACAGCATACGTATTTTCATTGATCCCAGAAGCAAAAGCATTCAAGGCAGGAGTGTCGATGACATGTAGTTTAGGCATTTTCATACCAACTGCCATGCACAAGTTCTCCGTAAGGTTGTAAATACGCATGTTGTCTTTGCGCTCCAGTGTGTGCGATTTTGTGGCAAATTTGATCATCGCTGCATTCGCGTAGAAAGCAATTAAAAACCAAATTCCCACTCCAGCAAAAACGAATGGAATGACTTTCAGGAACAGCATGTTTACAGAGTAAAGATGTTCTTTACCGCCTTGAGTAAAAAAGATAAAAGCGTAAACCGCTACTAAAACTAGTAGCGGAAAACAAACTAATATTAAAGTCGAACGTAAGTTGTTCTGACGAATCTGTTGATGTAATCCAATAAATGCTGCCATGAGCAAAAACGTTCTTAGAATTTAACTTCAGGCGCTTTATCTAAAGTTTGACGGTTGTCAACACCTAAATCAAACATTGGTTCTGTTTTGTAGTTTTTGAACCCAGCAATGATACTACTTGGGAATTGTTCAATTCCGTTGTTGTATTCTTTTGTAGCAGAGTTAAAGAAACGACGAACTGCAGCCAATTTGTTTTCAATATCACTGATTTCACTTTGCAAGTGCATGAAATTCGTGTTTGCTTTTAAATCTGGATATGCTTCGATTTGAATGTTCAAACCGTTCAATGCTGCACCCAAATTTTGTTCAGCTGCAATTTTATCTGAAATAGAACCAGCTTGCATACAACGAGAACGAGCTTCTGTTACACGTGTCAATACTTCACTTTCGTGCGACATGTATCCTTTCACTGCGCCAAGCAATTGAGGAATCAAATCATAACGTTGTTTCAATTGTACATCAATGTCTGAAAATGCACTTTCACGGTTGTTTTTTAAGGCTACCAAGCGGTTGTTGATGGAAATCATCCAAATGATTAAAATCAAAACGACACCACCAATGATTAATCCTGCGATCATGTTTTTAAAATTTAAATTATAGACGAATCTACGTTTTTTTTTTACTGAAACAACAAGCGTTCATCTTTTGATGTAAGATTAACAAACCTTCACATTTTCAGACCAATAATGCAAATGTCGTCAACTTGTTCTAAATCCCCTTTCCACGAATGGAACATGTTTAAAAGCTCCACTTTTTGTTGGTCCATTTCCATTGAAGCGATTGATTCTAGTAAGCGTTTGAAATTTTTTGACTTGAATTTTTTACCCGATTCTCCCCCAAATTGATCCGAATAACCATCGGTAAACAAATACAACAAATCGCCAGATTGATACTGAAGTTCATGTGTAGGAAACTTTGTGTAGTCATCGTATTTCCCAATGGGTTGTTTGAGTGGTTTGATTTCTTCCAATTCTCCAGATTGACGTATGATCCAAAGCGGGTTATTTGCTCCAGACCAATGCAGTTGTTGCGTCGTTTTATTCCAAGCACACAAGGAAATATCCATTCCATCGTTCACTTGTTCGTTGCTTTTGGAAAGTTCTTGAACAATCAATTCACGGGTTTTATCCAAAATTTCCCCAGGAAGTAATAAGCCATATTCTCTTACGGAACGATTCAGCGCATTGTGGCAAACAACACTCATCATGGCACCTGGAACTCCGTGACCAGTACAATCAGCAGCTGCTACTAGCGTCCAGTTTTCCAATTGTTCAATCCAATAAAAATCACCTGCAACAATGTCTTTGGGTTCATAAACAATGAAGTGTGGTGGTAATAATTCTTTTCTCAACGATTCAGATGGTAAAATAGCCGTTTGAATGCGTTTCGCATAAGCAATCGAATCTAGAATTTCGGTGTTTTTTTCTAATACCAGTTGTTTTTGTGATTCAATGATGGATGCTTGCTCTTTGGCAATTTTCCAACGTTTGAAAAGGAAATAAGAGAAAAAGGCAATTAACAAAACAAAGACAATTAAGAAAACAATGAACCATTTTGCTTTTTCTTGTTCACGTTGTACCAACAAATCTTTCCGCTGTTGTTTGATTTGTTTCAGTTCGTTCTCTTTGTCAAATTTATATTTCAAAGCAATTTCTGTTTCTTCGCGTGTGTTTGAAATGTTTGAGATACTATCTTGAAGACGAACTGCTTTTACACTGTTGGTGTATGCTGTTTTGAAATCTTTTTCTAGTACAGCAATTTTCTCCAAATGGGTATGTGCATAAACCATTGATTCAATGCTTCCAATTTCATTAGCAATGCTTAATCCTCTTTCGAAAGCCAATTTTGCTTTTTTGAATTGCCCTGTTTCTTCGTAAACAGTTCCAATATTCGTTTCTGCTTTTGCAATTCCTAATAAATCCTTGTAATGCTCTCTTAATTCAAGTGTTTTTGTCAAATAGAACAAAGCAGAATCGTATTGTTTCATGTTCATGTAACAAATCCCAATGTTGTTGTATCCATCCATCATTGGGATTGTATCTTTCAAAATTTGATCGATTTTCAACGACTGTTTGAAATTATTCAATGCAAGCTTGTGTTTCTCTTGAAGCAAATAAATAATTCCAATATTATTGTACGAAGATGAAACGCCACTCTGATCATTGATTGATTTGCGGATGTAGAGAGAACGTCTTTGATAATGAAGTGCATCTTTAAAATTTTTTTCATTGGAATAGATGAGTCCAATATTATTTAAGGTGTATGCTTTCCCTCCTTGGTCATTTATCTTTTCTTGAATTCGAAGGGCTTTGAAAAAATGACTCAATGCTGTTGGATATTTTCCTTTGTAATCGTAAATGATTCCTAGGTTGTTTAAGAGCGCACCTGTGATTTTATGCAGTTTGTATTTTTCCGAAACTTTTAATCCAGCATTTCCATAGAAAATCCCTTTGTTGTAATTTCCATATCTCCAAGATAGTTCTGTCAAAGAGTTGAATGCTTTCGCCTTTTTTTCGGGTGATTGAATGGCATTCACGCGTGCATAAGCTGTATCGATTGCCTCCTTTTTACAAAAGGCAAAAGGGGAAAACAATAAGAAAACGAAAAGAAGTATTCGTACAATCATGTTCGCAATATAATGATTCTGTTGTGTTTATTCAGTAAACGACTTCAAATTTAAAATGTATTTCGAACGTTTAACATGATTTAGCAAGCAATTTAATCTACTAAAGGAATAGAATAGTATTTTTGCGGCAAATTAAATCGAAAAAACATGGAGCTGATTACAACCTACATTTGTAAAGAATTTGATATCGGAATTCACAACAATATGTTTGGTGGACGATTGATGTCACTCATTGACGATGCTGCAGGTGGTTATGCCGCACAATTATGTGACACACCATTGATGGTGACCATCAAATTTGACGAGTTTGTGTTTAAAAAACCGGTCAAAGTAGGGAGTATCCTCAAAATCTATGGCAAAGTAGTGAAATTTGGAAACACTTCTTTGGAATTGTACATGGAGATCCGCAAACACAATGTGTATACAGGTGGGCAAGAAATTGTGACACATACCAATGTGACATTTGTTCGAATTGATGAAGACGGAAATGCAGTGCCAATTTCTGATCATGTGAGAGCACGCTACGATTTTCGTTTCAAGGAATTTGGAAAAGGACTTTTATCTATTGAAGAAAAAGGCTTTTCATCCATTTAAAAATGAAAGGACAAATCTGAAAAGTTTCGCTAAAATCTGCACGAAAAGTTTGCACCTTTTTATAAGTTTCTGACTATCTTCGCGCCACCTGCATGAGCAGGATAAAGATTTAAAAACTTTTCAGATTTGTCTTATGGAGCAACAAGCGCCTTATAAATCAACCAATAATATTCGCATAGTTACTGCAGCCTCATTGTTTGATGGTCATGATGCAGCTATCAATATCATGCGTAGAATCATTCAATCTACTGGGTGCGAAGTCATCCATTTAGGTCACGACCGTTCGGTAGAAGAAGTGGTAGATACTGCAATTCAAGAAGATGCTCAAGCTATTGCAATGACTTCTTATCAAGGAGGACATATCGAGTATTTCAAGTACATGCACGATTTATTGAAAGAAAAAGGTGCGCCGCATATCAAGATTTTTGGTGGAGGTGGTGGTACCATTTTGCTTGCTGAAATTGAAGAATTACAAGGTTACGGCATCACACGCATTTATCATCCTGATGATGGAAGAGCGATGGGCTTGCAAGGAATGATCAATGATTTGGTTCAAAAAGCAGATTATCCTGTTGGTGATGTGTTGACGAATGAAATCGATCATTTGACAGAAAAACACGTTCCTTCAATTGCTCGCTTGATTTCTGCTGCTGAGAATTACCCTGAAAAAGCAGCTGGAGTGATGGCTAAAGTTCATGAACTAGCTTCTAAAAATGAGGTTCCAGTTTTAGGGATTACAGGAACAGGTGGTGCAGGAAAATCTTCTTTGGTGGATGAATTGGTGCGCCGTTTCTTGTTGGATTTTAAAGACAAACAAATTGCTGTTGTTTCGGTGGATCCATCCAAACGCAAAACAGGTGGAGCGCTTTTGGGTGATAGAATTCGTATGAATGCGATTAAAAACAGTCGTGTTTACATGCGTTCTTTGGCTACACGTCAATCCAATTTAGCATTATCCAAACACGTGTCTGAAGCGATTCAGATTTTGAAAGCTGCGAACTACGATTTGATCATTTTGGAAACTTCTGGAATTGGTCAGTCGGATACAGAAATTTTGGATCACTCGGATGTTTCGTTGTATGTGATGACGCCAGAATATGGTGCAGCAACGCAATTGGAAAAAATCGATATGTTGGATTTTGCTGATGTGATTGCATTGAATAAATTCGATAAGCGTGGTGCTTTGGATGCTTTGCGTGATGTACGTAAACAATACCAGCGCAATCACAACTTGTGGGAAGAAAGCGTGGATTCAATGCCTGTTTTCG
Source organism: Fluviicola sp. (assembly GCA_020849495.1). Classification (GTDB taxonomy): domain Bacteria; phylum Bacteroidota; class Bacteroidia; order Flavobacteriales_D; family Crocinitomicaceae; genus Fluviicola. The sequence goes on from JADLGD010000204.1 coordinate 10,440, forward strand.
GAACCATTGCTTCTCAGTTCAACGATCCAGGAATGAATACTTTGTACAAAGTGATCATGGATAAAGTGCGTGAGAAAACTGGCGCTCCTTTGGATTCGAAATTCGAGATTACGAAAGAAATGTCGGAGAAGATTTTTGTTATTCCACCTGATCGTACACGTTATTTGTCTGAAATTTCAGAAAACAACAGAGGATTTGATAAATGGGTTGCAAAACAAGTTGATGTAGCGGATAAGTTATACGGATTACAACGTTCTATTGAAACGTTACAAGCATCTACGATGGAAGACAAAGATCGTTTGGTGAAAGGAGTTCAAGAAGCTTTTGAAGCAGTTAAACGTGATTTAGATCCATACAATTGGGAATTGTTGCAGCAATGGGAAGCGAAAAAAGCAATGTACGCTGCTCCAGAATTTATTTTCAAGGTGCGCGACAAGGAATTGCGTATGGCAACACATACAGAGTCGCTTTCTCATACACAAGTACCAAAAGTTGCTTTACCAAAATTCAAATCGTGGGGTGATATTTTACGTTGGTCATTGCAAGAAAATGTACCAGGAGAATTCCCATATACATCAGGTTTGTTCCCTTTCAAACGCGAAGGAGAAGATCCAACGCGTATGTTTGCTGGAGAAGGAGGTCCTGAAAGAACGAATCGTCGTTTCCACTACGTGAGTTTGGGAATGCCTGCAAAACGTTTGTCAACCGCATTTGACTCTGTAACGCTTTATGGAAATGATCCGGATTTACGTCCAGATATTTACGGAAAAGTAGGTAACTCAGGGGTGTCGATTTGTTGTTTAGACGATGCAAAGAAATTGTACTCTGGATTTGATTTGTCGCATCCCGCAACTTCTGTGTCGATGACCATCAATGGTCCAGCACCGATGTTGCTTGGATTCTTTATGAATGCAGCAATCGACCAAAATTGCGAGAAATACATCAAAGCAAACGATTTAGAAAAAGAAGTTGAAGCGAAAATTGCTGCGATTTATAAAACAAAAGGTGTTGCTCGTCCAACCTACCAAGGTCCACTTCCTGAAGGGAATGATGGTTTAGGATTGTTTTTATTGGGTGTGACTGGAGATCAAGTTTTACCTGCAGATGTGTATGCTGAAATTAAAACAGAAACCTTAAAACAAGTTCGAGGAACCGTTCAAGCAGATATTTTAAAAGAAGATCAAGCACAAAACACGTGTATTTTCTCTACGGAATTCGCTTTGCGTTTGATGGGGGATGTGCAACAATACTTCATTGAAAAACAAGTACGCAATTTCTATTCGGTTTCTATCTCTGGATATCACATTGCTGAAGCTGGAGCAAACCCGATTACGCAGTTGGCATTCACATTGGCAAATGGTTTCACATATGTTGAATACTACTTGAGCCGTGGAATGGATATCAACGCATTTGGACCAAACTTGTCATTCTTCTTCTCGAACGGAATTGATCCTGAATATGCGGTGATTGGTCGTGTAGCTCGAAGAATTTGGGCAAAAGCCTTGGCAAAAAAATACGGAGCGAATCCTCGTGCACAAATGTTGAAATACCACATTCAAACTTCTGGACGTTCATTGCATGCTCAAGAGATTGATTTCAATGATATCCGCACCACTTTGCAAGCATTGTATGCGATTTACGACAACTGTAATTCATTGCACACGAATGCATACGATGAAGCGATTACAACACCAACAGAGGAGTCAGTAAGAAGAGCAATGGCTATTCAGTTGATCATCAACCGTGAATTAGGTTTAGCGAAAAACGAAAACCCATTACAAGGTTCATTCATCATTGAAGAATTGACGGATTTGGTGGAAGAAGCAGTGTTGACAGAGTTTGATCGCATTACAGAGCGTGGCGGTGTTCTTGGAGCTATGGAAACGATGTACCAACGTTCAAAAATTCAGGAAGAATCATTGTATTACGAAACATTGAAGCACAATGGTGATTTCCCTATCATTGGGGTAAATACTTTCTTGAATTCCAAAGGTTCGCCGACTGTTGAGCCAAAAGAAGTGATTCGTGCATCGGAAGAAGAAAAACAATACCAAATTGAAATGTTGGCTGTACTTCATACCTTGCATAACGATAAAGTGTCTACAATGTTGAACGATTTGCAATTGGCTGCTGTTCAAAATAAAAACATGTTTGAACAATTGATGGAGGTATGTAAAGTTGCTTCATTAGGTCAAGTGACGAAAGCTTTGTTTGAAGTAGGTGGCCAATATCGCCGAAATATGTAAAAGTTACTAATTGAATAGAGCGGTTTTGACATCAAGACCGCTCTTTTTTATTGAAAAAATATGCTGTCACAACTACGAAAAATGAATCGATCAGAATGGGTTTTCGCCGGATTCCTATGTTTGTTTTTATTGTTATTTGTAGTTGTTGAAATCAATAATAAACGTTTTGAAACAAATGATTTAAAAGTTTATTATGAAGCAACAAAAGATTTTGCTGCAGGAAACAATCCCTATCTTCATCCTTATGGTTTAGGTTCTGGTTATTTCAAATACACACCATTTACACTCTACCTTTTTATACCTCAAACAGGTATTACTTATTTTTCTGTTCAGCTGATTCATGTATCCTTCGTGTTGTTGTCGCTGTTATTTGTGATGATTTCAATGAGGAGAATGGTTAGTGATTTCTCAAATTTACCGTTCAAAAGTTCTTGGTTGTATCTCGTATTGGCTGTATTTGTCATTCATATTACGCGCGAATTACATTTGGGAAATGTCAATGTTTTATTGCTCTTGTTGTTTCTTTTAGGTGTAAGCTCATACTTAAATAAAAACGATGTTTCAACCGCCATTTGGTGGAGTTTAATGTTGGTGTTGAAGCCCATTTTACTACCGATTTTCATTCCTCTTATTTTCCTTAAAAAGTGGCGAATTATTCTGTTTTCTATGCTTTTTGGTTTCTTATTTGTCTTAATCACCATTCTTCATCATGGATGGGATTTTGCTTTTGAACTGTGGTCATCATGGTTGGAAGCACTATCAAAACATGGAGGACAATTGGTGACTATGAATTCAATGGGGAAAATGGGGGAGGAGTATTTTGGAATAGAACCAAGGTGGGTATTGCCTGTTTTTACAATAATAGTTTTAGTTGGATTGATGTTGATCGATTTCCTTCGAAATGCACCTTCTAATAAACAGCTGTTGACTTGGTTCTTTGTGTTTCTTGCAATAGTGCCCAATGTTTTTGTAACGGATACGGAACATTTCTTGTTTTCAATTCCGCTCGTTTTTCTCCTTTTAAATGAGTTAAGAGAAGCCAGAAAGTGGTCTTTTTGGTTGGTTTTTGGTTTAGGAATGTTGCTCTTTTCGTTTAATTCAACGGACCTTTTGGGAAAAGATTTAGCCAGAATTGTTTTTGATAGTGGTTGTTTAGGATTCGGGAATCTACTTTTTATTAGTCTTTATCTTTATTTGCATTTTCAAAGCACAAAAAAATCAGCTGCGATTGCCAACAGCTGATTTCGATTTTATTCTATTTTTTAAATGTTTAAATCACTCGATCTAACACATATTCAATGAGTTCATTCATTTCTTTATTATATCCTTTCGAGAATTCCATTTTTGGACGATTGGCAACACCTAAACAGATTGTTACGGCTTCATGTCCCATGGCATTTGCTAGTGCGAATATGGCTGAGCTTTCCATTTCAAAATTCATCACTTTTAAATGATCGAATCTGAAATCTTCCAAACGTTCATTGATTTGATTGTTTTTTAATCCCAAGCGCAGACTTCTTCCTTGTGGTCCGTAAAAGCCCGAACTAGTGACTGTAATACCTTCGTGTGTTTTCTCAGAACGTAGTTTACTGAGTAAGAGTTCAGAGGCTTTCGAACAATAGGGTTGAATCGTTTCAGGGAAATTCAAATGGGTTGAAAGTGCTTTTTGAATGGCTTTTTCTTCTTCATTGAATTCAATGGGGTAGAAATGAGCAACGTTGTCCAAACCAAACGCATGAGATGATAAAATGTAGCTGTGAACAGGGAATTCTGGTTGTAAAATCCCGCAAGTTCCAATGCGAATCAATTGAAGCGAACGTTTTTCTGCAAGGTCCTCTCTTTTTTCAAGATCAATATTCACCAATGCATCCAATTCGTTGATAGTGATATCAATATTGTCTGTACCAATACCAGTTGAAACAGCTGAAATACGTTTCCCTTTGTAAGTTCCAGTATGACAAACAAATTCTCGGTGTTGCGATTGGTGTTCAATGCTATCAAAAAAAGCGGAAATTAAACTTACGCGATCTTGGTCACCAACTAAAATAATTGTATCGGCGATGTTTTCAGGACTTAATCCAAGATGGTAAACATTTCCTTTGGAGTCGAGTACTAATTCAGAAGCAGGATATTTCATTTGAATGGAGAATTGAAAATTTTAAAAGGTAAAAGTGAATGGAGCATTGAAAAGTAATTCTGCGTTTTTCTTTCTCTTTTCAATTGTCAATTGTTACATTTTCAATTATTTCTTGATACTTCCAAATACTTTTTGAAGCAATTCACTAACACGAGCAACAGGATCTAGGCGGATTTTATTTTCTTCTTGTTCCACCATTTTAAACAAACCGTCAATTGCTAATTGTGTAACGTAAGCATTTAAGTCAGGATTGATTTTTTGGCCACCGGTTAAAGTCATCGCGCCATTGTATTTTGTGATGATTGGATTCCAGTAATCAGTTAATTTAACTTTACTAATAGCAGCGTCTACTTTTGGAGCGAAAGCAGTGATTAATTGAGCAGAAGTGTTGTCTTTCAAAAATCTAGTAGCTGCACCATTTCCTCCATTTAGAATATTGAATCCGTCAGTGATGCTCATATTTAAGATGGCATCTTTGAAAATCGGTAGTGCTTCTTTCGTCGCTTCTTCTGCAGCTCTATTCAAAGTGGTCTCAAATTTCTCAACTTGACCTGTCATTCCCCATTCCAAAGCTTTCTCTCTTACTTTGATAGCATCTTGAGGGAAAGGAAGGCGAATTGCTTCATTTTTCAAAAAGCCATCTGTAACCGATGTTAAATTGACAGAATTTTGAATACCAACAGAAAGCGCTTCTTTCAAACCTGCAATAACTTCAGTGTTTGTTAATGCTGGAGTTGTTGATGTAGAAGTTCCAGTTCCTAACGTTGATGCAGCTTCTTCGATAACATCACATGCAACCATACTTACTAAGATTCCAGTTGCTATAAGGGGTTTAACTATTTTTCTCATGCGAATTGTTTTAATGTCCAAACTTAAGAATAATTTTGTCCACTCTTACCAAAAACGATACCATGAACACAGCAGAAATAATTTCAATAGGGGATGAGCTATTAATTGGTCAAACGATCAATACCAATGCTTCATGGTTGGGGCAAGAATTTGCAAAGATTGGAATCAAAGTCAAACATGTTACGACCATTTCTGATGATGCAGCTGAAATAAAATCAGCCATTGACACTGCCTTTGATCGGAATGACATCATCGTTATGACTGGAGGATTGGGCCCGACAAAAGATGATATTACAAAACATGTACTCACAGCATATTTTAATTCTGAATTGATAGTTGACGAAGCAGTTTTAAAAGCTGTGACAGATTTTTTTGAAAAGCGCAATCGACCAATGTTAGAAGTGAATACCTTACAGGCATCTGTTCCGGCAGTTTGTACTGTTTTACCAAATAAAAATGGAACGGCTCCAGGAATGTGGTTTGATCACAAGGGAAAAGTATTGATTTCGATGGCGGGTGTCCCTTATGAAATGAAAGCAATTTTCACGGATTATGCATTGCCAAAAATCAAAGAATTGTATGCTGTAAATTCATTGGTTCAGCGTACAGTTTTAACCCAAGGTATTGGTGAGTCTTTTTTAGCGAATCAAATGGCTGATTGGGAAGATCGTTTGCGAGCAGATGGATTAGAATTAGCTTACTTGCCTTCACCAGGCATGGTAAAGTTGCGTTTGACCTCTTTTAAAGGAGAGACAGATATTCCATTAATTGAAGATTATATTGCAGAGTTGCTTCATCGAATTCCTAAAAATGTTTTTGGATTTGAGAACGATACTTTACCAGATGTAATAGGACATTTATTTAAACAAAACAAGCTTTCACTTGGAACTGTTGAAAGTTGCACTGGCGGTGCCATAGCTGCGGCAATTACATCCGTATCTGGAGCATCAGAATATTATCCGGGAAGTTTATTGACCTATACAGAAGAATTAAAGTGTAACTTAGCGGGCGTTTCTTCAGAAACAATAAAGGAATTTGGAGTTGTATCCTCAGAAGTTGTCACACAAATGGCTGAAGGAGGAAAAAAACAATTAGGTGTCGATTGGTGTATAGCAGTGAGTGGAATTGCTGGACCAACAGGAGGAACTGAAACATGTCCGGTTGGTACTATTTGGATTGCAATAGCTGGAACTGATCGCACTGTCACAAAGTGTTTTCAATTCGGAGATAACCGAGAACGCAATATTCAAATGAGTGTTTTATCGGCACTTAACTACCTCAGATGTGAGCTATTAGGGTTAGTTGAATAAAAAAAGTAAAATAAATGTTGCGGAATTGTTAGAATTTGCTTTTCTTTGCACCCGCTTTTAGAATTAGGAAAAAAATAAATACAATGTCACGAGTTTGTCAAATCACAGGAAAATCGGTAATGGTAGGGAACAACGTTTCTCACTCAAACCGTAAAACGAAACGCAAGTTTTACCCTAACTTGTTAGTTAAAAAATTCTACGTTCCAGAGGACGATATGTATGTTACATTGAAAATCTCTGCTGCAGCGTTAAGAACGATCAATAAGAAAGGGATTTCTGCGTGTTTGAAAGAAGCGCGTGAAAAAGGTTATTTAAAATAAATCCTGATGAAGCCGATTGGTTCGCCAATCAGTAAATCATAAAGAATAAAGAGATGGCTAAGAAAGCAAAAGGAAATAGAATCCAAGTTATTTTAGAGTGCACAGAGCACAAAGAGTCAGGGATGCCAGGAACATCACGTTACATTACGATGAAAAATCGTAAAAACACTCCTGAGCGTTTAGAGATTAAAAAATTCAACGCTGTATTGAAACGCTATACAGTTCATAAAGAAATTAAATAATATTTGTTGTCATGGCAAAGAAAGTAGTAGCATCATTACAAAAAGGAGGAGGAAAAGAGCACACAAAAGTGATCAAAATGGTAAAATCTCCTAAAACAGGATCTTTCTCATTTAAAGAAGAAATCGTTCACAACGACAAAGTGAAGGAATGGTTCACTAAGGCATAGTCTTAGATTAAATGTAAACTCGATATTGTTAAGCCCCGTTCCGATGAAAATCGGAATCGGGGTTTTGAATTTTAATAGTATGGCATTATTTGGTTGGTTCTCGAAAGAGAAAAAAGAAACGCTAGATAAGGGACTTGAGAAAACGAAGCAAAGTTTTTTTGGGAAACTTACCCGCACTTTGGTTGGAAAATCAAAGGTGGATGATGAGGTGTTGGATGAATTAGAAGAAGTGTTAATCAGTTCAGATGTTGGTGTAAATACAACGCTGAAAATCATCGATCGTATCAATGACCGTATTGCTCGCGACAAATATGTTGGGGCAGAGGAGTTGAACAAGGTATTGAAGGAGGAGATTGCGGCATTGCTCTCTGAAAATTCAAATGCTGGTACTGGTGATTATGATTTGCCTTCTCACAATGGAAATCCTCATGTAATCATGGTGGTTGGTGTGAATGGAGTTGGTAAAACAACTTCTATTGGGAAGTTGGCTAACCAGTTCAAGAAAGCTGGTAAAAAAGTCGTGCTTGGTGCTGCTGATACATTTAGAGCTGCAGCGGTAGATCAATTGATTATTTGGTCCGAACGAGTTGGTGTACCGATTGTTCAACAAGGAATGGGAGCTGATCCTGCTTCTGTTGCCTTTGATGCACTTTCATCTGCAAAAGCTCAAGGTGCTGATGTGGTGATTATTGATACGGCTGGACGTTTACACAACAAAGTCAATTTGATGAACGAATTGTCTAAAATCAAACGTGTCATGGAAAAAGTAATTCCAGATGCGCCGCATGAAATTTTGTTGGTATTGGATGGTTCAACTGGTCAAAATGCGTTTGAACAAGCAAAACAATTTGCTTTAGCTACATCGTTAACGGGTTTGATCATTACTAAATTGGATGGTACAGCAAAAGGAGGTGTAGTTATCGGAATTTCAGATCAAATGAATATTCCAGTTCGATTCATAGGAGTTGGTGAAGGAATTGAAGATTTACAAGTGTTTGACAAAGATGAATTTGTTGAATCATTTTTTGGATAAGAAATAAGATTCAATCGTTTTACATAAGTGAGCTTTTGTCACGAATGGTCGGAAGAAATTCTGACCATTTTTTTTGTCTTTAAAAAAGCAGACTTGAATCACCACTAAATCGAACAACCATTCAGTTTGAAATCGATTCAAAAACGACTCAACAACAGATGATTGTTAACAGATAAAAGGTTTAAATACAAGATAAAAGGCAGTTTCTATAAAAGAGATAGGCTTTTTTTTTGTTGATAAAATGTGATAGCTTGTATGTTAAATTTATTTTGTTTTTAATTTAAATTGTTTAATATTGGTTTGCTAAAACTAGAAAATGGAACCTGAGATGAGCTTCTCCAAATTATCAAAAAAGCTCTAACGGTTTTCTTTTCAGATCGTTAAACAAAAACTACTTTTATGAAGAAAACCTCTTTATCATGGATAAAACCATGTTTAGTTGCGGTTGTATTGTTGTTTTCAAGTTTTCAACTTGTTGCGCAATCAACTTCAGGTGTTGTCCGTTGCTATACGGATGAAATGGATGCGCTGTTGAGAGCTGCTCATCCAGAAATGGGGTCGCAAAGCGATTTCGAACAATGGATTCAACAAGAAATTCAAAATCAACAAATTTCTGGGAAAGTTATTGGAGGAGTTTATCAAATTCCAGTAGTATTTCACGTTATTCATAATGGAGAAGCGGTTGGAACTGCCTCTAATGTGTCTTATGCTGCGATTCAATCTCAGGTAGATGTGTTGAATGAAGATTTCAGAAAAATATTTGGAACTCCAGGTTACAATACCAATCCAGTTGGGGCGGATACTGAAATTGAATTCTGTTTGGCAAAAAGACGTCCAGATGGATCGGCTTTCCCAGGTGGAGAAGATGGGGTGAATCGTATTAATAGAACATTAATAGGTGCTACTGCGCCACCATTTACTCAAGCATATGTTGAAAATACGATTAAGGCATATACTTATAATAACAATACACCTACAGCAACAAGAGGTTGGGATCCTGGAAAATACATGAATATTTGGTTGTGTGATTTAGGTAATGGATTGTTAGGATATGCACAATTTCCGCAGTCTCCAATTGGAGGTATGGGATGTGGTACTCCAGTAATGGGAACAGATGGAGTAGTATTTTTATATTCTTCTATTGGTAAATCTTCAGTGACAGGTTTTCCTGGTCCTTACAATGAAGGTCGAACAGCAACACACGAAATTGGTCACTGGTTAGGGCTGAGACATATTTGGGGAGATGGTAACTGTAGCGCTACAGATTATTGTAATGATACACCTCCTGCTATTGCAGCGAATACAGGATGTCCAACTGGAATTAACACCTGTACAGCAGCACCAGATCAAGGTCCAGATATGATTGAAAATTACATGGATTATACCTTTGATGCATGTATGAATATCTTTACCCAAGATCAGCGTCAAAGAATGAGAGCTGTTCTTGAAGGGTCGCCTTTACGTGTTTCTTTGATCAATTCAGACGCATGTACACCTCCAAATTCTGTTGATGCGTCTATTACGGATGTTTTTGCACCTACAGGAGATAACTGTGTGGGTTCGATCACTCCAAGTGTCCAATTGAAAAACAGAGGTTCAAACAACTTGACGTCAGCTACGATTTCTTATAAAATTGATAATGGTACTGCGACTACATTTGCGTGGACAGGTAATTTATCTCCGAATGCAACAGCAACGGTAGCTTTACCTGCTTTTACTGCTACTTTAGGAACACACAATTTTAAAGCATATTCAACTTTGCCTAATGGAGTAGTGGATCCTTATACTGTTTTTGATACATCAGCTATCAATTTTGTGGTTTCAAATGGTATTACACCAAATTTCACTGAAACATTTGAGAGTGGGAACTTCCCTACAGATGCAAGATGGTCAATTGTAAATAACAATGGAGATTGTTTTAAATGGTCACCAGCTTCTGGGGTTTCAAGTACTGGAGTGTTGACGAATAACATGGCACAAATGCCATGTTATGGAAATGGAAGTGCAACAAATGATGATTTATGGACTCCTATTTTCTTGTTGCCTTGTAATGCAACTGCAGCAACATTGAAGTTTGATGTGGCTTATCGTAAACGTTTAGCTGGATCGAATGACCAATTAATAGTGCAAATTTCTACAGATTGTGGTGTTACTTGGACAAATGTTTATTCTAAATCTGGAAATGTTACTCCTTTCTTGTATCAAAATGCAACATTAACAGGGGCCACAGAATATTTCCCAGCTGCTGCTGCTGATTGGAGAACGGAGACAATCAGTTTGATGCCTTATGTAACTACTGCGTCTGATAATATTCGTTTCCGATTCAGAGGGGTTTCAAATAATGGGAACAATATTTTTGTTGATAATATCAAATTTGAAGCAACTACACCAGGTGAAATTCAGTTGGTTCAGGGAACAACAGAGGTGCTTGATGGAGGTTCTTATAATTTCCCTTCAACGCAAGTGGGTTCAACTTCGACACAAACGTTCACAATCAATAATACTGGAACAACTAACTTGGTATTAACTCCTCCAGTTACAGTTACCGGAACAGGTTTCGCTTTAGGAACTACTTTTGGTTCAACAACTGTTCCTGCAGGTGGTTCAACTACATTCACATTAACGTTTACACCTTCAGCTTTAGGTGCTTTCACTGGAAACGTTTCATTTGCTACAAATGACTGTGATGAAGGAACATATAATTTTGTTATTAGTGGTTCTGGAACACAATCACCTCCAGTAGCTGATTTTTCTGGAACACCTACAACTGTTTGTCAAGGAGGTACAGTGACATTTACTAATTTGTCCACTAATGCTGCTAGTTATTCTTGGAACTTTGGTGCTGGAGCAACTCCAAGTACTTCTACAGCAACTAGTCCAACAGTGGTTTTCAATACTGCGGGTACTTTCCCTATTACTTTAGTTGCTACAAATCCTTTTGGTTCAGATACAGAAACAAAAACGGCTTACATTACGGTTATTTCTTCAACAGCAACAGCATTGCCTTTAACTGAAGGATTTACAACCGCTACTTTCCCTCCAACTAACTGGACCTTGCAAAATAATAATGCATCACCTACATCTTGGGCTAGATCAGCGACTGTTGGGGTAGCTCCAACGGCTAATAATTCGATGTGGTTTAATAATTATGCTTACAATGATGCAGATGATGATGTCATGAAAATTAAACCGTTGATTTTTACTGGATATACGTCTGCTCAATTGCAATTTAGCGTAGCTTATGCACCTTACGATGCTTCAAATTTTGATGGACTTGAAGTTTTGGTGTCAACAAACTGTGGAGGTTCATTTACGACAGTTTACTCTAAGTCAAATACTACTTTAGCTACTGCTGCTGCAACGACTGCTGCATTTGTTCCTACTGCCGCTCAGTGGAGAACAGAAACAGTTGATTTAAGTGCTTATGTTGGGCAACCAAACGTTATTATTGGGTTTAAAAATTTATCTGGGTACGGAAATAATATCTATGTAGACAATATCAACATTACAGGTGTTGCTGGATCTGCTGTTGCTAGCTTTACTGCTGCACCTGCGACTGTTTGTACAGGTCAAACTGTAACTGTAACGGATGCATCTACAAATGCAACTTCTTGGAGTTGGAACTTTGGTGCAGGTGCAACTCCTGCAACTGCAACAACTGTTGGGCCACATTCTGTGACTTATTCAACTGCAGGCCCCAAAACGATTTCATTAACGGTTAATGGAACTGCTTCAACGACACAATCAGTAACAGTTGTTGCAGCTCATGCTACTCCAACTATTTCTGCTGGAGGACCAACGACATTCTGTTCTGGTGGTTCAGTTGTTTTGACTTCATCAAGTGCAACAGGAAATACTTGGTCAACAGGTGCTACAACACAATCGATTACAGTTTCAACTGCAGGGTCATATACTGTATCCGTTTCTAACGGAACATGTTCAACTCCTTCAGCTGCTACTACTGTAACCGTGACACCTTTGAATACAGTTGCAGCAGGTATTAACCGCACAACGTGTGTTAACACAGCAATCACAACAATTACTTTAGCGACAACAGGCGCTACGGGTGCAACAGTAACTGGTTTACCAGCAGGTGTAACAGGAACTTGGGCAGCGAACGTGGTTACCATCAGTGGTACACCAACTGTAGCAGGTTCGTTTACATACACTGTAACAACAACAGGTGGTTGTACACCAGCAACTACAACTGGTGTAATTACAGTGACACCATTGAATACAGTTGCAGCAGGTATTAACCGCACAACGTGTATCAATACAGCAATTACAACAATTACTTTAGCTACAACAGGAGCTACAGGAGCAACAGTAACTGGTTTACCAGCAGGTGTAACAGGGACTTGGGCAGCGAACGTGGTTACTATCAGTGGTACACCTACTGCAGCAGGTTCGTTTACTTATACAGTAACAACCACTGGAGGTTGTACGCCAGCAACAACAACTGGTGTAATTACAGTGACACCATTGAATACAGTTGCTGCAGGTATTAACCGCACAACGTGTATCAATACAGCAATCACAACAATTACTTTAGCTACAACAGGAGCTACGGGTGCAACAGTAACTGGTTTACCAGCAGGTGTAACAGGAACTTGGGCAGCGAACGTGGTTACCATCAGTGGAGCACCAACTGCAGCAGGTTCGTTTACTTACACAGTAACAACAACTGGAGGTTGTACGCCAGCAACTACAACTGGAGTAATTACAGTAACACCATTGAATACAGTTGCTGCAGGTATTAACCGCACAACGTGTATCAATACAGCAATTACAACAATTACTTTAGCGACAACAGGCGCTACGGGTGCAACAGTAACTGGTTTACCAGCAGGTGTGACAGGTACTTGGGCAGCGAACGTGGTTACTATCAGTGGTACACCTACTGCAGCAGGTTCGTTTACTTATACAGTAACAACCACTGGAGGATGTACACCAGCAACAACAACTGGTGTAATTACAGTGAATCCATTGAATACTGCAGTATTAAGTTCGGCAGTAGGAACGAACACACAATCAGTTTGTTTGAATACAGCAATTACAACGATTACATATGCTACAACTGGTGCAACTGGTGCAACGGTAACTGGTTTACCAGCAGGAGTAACAGGAACTTGGGCAGCGAACGTGGTAACGATTAGTGGAACGCCTTCGGTATCTGGAACATTTAATTACACAGTAACCTTGTCAGGAGGTTGTGGAACAGTTACAGCTACAGGTTCTATTAATGTGGTGTTGTCAAATACCAATAGTTTAACATCAGCAGTAGGAACCAACGCCCAAACAGTCTGTGCAAATACAGCGATAACTTCAATTACCTATGCAACAACAGGCGCATCAGGCGCAACAGTAACTGGTTTGCCAGCAGGTGTAACAGGAACTTGGGCAGCGAATGTGGTTACCATCAGTGGTACACCAACAGCTACCGGAACATTTAGTTATACAGTAACATTGACTGGAGGTTGTGGATCTTCATCAGCTACAGGTTCAATTACAGTGAATCCAGTACCAGCAACACCAACTATTTCAGCGGGTGGAGCAACAACGTTCTGTACAGGTGGATCAGTAGTGTTGACATCGTCTAGTGCAACTGGTAACACATGGTCAACAGGTGCTACAACACAATCGATCACCGTTTCTACATCAGGAACATATTCTGTAACAGTATCGAATGGTACTTGTTCGGCTACATCAGCACCAACAACGGTGACAGTTAATCCGGTACCAACAACACCAACTATTTCAGCAGGTGGAGCAACAACGTTCTGTGCAGGTGGATCAGTGGTATTGACATCATCTAGTGCAACTGGAAATACATGGTCAGATGGATCAACAACACAGTCAATCACAGTGAATACAAGTGGTACAATCACTGTAACAGTATCGAATGGTACTTGTTCAGCTACATCAGCACCAACAACAGTGACAGTTAATCCATTGCCAGCAACACCAATAATTACCGCAGGTGGTCCAACAACGTTCTGTGCAGGTGGATCGGTAGTATTGACATCTTCAAGTGCAACTGGAAACACTTGGTCAGATGGATCAACAACACAATCGATCACCGTTTCTACTTCTGGAACATATTCTGTAACGGTATCAAATGGTACTTGTTCAGCTACATCAGCTCCAACAACAGTAACAGTGAATCCATTGCCAGCAACACCAATAATTACAGCAGGTGGTCCAACGACATTCTGTGCAGGTGGAT
>JADLGD010000205.1 GCA_020849495.1 Fluviicola sp.
AGTTCAATTCCATGCTCTTGGCGCTGTCTTTCGGCAGCAATCAAATCAAAAACTTCTTGATCGCGTTTCATGTTTGTTTTGCGTTTTGTGCTTGTGTAAGCGTTTATTATTAGTTACCGTAGTTAATAGCCATAATTTTGCGTAGGCCTTCTTCCAATGATGTCATTGGTTTGTAGCCTGTCATTTCCAATAATTTATCAGAACTTCCCACACGACGTTCTACTTCATAATCGTAGCGTTTGCGAGGAGCTTCAATGAATTGCAATTCTGATTGCGAGTTGGTTACTTCTTTGATTTTAATTGCTAAATCGTCGATGCACCATTCTGCTTCATTAGCAATGTTTACAATGTGACAGCCTTTCGCGTCCATCAAACGCACACATGCTTCAACTGTATCATCGATGTAAGTGAAATCACGGGTTTGTTTACCAGAACCGAAAACAGTCAACGGTTCGTTGGCCATTGCTTGTTCGAAGAAGCGAGGAACTACCATGCGGTTGTCTTGGTTGTAGCCATACACATTGAAGAAACGCAAAGAAACCACATTGATTCCTTTTTCTTCGTGATGAGAAGCCAAGTAAATTTCGTTGTAGCGTTTAGCCATTGCATAAGAAGTACGAGGATCAACCAGAATTTCTTCTGTCAACACGTTTTCAAAAGCGGTATGACCGTAGATCCCACTCGTTGAAGCGTACATGATTTTCTTCACGTTGTTTGCTAAAGCAGCGATTGCGATATTGCGTGTTCCGATGACTTCAACATCCATTGTTTCAACGGGATTATCGGCAACGATATCCACACCAAGAACTGCAGCGAAATGAAAGATGACATCGCATCCAACCGTAAGTTCGTTTACCAAAGCGGCATCACGCACATCTCCTTTAACAAATTTGATACGATCGAAGATTTCTTTTTCTAGTTTGTTTCCGCGTAGTAAATTATCGAGAACAGTAACGTCATGACCTTCGTGCACAAGTCTTCTTGTGAGATTACTCCCAATAAAACCGGCTCCACCTGTGATTAAAATGCGCATGGGTTTAATTTTCGTGACAAATATAGTGGGATTTAATTGTGAGTAGCCATGAAACCGAAAGAAAATACACACAATCAATCACTTTAACTCAACAAAAAACAAATTCAAAAAGAAGAAAGTTCATTTTGTTAACTACTGAGAGAATTGGAGCACAAAGAAAAATTGTTGAAGTATTTGTCTGAATAATTGTGTATAATCCCTTACAAAAAAACACCTCCGTGTTCTTCGTTTCTCAGTGGTTAATAATTCTTTGTGGTAAAAGATTCTTTGAGGTTAAATGCGTTTGATGCTGTGGAGGCGGTGGGATAAGTAGCCATCGGTGCGGCGAATGATGCCCTCTTTGGTGAAATCATCGATGCGCACAAAACCGCTTGCGTGGATAATCTCGTTTTCGTTGATCAATAAACCAACATGGTGAATTTTCCCTGAAGCGTTTTCAAAGAATACCAAATCGCCTGTTTGTTGTTCACCAAAAGTGATCAAACTCCCGTGTTCTTGTTGTTCGTAAGCATCACGAGGAAGATTGATATCAAACAAACGGTGAATGACTTGCATGAAACCTGAACAATCGATACCGAAAGGTGATTTTCCGCCCCACAAATAAGGTGTATTCAAATAATCTTTGGCCAATTCTACAATCGAAGTTGGAAACGGCATTTCTTCGTCAAGCCACTCGTAGTGGTGTTCACCAATGGAAAAAGTGCTGGTCAATTCTACAGATACAAATGCTCAGCGAGTAATGCGCATTGGTCCCAAAGGTGTTTGTAAACGACGGATCAATTGATGTTCTGTCGTAACTGAATCTATCCAACGGAAAAAGGCTTTTTCTCTTAAGGGAGTCAGGTGTTTCTCATCGATCCAGCCTTCGTAATTGTCAATATAGGATCGAATTTTACGCCATTGTTCGTGGATTTCCAAGATTTCAATCGGTTCACCAAACAACAATTGAGAAACGATTTCTGCACGATCGCTCGCCTCCGCTCTCATAGGCGAAATGGCAACATGACAATACCCAAATCCAACCATTATTTCTTTGGGAATTTAGGGTGTTTTGTCAAATTGATGGCTTGTTGCATGTGGCGCTCATTGTGGTAAGCAACAAACAACAAAGCATCACCTAAACGCAAACGAATGATTTTAGAAATGGAAATGGGCACTTTCACTTTGCGAAGACTCACTGCAATGGATTTTTCCAAAACAGTCAATAATTCATGTTGTGCTTTCAAGAAATCTTGCACTTCTTGCTCCTTGACCATCGATGGATTCACTGTAGGATTGTATGCTTTCGGCGCGTTGAATTTACGTTTCACATTGTTTTGTTTTCCCAATTTCATCGACTGCCAAGCAGAACGACCTAAAGGAGAAGAAGCAAAATTTTCTCTAGGTGAACGAAATCGTGTTTTCTCTATGCGCTCTAAAAATGCTGAATGGTAATAAGTTGCATAGCTATTCAAATGGGCAAAGACTTCATTCAAACTCCAAGTTCCCTCATTCGGCTTCCATGACAATTGAGCTTGGGAATAGTTGGAAAACTTTCCTTTCAGCAATTGAATATTGCGTTCTGTAATCGTTGCCACCTCCGTTAAAAGCCATTGTGTTGTCATTTGGGAATCATTTTGTTAGCCAAAGATAGGCAGACAAGCGGTTTTACAAAAGTTATTTCGAAAAAAAGCAACCTTTTTAAACAATTCGCTATCTTTCGAATATGAAAGCAACACTCTCAGCTGTTATTCTAGTGTGTATTTGTTTTTTTGGCTTTGCTCAAGAAATAGAACACAAGCATTCGCTTTTTCACGCTTTGATTGAAAACAAAGGTCAGTGGGACGTACCGGTTTTGTTTCAATCCAAAACTCAAAAACACACCATTTGGGTGCAACAACATGGATTTGTCTACGACATTCGTGATTACAGCAATCTAAAAAAAACGCATCAAGCACCAGCGGAAAACATTGCCACTACGGATTACACTTCAACGGTGGTTGCTAGTCATTTTGTGGGTTCGAATGAAGTAACCGCAATTGAAAAATCAAAACCAACAACGCATTACTTCAACTATTTTTTGGGAAACAACCCCTCCAAATGGGCACAAAACGTACATGGTTTCCAAGAAATCAACCTCAAAAACATTTACAACAACATTGATTTAAAAGTCTTTGACAACGAACAACAATTCAAATACGAATTGTGGTGCGCCCCTGCAAGCGATCCATCGATCATCAAAATTGAATGGAAAAATGCCAGCAAATTGAGTGTTGACAAAGCAGGAAGATTGATCATTGAAACAGCTTTGGGACAAATCATTGAAGAAAAACCAATTGCTTACGCCCTTTTGAACGGAAAAATGATGGATGTAGCTTGTGCATTTCAAGTTTCTGGCAATACCGTTTCTTTCTCTTTAGGCAAATACAACAAGAATGCAACATTGGTGATTGACCCAACCTTGGTTTTCGCAACGTACTGTGGTTCTGTTACGGATAATTTTGGAATGACCGCCACTTATGGCTACGATGGAACAGCCTATTCCGCAGGTACGGTTTATGGAAATTCCTATCCAACACCCGATAACGCTGCGTATGATGTGACCTCCAATTTCACAGTAGTTAACGTTAGTAATTCAGTCACAACAGATGCATTTCTTTCCCGCTATTCAGCTGATGGAACAACGATGTTGTGGACTACTTTTCTGGGTGGTGGTGACAATACACAAGGAACCGAAACTGCTCACAGTTTGATTTGTGACAAACAGAATAATATCTACATCTATGGGGTGACTTCCAGTTTGGACTTTCCAATTGTCAATGGTTATCAATCTGCTCATGGTGGTGGAACTCCCCTATCAGTTCAATTCAACGGTTCTAACTTTGGTACAACAGGAACAGATATTTACGTGGCGAAATTCAGCGCTGACGGTCACAATTTACTGGGTTCAACCTACATGGGAGGAAATTTAAACGATGGTGTCAACACAAAAATCACTTCTGGAAATTACAATTCAGTTGCCGCTTACGATTCGTTAACAACCAATTACGGCGATCAATTCAGAGGAGAAATCATGATTGATTCATTGGGGAACTGCATTGTTGCTTCTTGTAGTCGTTCCACCAATTTCCCCACTCAAAATGCGTTTCAACCTGCGCTTGCAGGACAACAAGACGGGGTGATTTTCAAATTAAGCAACGACTTAAGTACCCTGCAATGGTCGAGTTATTTTGGAGGAAGCAACAACGACGCTTGTTATTCTGTAAAAATAGATTCGAGCTATAACATTGTCTTTGCGGGTGGAACAAGTAGTACCAATTTACCTGGAACGGCTGGATCCTTTCACCCGAATTACATGGGAGGAAAAGCAGATGGATTTGTGGGGAAACTTTCACCAAATGGTCAAACCTTGGTGCGCTCATCATACCTTGGAACAACACTGTACGATCAAGCCTTTTTTGTTGAAATCGATCGCAACGACAATGTCTATTTATTGGGGCAATCCATGGGCGGAATTTACCCTATCGTCAATGCAACCGGAAATGCCAATAGCGGACAATTCATTACCAAGTTGACACCCGATTTGATCACACAGCTCAATTCAACCACTTTTGGGAATGGGAATAGCAATATCAACATTTCACCTTCGGCATTTTTAGTTGACATTTGCGGAAACATGTATGTTTCTGGTTGGGGAGCGAACATTTTACAATCGACACCCTTGAGTGGAATGCCAGTTACTTCGAATGCTTTCCAATCATCCCCAGCGAATGGTTTTGATTTTTATTTATCCGTTTTTGACCGCGATTTTGATGGACAACTTTATGGAAGTTATTTAGGAGGAAATGCCGCTCAAGAACACGTTGATGGAGGGACTTCTCGCTTTGATAAAAACGGAGTAGTTTACCAAAGTGTGTGTGGTGGTTGTGGTGGAAATAGTGATTTTCCTACAACTGCAAATGCTTGGTCAAATCAAAACCTCAGCTCCAATTGCAACAACTTGGTGTTCAAATTTGACTTTGATTTACTACCAACAGCCGAGTTTACAACATCAGATTTGATTGGTTGCGAAGACTTTGTCGTCAATTTTGTCAACACCTCTCCTCCATCCGATAGTTATG
The DNA here is from genome assembly GCA_020849495.1 of Fluviicola sp. Lineage (GTDB taxonomy): Bacteria > Bacteroidota > Bacteroidia > Flavobacteriales_D > Crocinitomicaceae > Fluviicola. The sequence goes on from JADLGD010000205.1 coordinate 5,134, forward strand.
TGTGGGATTTTGGAAACGGCGATACCACTTCAACTGTCTACTCTCCCACTGTTACCTATACCAATCCTGGCACTTACAATGTTTTGTTATTAGTAACCGATAGCATTTGTTTGTTAACCGACACAGCAGAAATCACGATACAAGTTTTACCAGCTTTGCAATTAGCTGTTTCAAACGACACCATTTTGTGTTCGCCTCAAAGCATGACCTTCACAGCAAATTCGTTTGGCACTTCCAATCAATTTATTTGGTCATCAGATAGCAATTTTTCTGATACTTTAAATGCATCAATCGCTGATTCGGTTCTAACAATTGTTCCAACAGGAACTACCACTTATTACGTTCAAGTTGGGAATGCGGCCTGTTCGCGAATCGACAGTGTCACCGTGTTTTTTGTTGGTGGAAGTTTGGACATTTCCGGAAATGATTCCCTTTGTATAGGAACTCCAACTACATTGACTGCTGGCATATCAGTTCCAGGTGTCACATTTGATTATGTTTGGTCACCTACAACAATACTCACAACAACAGCTCAAGACAATGTAGTCATTGCGAACCCTCCAACGAGTCAATGGGTGTATTGTTCGGCAAATGGTTCAAACGGTTGTTTTGACAGTGATTCTATTTACATCAGCGTAGGTAATTTAGGTG
>JADLGD010000206.1 GCA_020849495.1 Fluviicola sp.
ACCAGTTATTTGGTCTTATCGCTTCAACAATCCATTGATCAAGTATTCAGAGTAACTAAAAGCAACCATATTTTCTTATTGAGTAACAACAATCTTTATTTGTGGGACGATGCAAACGGAACCTACACACAAGTGAGTCAGTTTGTGCAAGGAGCTCCTAAAAACGAAGAAAAGCAAAGTAACTTTTTAAGCAAGCAGCAAGAAGAATTGTTTCCTTATCTGACTTGGCAAGAACAGAAAAAAACCTGGCAGAAAAATCAACAATCCAAGCGTTTCTTTCCAAAAGCCATTTATTATTCGGATAAGGAAAACATTCAACAAGTGGCGATTGATCCTTCGGGGGCATACATCACCTATGTGCGCTACACTCCTGCAGATGAAAAACCAACCGAATATGAAGCAATCATCACAGCTGACGGTTATACTCAAAAGCGTTTCGCTCGACCAAAAGTGAGTGATAAAGAACCTTCTTCGCAACTGGAAATCTTTGATCGTTTGAAAGATTCGAGTTACGTGGTATCATTTGCAGGTTTGATTGACATTCGCAAGAAACCGGAATATTTGAAAGCTTACGGCGATACTGAATCATTTTACAAAACCGATCGTGCTTTGTGCATCCACACACCTGTTTTTAACGAAGATGGAAAAACCGCTTTGGTAGATATTCGTTCGTACGACAACAAAGACCGTTGGATTGTTTTGCTTGATTTATCCAAAGGAACTTGGAAATTGTTGGATCATCAACACGATGAAGCATGGATTGGCGGACCGGGCATTTCTGGTTGGAACGAAGAAGACGGTACTTTGGGATGGATTTCAGCTACAAACTGCTACTTTCAAAGTGAAGAAACGGGTTATTCGCATCTGTATCAAGTGGATGTAAACACCTTGCAAAAAACAGCTTTGACCAGTGGAAATTGGGAAGTGCACGAAGTATTTTTAGCGAAAGACAAAAAATCACTTTACCTCATCGCCAAAAAAATTCATCCAGGCGTGCGCAATGGCTATCAATTGAATTTACAAACCAAGCAATTGATTCCACTTTTTGAAGGGAATTTTGGCATTGAATGGCAACTTTCACCGGATGGAAAAAGATGGGCTATTCGCTACTCAACTTCTACTCAGCCTTGGGAATTGTACACGGCACCGAATAAAGCAGGAGCAACAATGACACGCGTTACGAAAAGTACGCTTCCAGCATTTGACCAACTGAAGATCACAGCGCCAAGTATTGTTTCCATTCCTACTTCTGATGGTCAGCAAGCAATAGCACGTTTGTACAAAGGAACGAAGAGCAACGGTGCAGCCGTTTTATTTGTTCACGGTGCAGGTTATTTGCAAAACGCCCATCATTACTGGAGTTATTACCAACGCGAAATGTTGTTTCACCAATTGTTGATTGCCCAAGGATACACCGTTTTGGACGTTGATTACCGTGCAAGCGAAGGTTATGGTAGAAAGTGGCGAACAGATATTTATCGTCACATGGGAGAACGCGATTTGTTGGATTACGTGGATGCGAAAAATTACTTGGTGAAAGAACTAGGGATTGATGCCAATCGGGTTGGGATTTATGGAGGAAGTTATGGTGGATTCATCAGTTTGATGGCCATGTTGAAAACTCCTGATACGTTCAAATGTGCTGCAGCCTTGCGTTCTGTGACCGATTGGGCGCATTACAACCATGAATACACCAGCAACATTTTAAATTACCCTTCAACCGATTCAATCGCTTACCAAAGAAGTAGTCCGATTTATTTTGCAGAAGGATTGAAAGGTCAATTATTGATGTTACACGGCATGCAAGACGACAATGTGCAATTTCAAGACATCGTTCGTTTGAATCAGCGATTTATAGAACTGGGAAAAACCAGTTATCAATTGGCCGTTTTCCCAACAGAGGCTCACGGATTTACCTACACTCCTGCTTGGGTAGATGAATACCGAAGAATTTTAGAGTTGTTTGAAACCAATTTAAAATAAAGATGGAAGTTCGCGAATTGACCTCCAAAGAAGAAATGTTGCGCTACTTGCCCATTCTTCAAGAATTGTATCCAAAGTTGACCTTGGAATATTACGCTGAAATGCTCGACGAAATGTTGGGCAACAACTACGGACAAATAGCAGTATTTGAAGGTGAAGACTGCATTGCCATCAGCGGATATTGGATCGGTACGAAATTGTGGTGCGGCAAGTATTTGGAATTAGACAACGTGATTGTTTCTGAAAAAGCGCGTGGCACCGGTGCCGGAAAATTGATTCAACATTATTTAGAGGAAAAAGCAGAGCAGTTGGGCAGTCACATCATGGTCTTGGATGCTTACTCACACAATTTCAAAGCCCATCGTTTTTACTACAACCAAGGCTACGCCCCCAGAGGTTTTCATTTCATCAAGATTTTAGAAGAAGAGAAGTTGACGTAGGAAAGTATAATTTTCCCACATCCTCCCCCTTTATCCCCCTCCCAAGGGGGAGTTTTTAATCCTGTTTCAGCAACATAAAAATGCTGTTGTGATAGAATCTTTATCTTTAAACATTCATTCAAATTTTCCGAGAAGGAAAATCTATTCCCCCTTTGGAGGGGGCGCAGGGGGAGGATAAATGATACTTTTCCCCCAACCACAGATAGAGCCATATCCGAAATCTTTTCTCTCATCTATCTGCTTTATTGTTTAAACGGTAAACGAGTTCAACGAAGATTGTTTAAATTCGTGATGATAAAACTCTCTCCATGAAAAAAACATTACTCGCTATTGCTTGCTTGCCATTTTTGGGTTTCGCCCAAGAAAAAGCTTCAAGCTGTTCGCATTTAAAATCACATGCAACTAGTCATGCTAAAAGCAATACTTTTACTCTTGCTCAAATAGCTGAAACAGAACGTTATGATGTGCATTATTATTTCCTGAACTTGAACATGACCAACACCGCTACTACCCTATCTGGGTTTGGTGAAATTCATGCCAAAGCTCGTCAAACATTGGATTCTGCTTTGTTTGAGTTCTACCCTACAATGACCATTTCTTCCATTACTGTTGATGGTAGTCCTGTTACTTACTCACGCGTTAGTTCAGCAGTGAAAGTTCCAGTAAACAAAACTACCGGTGAAAATTTTGTGATTCACATCAATTACAACGGTACGCCTCCAACTGCTGCATCGAATCCATTAGGTGGTGGTGGTATGACGAATGCTTCTTCTCCAACTTGGGGAAATCAAGTGACTTGGTCGCTTTCTGAGCCTTTTTCAGCTTACGAATGGTTTCCTGTAAAACAATCCTTGAAAGACAAAGCAGATAGTTGTGCTGTTTGGATCACTGTACCAAATGCTTG
>JADLGD010000207.1 GCA_020849495.1 Fluviicola sp.
ACCAAAATCCTGCACGTAATATTGCAATATTACCGAGTGTATTCTGTTGATTTTGTGATGTTTAGACCGTATTTGGCAATTATTCTAACTCAAAACTTGCCTCTTTTAACCAAAATCCTGCACGTAATATTGCAATATTACCGAGTGTATTCTGTTGATTTTGTGATGTTTAGACCGTATTTGGCAATTATTCTAACTCAAAACTTGCCTCTTTTAACCATAATCCTGCACGTAATATTGCAATATTACCGAGTTTATTCTGTTGATTTTGTGATGATTAGGCCGTATTTGGCAATTATTCTAACTCAAAACTTGCCTCTTTTAACCATAATCCTGCACGTAATATTGCAATATTACCGAGTGTATTCTGTTGATTTTGTGATGTTTAGATGGTATTAGGAAATTACTCCAACTCAAAATTTGCCTCTTTTTCAACCAAAATCCTGCACGTAATATTGCAATATTACCAAGTGTATTCTGTTGATTTTTAAAGAGTTTAATTGGATCGCAATCGTTTATACAACCGTATCCCTAACATCAACGCAATTCCTGTTCCGAAGAAGCCGATGATGCCACCAAGCCAACCCAAGGTGGATTGTAATTCTACTAGGAATACGATAGCCACTAATATAAGCGTTGCAACTTCATTCCACAAGCGCAATTGACCTGTAGACCATTTTGAATCACCGCGTTTCAGTTTATTCATCAATCCTTGAGAAATGAAATGGTAAACCAACAAAACACCCACGAATGCGAGTTTGATGTGCATCCAAGGCATTTTCAAAAAAGCAGGATTTGCGATCAACATTAGCGTACCAAAAACAACCGTGAGCACCATGGCAGGAGTAGTGATGATGTACCACAAACGCCATTGCATAAGCGTAAATTGATCGTGTAAAATGCGCTTTTCATCTGCCGGTCGAACATTTGCTTCGGTATGGTAGATAAACAAACGAATCATGTAAAACAATCCTGCAAACCAACTCACCACAAAAATGATGTGAAGGGCTTTCCAGATTTGATAATTTTCCAACAAAAAACGCATCATAGCATACAAAGATAAAAAAACAAAGGGGACTCGATATTCGAATCCCCTTAGCAATATTGTTAAACGCTAAAAGATTATACTTTCATACCTTTTACAACGCGATCTTTGCGTTTTTTACGTGCTAAATTTTTCTGTTTTACCACTAAGAAAGCACTACTTCCTCCAGCTTGTACATTGTAATTTTCGTTACCATAAACAACCGTTCCGCCATTTTGCTTCCAATCAGCAACCAAGTAATATTTACCGTTGGTTTGAGTTGGGCGTTGAGCAAAGGTTAATATTTTACCAGTACCTACTTCAAAGCGCACTATGATTTCATTGTTTGGACCTTGTTTTTCAAAACGACAAGCTGTGTTTTTTGGAATAATGATTCGTTCTTGTGTAGAATTGGTATTGGAAACCAAGGTACCATCATCTCCTGTAGTTTGATTTCCAGAACTACTGCTTTTTTCTAAAATGATGTTGGAAGAGGTAAAGAACTGTACTTTCATCAAGTTTTCAGGTGAAAGATCGTATTGTTCTTTCAATGTATCAGTATATGGAGCCATTGTTCCACAACTTGTTACTAATAACGCAACAAAAGCTAAACTCAGTAAGATTCTCATAGTTGTTTTTTTTTACAAATGTATAATTTGCTGACAAATTAAGTGCCAACTTCTTCTTTAAACTTTCAATACAAACAAAAACACCTTATTGTTCTTCAGCATTTCGGTGAATGGGATACAATACTGGTCGACTAGGAGTTGCATCATTTACAAAAGGTGCAGTTTGCAAATTGAGTAAATAAGTTCCGTCTTCCACTTCTTCTGGAACATAGATCAGTTCAGTAATTGTTCGGTCAAAACGTTCATTTCCTGGAACTCCCCAATAAGCGTGATGAAAAGCTAATTTTCCCCCATCTTTTTCACGATCTACAGAAGGCGTATCAATGAGTAAGTGGACGATTCCTGCTTGATTCAATAATGGAATCAAATCCACATCGCAATAACACGGATTCGTATCAGAATACTGTTGGTGTTGTTTGTTTTCGTTATTGGGCAAGGTGCGTAACAAAATGGCTTCCGCTTGAATACCATTCAATCGACCATTCAAAGAAGCTGCTGTGATGATACGATCTTCTAAGCCATCCTCGTTGGTTCTCAATTCAGGTTCAACGGTTACCACTTCAGCCGTATAGAACAACTTAGCGACCATTCCGTTGACAGAATAAACTTCTGGAGTGATGTGCCCCAAACATTCTGTATGCGTACCATGACCGTGTGGATTGAAGGAAATATCTCTAAAATTGACCGATCCTCCTTCTTTTACTGACCCTACCCAACCATTTGCTCGAACGGGTTCAATACTTGGTGCATTGACATACCAAGCTGTGGGGTTATCAATTGCTGCTTTTAAAGGCAAAGAGCAATCAATTCCTTCGTTTACTATGATATAACTTCCGTCGTCTAAATACAATTGCATAAGGCTTATTTTGGCAATTTAGCTACAATACTTTTGTATTCTGCTGCATAGTTAGCACTTCCTTGACAACCCATTTCGTATTTATAATTATGGAATGCTTCAATTCTTCCTTCTGGACTAGGATGTGTACTCAAAAATTCAGGAGTTCTTGATCCTCCAGCAGCAGTAATTTTCTCAAAAAATCCTGCTCCTCCATCCGCTTGGTAAGCCGTAGGACACAAATAGGTCACAGATCCTTTATCTGCTTCAGATTCATGTTCACGAGAGAATTTCAACCCAACAATTGATGTTGTAATTTGGCTTAACAATTGTCTGTTTCCTGCCAAAATGGAGACTAATGTTTGCACACCGTACAATTTTGTCATTTGACGAGTAGAATGACGAAAATCGGCATGAGCAATCTCGTGACCCAACACTCCGGCAAGTTGTGCTTCGTTATCTAAATATTTTAAAATTCCTGTGTAAACATAAATGTATCCCCCTGGTGTACAGAAAGCATTCAAGGTGCTGTCATCGTGAATGATACGCAAACGCCACTGAAAATTATCTTTGTTTTTTACATTTCCACTATTCAAAATGGTATTGCGGATTTTATACAAGTATCCATAAACTTCTTTGTATTGAGTTGAATCCAATAATGGATATTCTTGTGGATTCCCGTCAATTTCAGCAGCAACTTGAGCACCTAACTCACGATCTTGTTCAATAGTAAATAAGTTGATTCCACTTCCTAATTCTTTTGAACCCTTACAATTCGAAATTAAAGTGGTCAAGCTTAATAAAAGCATTGATACAAAGGCAATTCTTTTCATTCTGTTTGATTTTGTGCAAATGTACAAGATTTAAATGGAACTCATAGAAGACATTGACACCTACATGGTTTGTTTATAGTAACAAATTACTATTGTTTGGAATGATAATCACATCTACATTTGAAAGAAAAACATGAAACTAAATACGCTTATTACAGTACTTTTGGTCAGTCTTTCTAGTTTTGGTCAACAAGTCATTTTTACTGCTGGTGAAGATAAATCCACTGTTATTACTTCACTAAAATCCAGTGAAAGTATCGAAGACCCATCGTTTGTATTATTTAGCCATCTTCCCTGTTCTGATGAACGCCAAAAAGAACTATTTGATGATTTTGATGGATTGAAAACTGTTTTGACAATCAACGGACTAGAAATTCAAACGGAAGGTTTTTTGGCTTTAAAACATTTGTATTCTTTCCAAGCTGACGAAGATGAGACTTATCATGTAAAACCATCTATCGAAACAGAAATTCCATTAGAAGACATCTTGCAAGAATTTGGTAAATTCATGAAATCCACTGATAACAAATTGACCATCACCTATTTATTTAAAGAGAACACGCTTGCTTCTGGATCTATTGATTTTTCAATTCCACAATTCAACGAACCAAATGGGGATTTTTGTAACCTAAGAAACCCTTATCTAACAAACGAACCCGCTATGATTGCTGCAATTACAGCTGATTTTAAAGTTTCATTTGCTGATTATCAATTAGTAAAAGTCTGGTTGCCTTATGCGCTTTCAAATGATGGTGAAGGAACAGAGGAAACAACTGGCATGGTGCTTTTTACAAACAATGGAGATTATGGAGCATTCAAATACGATGTTGTTAGATTAAACGGTGTCATTACAGTTAAAGGCAATGATTTGTTTTTAATTCAAAACATCCATCCTGATTGTGTGAAAGCATTTTTGGCTAATTAAAGCATTTCGTTTACTTTGGCTAAAAAACACAACATGCAGGAAACGAAGTCCATAGACTTAGCTCACGATGATGATTTCAATCAGCTCTATATTGTCAATGAACAATTGCCCCATCGAATTTGGCAAGATGTTTTTCTTGAAATTGTCAAACAGTTTGGTGCCTATGCATTAAGTGGATCTTTCTGGTACATTGGTGATTTTAGAGCAGGTGGTGTCGTTGCAGCAGGTGGAAATGTGAATGAAAGTACTCCCCTTTCTCAAAAAGAATGGTTGGGTTTGCATCCCAATGAGATCGGTCAACTCATTCATCCAGAAGATCGTTTGAAAATGCAATCGTATGTGGTTTATGTTGCTGGTAAATTAGCTGCAATGACTGATGAACAGCGTGAACAAATCAAACCCTATTTTATATTTAGAATGCAAAATGCATCCAAAGAATACACTTGGCGCATCATGCATTATCCAAAACTTGTTTACACTCAACTTGCGCCTCATTATGTGATGTGTATGATTAGTAACCTCATTCCTGTTACAAAAGATTTGATTTGCACCATGTACATTGATGATCATAGTAATGGTAAAACCACAACGTTTTATTGCAATGAAGCAGAAATTGAACTGAAAACCTTGGAATCAACCATTCGATTTACTGCCAGAGAATTAGAAGTATTGCAGCACTTAGCTCAAGGTTTGATCAGTAAAGAAATTGCCGCTAAAATGGATATTTCAAAAAACACTGTTGAAAATCATAAACAAAACATGTTTGCCAAATTGGGCATTCGAAAGTTAACTGAGTTGTTGGCTTATGCACACAGAAAATCGTTAATAGCCAACCATTCATAGCGCAACGGGTACTTGATTGATTCCAATTAGGTGCCCGTTTTTCTTTTTCAGAATCCTTGCTAATGTTTACATTTGCGTGTGCAACAAATTTCCGATAGTATCCAACTCAAATTAAAAACGCTTCCTGAAAAACCAGGAGTGTATCAGTATTTTGATAAGGATGGAACCATCATTTATGTTGGAAAGGCTAAAAACCTCAAAAAACGCGTCACTTCTTATTTTTCTAAAAACCACGAGCAAGCCAAAACTTATTTGCTGGTAAAACGCATCGTTGACATTTTATACATCGTTGTTGATACGGAGACCGATGCGCTTTTACTGGAAAACAACCTGATTAAAAAGTACCAACCAAAGTACAATATTCAGTTAAAAGACGACAAAACCTATCCGTGGATTTGCATTAAAAACGAAGCTTTCCCAAGAGTGTTTTCAACACGTTTGTTGGTGAAAGATGGTTCAAGGTATTTTGGTCCGTATGCCAGTGGACGAGTGATGCACACCTTATTGGACTTGTTTCGCGAATTGTTCCCGCTGCGCACTTGTAGTTTGGATTTAGCAGCCAATAAAATTGAACAAGGCAACTACAAAGTTTGCTTGGAATACCACATCGGAAAATGTTTGGGTCCGTGTGAAAAGAAACAATCCATTCAAGATTACAACCTCTATATTGCAGAAATTGAAGGTATTTTGAAAGGAAACATTGCTTCGGTGATTCAAGACTTGAAAAAACGCATGTTTGCTTTCGCTGAGAATTTTGAATTTGAAGCAGCTCAAGATATCAAAACACGGATTGAACTGTTGGAACGCTATCAAGCAAAATCCACGATTGTCTCCCCTACGATTCACCAAGTAGATGTGGTCACGATGGTGGAAGATAACGATACCGTTTTTGTAAACTATTTGGTGGTCAACAGCGGTGCAATCATCCATGGAATAACCGTTGAGGTAAAACGCAAATTGGACGAAACGCAAAACGACATTCTTACTTTCGTTTTACCAGAGTTGAGAGAGCGTTTCCAAAGTACCGCAAAAGAAATTTTGGTCGAAAATCCCTTGGATTGGGAAATGGAAGACTTGCGTTTCTTTGCTCCGCAGCGAGGTGATAAAAAAGCCTTGATTGATTTGTCTTTGCGCAATGCCAAGTTTTACCGCTTGGAAAAAATGAAACAAGAGAAGATTAAGGATCCAGAGCGCCATACCAATCGCATTTTGGAAACCATGATGAAAGATTTGCGCCTGAAAGAATTGCCACAACACATTGAGTGTTTTGATAACTCCAACATTCAGGGAACCAATCCCGTTTCCGCTTGTGTAGTGTTTAAAGATGCCAAACCGAGTAAAAAAGATTACCGCCATTTCAATGTACAAACCGTTGAAGGACCCGATGATTTTGCAACCATGCGAGAGGCTGTTTACCGTCGATACAGAAGATTATTGGAAGAAGAACAGCCATTGCCTCAATTGATCATCATTGATGGTGGTAAAGGACAATTGGGAGCTGCTTTGGAATCGTTAGAAAAACTGAATCTACGGGGAAAAATTGCCATCATCGGTATTGCCAAACGCTTGGAAGAATTGTTTTATCCAGGAGATAGTTTGCCTTTGTATTTGGACAAGCGTTCTGAAACCTTGAAAGTGATCCAACATTTGCGCAATGAAGCCCACCGTTTTGGAATTACCCACCACCGCAATCGCAGGAGTAAAAGTGCCTTGAGCAATGAGTTGGAAGCCATTCCAGGTATTGGTGAAAAAACCGTTCAAGACCTCATCAAAGCGTTCAAATCCGTGAAGCGCGTCAAAGAGCAAAGCGAAGAAAACTTGGCTGCTATTGTTGGGAAAGCGAAAGCGAAAATAATAATTGAATTCTTACAAAAAGATTAGAAATACTCCATTGACAGTAAGAATAAAACCAATCCCGTCAACACTATACTTCCAAAAATAAAAGAGGGGACCATGAAGCCATAGCTTAAATTCTTTAAGCGGTATTTCTCTGGATGCTTTTTAAACGCTGCTAGTATGATGAATGAAAAGATCATCGCAAAGGTGAAACCTATCACGATTCCGATCAAAGCTTCGGCATAAAACGTAACACAAAACATACAAATAATAGCGCCAATCCACATAGCCCAAATGGCCCATGTTAGCGGGTGCATCCTCGGTTTGGAAGTGCTGTTTTCTACTTCCTCGTTATCGATTTCTATTTGTTGTATCGGTACTTTTTGCTCATCAGAAATGGCAATGGGTTTGTCTTCTATTGTTTTAATTTGTGGTTGAATCGATGGCAATTCTTTGTTTTCAACTGTTTTTGTTTCAGGTGTTAGATCAGAAGACACTTCTTCATTCGAAGAACGGCTTTCGGCAATTATTGTTTTTGATTTGATACTATCAGCACTCGATTCTTCCCTTGAAAGAGTCGCTGCTTGTTTCCGTTTTTTCCATTCAATGTGATAACCACTTCGGTAATGGCGTTTTGTGATTGTACATGAGATAAATAGTAAACTAAGAAGTCCAACAGATAGAAGTAATTTAAGGTTTTTCATAACTCAGATTTGAATCAAAGTAATGAAAAGCATGGCTTAAAAAAGTTGCAAAAAACCGTACACGTTTTTAGAAAGTACGGCTAAATCACAACTTATAACTCGCTTGAATCAAGAAGGTTCTTGGTGCTTGTACATCTCCTGGTCTGGTCACGTATTCCACATTAGCCACATTGTTGACGATGAATGAAACTTTGTAATGCTCTTTCCATTCGTAACCAACACGAGCATCAAACACATAGGTCATTCCATTGTTTTTTTCACGGTATTGTTTCAATCCAACCAAGATTTGCTGACCCAATACACCGTCTTCAAACGTAGCATCGATGTTTCTCATGAAACTGTTCATACGGAAAGAACCACCCAAGCTGATTCCTTTGTAAACCAATTGCACATCGGCTTTCCCCATGTGACGGAAACGGTATTTCAACATATCCGTTGTTTGATCAGAAAATGTTGCGCGATATGTTGAATCTGTGTTTTTGGTAATTGGATTCATGAAGGTGTATCCCAACAAGGTTTGAACCGTTATTGGACCAATTTTCCCTTCTCCAGCCAAGGAATATTCCATTCCTGAAATTTCTGCTTCTTCGGCATTTTCAGCTCGGAAACCCAACCATTTCATGAAATATCCCGGGTCATTGGGGTTGAAACTAAATGGAATGGAGTCTGGTTTGTAATTACCAAAGGTAAACTCCATCATGTTTTTGTAGTGATTCAAGAAAACCGATCCATCCAAAAACCCTTTCCATCCACCAATTTTAATTCCTTGTTTCACACCAAACTCAATTGCCCAACCAGTTTCTGCTTGCAAATTTGGATTCGGGACAATCAATAAGGAACCTACAGCTGTTTGTGTGTAACGTTCTGCTACACTTGGATAGCGCACTCCTTGTCCGAATGATGCACGTAAATGCGTGTATTTAAACAATTGATAGTGTGCTCCCATTCTAAAAATAGGACGGATTGGCAATTTCGTTGAATCCTTTCCAAAGTAAAAATCAGAATCTCCTTGTCTACCGTCTTGTTCAAAATACTCTCCTCGCACACCTACAGTGATGTCCAATTTTTTCCAACGACGCTCACCTTGCACATACAACGAAGAATTGATCGAATGATGATCGCCAAAAAGGTAAGAATTGACATTGTTTCTGGTGAATGACGTTCCAGCAGTCAACACCCAAGCATCTTTTCCCCAAGAACGTTGAAATTGGTAATCTCCGTACATGACACTTGAAGTAGTACTTTGGGACGTATTCGTGAAATTTTGATTGTCGACAAAATACAAGCGCGTTCGCAATTGGTGTTTGTTGTTGTATTTATCAAAGTATTTTACACTTGGATCCAAGGTCAAACGCAGGCCTCTGTTGTAAGTTAATGTTGATCCCGCCACCGAAGTGTCGGCTCCTCCTGAAGGTTGATAAGCAAGCGTATCACTTTGCCAAATAATGAA
>JADLGD010000208.1 GCA_020849495.1 Fluviicola sp.
GATTGATAGACTTTTCATAAAATGGAATTTACAAACGAATGTAAGCAGTATTTGTTTTCCTTCTTTAAAAATTGATTGATTTGTTCAAATAATTGATTTTACGGAAAAAAGTTGATATGTTAATTAGTTTTTAAAACTTCTAATTATTGCGTTTTTAGTGGGCTTTGGCGTGTTTAAACATTGAAATGTTATTAAAAATGCATTCATTTTTTAACAAAAGTTGGGAGGTATAGAAAATTGATACTATATTCGTCCTGTAACTCAAAATTAAATTTTATGTCAGAAAACGCAACTCAACCGCAAGGTAAAGGTTTAGCAGTAACAGGATTTGTACTGTCTTTAGTAGGATTAATTTTCTCTTCATGGATCGCAGCTATCGCTGTTGCTTCTATGTTGTTAGGTGGAAGTCCTTGGATCATGTACTTATGGTTAGTAATTTGTATCGTAAGTATCGTTCTTTCAGTTATGGGAATGTCCAAATTGAAAAAAACAGGTGGTAAACGCGGTTTAGGTATTGCTGGTATGGTAATCGGAATTGTTGCTACTGTTTATTCATTAATTTTAGTAATGGGATTAAGCACTGCAGCTTCAATGCAAAGTGATATGTCATCTGAGTTTCAAGATGCATTAGATCAAATTGAGCAAACTCGTTAATAAATTACTTATTAAGTTTGAATCCTCAGAGTTATGAAAACTCTGAGGATTTTTTTATTTTAGGACCTATGGAAACGATTGATAACGATTTTTATATTGAAAAGAAGCCTGAGTTACCCGTATTTTTGAAAGTGCTTTGTATTCTGACCTTCATTGGATGTGGCTTTTATTTTTTGTCTGCAGTTTATGGATTAATCACGTTTGAAGCTTCCAAGCAATCGTTTAGAATGATGAGTCAAATGTCGAGTACATTACCATCAAATCCGATTAGCAATATGTTTAGTGGAACATTTGAGAACTTAGAAAACTTCTTTTTCTGGTCGCGTATATCGCAGTTTGCTAGCATTGTCAATGTTGGTTTGTGCTTAACAGGTGCTTTGATGATGTTTAAATTAAAGAAAAACGGATTTTATATCTATGCTTTAGGTCAATTATTACCTATTATCGCCGGAATTATGCTCTATTTAGCAGCAAAAGATATTCCTTTCTTAGGTTTTACAACTATTGCAGGAGTTGTCATGAACATCGTATTTATCTCAGCATTTGTCATCATGTATGCTGTCAATTTGAAACATTTGAAATAGATTTTTTCAATGCAAGACGAATTGGATATTGTTGATGAATTAGAGGCTGGACCTGGAAACAGGAAATCTCCCATGTTGAAAGTGCTTTGCATTTTAACTTGGGTTTATTCATTCTTTTCATGTTTTCTGTTCACCTTGTTTTTCTTTTCGTCTAAAAATTTAGAAACTATTTTCTCGGATGTGCATTGGAGTTCTTCATTCTGGATCTTTGTGCGATTTTTTGGAGCGCCTTTGGTTTGTTCCTTCGGTGCCATCTTGATGTGGAATAAAAATAAATGGGGTTATGTTCTTTACATGATTGCTGAATTGACACCTGTTTTACATGCTTTTTACATTACCATTTTTGTGTTGCAAGTTAAAGGTCCAGGCGTGTTTGTTACAGTTATTTTGAACATTATTCCGATAGTTTTTGCTGTATTATATAGTATGCAACTGCCGTATTTAAAACCTTTAAAATTGAAAAAAGATGGATCAATTTAATTTAGATGATATTGCGAAGAAAAAAGCGAATGTAGAAGAAGAGAATCTTTTATTTATTCGTTACATCGCAATTATTTCTTGGGTTTGGTCAGCAATCTTCATTCTTTTCATGTGGTTCATGTTGGAAAGTACGTATGATTTAATTGGTGAATATGAAATTGATGAAGTTGGTGGCGTTATTTATGAATCGTATTTGATTCAATTGTTCTCAATTGCTGGCTGTAGTGGTACCATTGTAAGTACGATTTTCCTTTATTATGGCAAATCGTGGAGCTTGGTTCCTTATTTACTGAGTCAAGGGGTGTTCATGTTTTTACCTATTTACTCTTATTTCTTTAGTCGTATTCATGCTGTGACCTCCATTTTTGAGGTGTTACTTTACACCGTTGTACCTATTGTTTTATTGCTTTTGTTTGGAAGTTACTTTTTAGCAAAATCACCGAAAAAACAACATAAAATAATGATTGATTGAACCTTCTTCTAGTAAAATGAGATAAAACCATTATTAATTGAATGTTGTCTTGACAAGAAAAAGTATATTTGCCCCCTAAACTAAAATTACATTAATGGAAGATTTATTAGACAATTCACCATCAAAAAATGATAATTACCCAGCGCCACTTCCCAACGCTACAGGTGCATTGGTACTTGGGATTATTTCAATCGTAACTTGTTGGTTGTATGCAATTCCAGGCTTAGTGTGTGGAATTATTGCGCTTTCATTACATGCAAAAGATAAAAAAATCTATCAAACCAACCCTGCAAAATATGAGCAGTCGTTTAAAACTTCAAAAGCAGGACAAGTTTGTGCAATTGTTGGTTTATCCTTATCGGGATTAATGTTTGTTTATTTCCTGGTAATTCTAGTGTTTTTAGCAGGTGCAGTTGGTTCTTTTGGCCGATTTTAAACTATCATATCTTCCCTGTTCGTGGAAGGAAAATTTTGGCGTTGAGTGTCCCGCATGTGGAACTCAACGCTCTTTTTTTGCACTAATTTCTGGTGATATTGTAGAGAGTATTGTGTTGTTTCCTGCATTAATTCCTTTAATACTCACGATTGTAACAATTGTTTTACATTTAAAAAATCCGCTTCGGTTTCCTGCGAAATGGATTGTTTATTTGGTTGTTTTAACTGGCGCATTGATGCTATTTTCTTGGATATATAAACTATTGACAAATCATGGATAAAGAATTGTTAGATGATCAAATCAAAGAGAAAGCACTTGGGGTGAATGGTGTTATTTCTCAAAATCTGGAAATTGCTGCAAAATGGTCGCGCTATATTGCTGTTTCTGGGTTTATCTTTTTCAGTTTGTACAGCATTCGATTTGGGTATGATTTGTTTTACAACTTTTTTTATTTGTTGACGAACATCTCTGTTTTGTTTGAAACTGTAATAAATCTGGTCTTAATAGGTTGCGGGTTTGCAGCATTGGTATACTTGAATCGCTTCAGTACGGATATGAAAATGGCCCTTGCATACAAACGCGATGCGGATTTGGAAACAGGTTTTAAAAACCTGAAACTCTTCCTGAAATACTTGGGATACTTTGTTGTTACGATATCTGCTGTAGCACTTTTTGTGTTGATCTACGTTTTTCTGCTTCGAATGACTTAAAACAGCGTTTTTTCACGACTATTTTTCTTGATTTCTATCGCGCTTTTTTCATTGGTTTGTGTACCTTTGAATCCTTAATTTTATGCTATGTCTGACGATAAGAAAATCATATTCTCAATGGTCGGAGTCTCAAAAGTGACTCCTCAAGGAAAACAAATCATTAAAGATATTTACCTATCGTTTTTTTACGGTGCAAAAATCGGAATCATCGGTTTGAATGGTTCTGGTAAGTCAACCGTCATGAAAATCATCGCTGGGCTTGATAAGTCTTACCAAGGTGATGTGGTTTTTTCACCAGGTTATTCTGTTGGTTATTTACCGCAAGAACCTGAGTTGGATCCTAACAAAACAGTGAAAGAAGTGGTGATGGAAGGTGCACAAGAAATTGTGGATGTATTGAAAGAATACGAAGAAATCAACAATGCTTTTATGGACGAAGAAGTGCTCAATGATCCAGATAAAATGGATAAATTGATTGCTCGTCAAGGTGTTGTTCAAGATAAAATTGATGCTTTAGATGCTTGGGAATTGGATCAAAAATTGGATCGAGCGATGGATGCTTTGCGTTGTCCACCTGATGATCAATTGATTGATACACTTTCTGGAGGTGAAAAACGCCGAGTAGCTTTGTGCCGTTTGTTACTTCAAAATCCGGATATCTTATTATTGGATGAGCCTACCAACCACTTGGATGCAGAATCAATTGATTGGTTAGAACAACATTTACAACAATACAAAGGAACAGTGATTGCTGTAACGCATGACCGTTATTTCTTGGATAATGTGGCTGGTTGGATCCTTGAATTAGACCGAGGTGAAGGTATTCCTTGGAAAGGAAATTATTCTTCTTGGTTGGAACAAAAAGGAAACCGCTTGAAAGAAGAAGAAAAAACGGAATCCAAACGACAAAAAATGTTAGCGCGTGAGTTGGAGTGGGTGCGTATGAACCCGAAAGGACGTCACGCTAAGAACAAGGCTCGTATTCAGAACTACGACAAAATGATGTCGGAAGAAATGAAGGACAAAGAAGTGAAATTGGAGATTCCAATTCCAAATGGTCCGCGTTTAGGGAACAATGTCATTGATGCTGAACACGTAATGAAAGCATTTGGAGATAAATTGTTGTACGAAGATTTGAATTTCAAATTACCTCCTGCTGGAATCGTTGGTATTATCGGACCGAATGGTGCTGGTAAAACAACGATCTTCAAAATGATCATGGATGAATTGCAACCTGATAAAGGAACTTTTGCAATTGGTGAAACGGTGAAAATTGGTTATGTAGATCAAACGCATCATGCAATCGACCCTGAGAAATCAGTGTTCGAAGTGATTGGTGGAGGTAATGATTTCATTGAAATTGGCAACCAAAAATTCAATGCACGCGCTTACTTGTCAAAATTCAATTTTGCAGGTTCCGATCAAAGTAAAAAAGTAGGCGTATTGTCTGGAGGTGAGCGAAACCGTTTGCATTTAGCGATGACCTTGATGACAGAAGCAAATGTATTATTACTCGATGAGCCTACGAATGATATCGATGTGAATACTTTGAGAGCTTTGGAAGAAGGAATTGAAAACTTCGCTGGTTGTGCGGTTGTCATTTCCCACGACCGTTGGTTCTTGGATCGTATTTGTACGCACATTTTGGCGTTTGAAGGTGATTCACAAGTTGTTTGGTTTGAAGGTTCTTACTCAGAATACGAAGAAAACAAACGCAAACGCTTAGGTGATGCTGCTCCTAGACGATTGAAATATAGAAAGCTAGTTTAAGAATGTAAAATTGACAATGGAGAATTGAAAAGAAAGAAACTCTCTTTTATAATGAGAATTTCGTCTTGATCCTTTTCATTTTTTACATTTTCAATTCTCAATTAAGTAAGATGGATCCTCTACACGGTGTAAAATTGGAACAAATCGTAACTGATCTCGAAGCTGAATTTGGTTTTGAGCGTTTGGGACGTTTGATTCCCATTAATTGTTTCATCAATGAGCCCAGTGTGAAGTCAAGCCTGAAGTTTTTGCGCAAAACGCCTTGGGCTCGTGCAAAAGTGGAAGAACTGTGGATCAATCGCATTTATAATATTAAAAACGGGATTTGATATTCAGCTGAGTGCTTAAATATTATCCCACAGAAAACGAATAAAATGGAAGTAAAAAATTTAGAACCAAATGCACTCTGGAATCATTTCGCTGATTTGAATGCAGTACCACGTCCGTCAAAAAAAGAAGAGCGTGTGATTCAATTCATGGTCGACTTTGGTAATTCCCTTGGTTTGGAAACGATTACAGATCGAATTGGGAATGTCATCATAAAAAAAGCGGCGACGCAAGGAATGGAAAATCGCCAAACGATTGTGATGCAGTCGCACATTGATATGGTGCACCAAAAAAATGCAGATACCGTTTTTGACTTTGATACACAAGGTATTGAAATGGTTGTGGATGGTGACTGGGTGCGTGCAAAAGGCACAACTTTAGGTGCTGACAACGGAATTGGAGTAGCTGCAATCATGGCAGTTTTGGCTTCAAAAGACATTGCTCATCCTGCTATCGAAGCTTTGTTTACAATCGATGAAGAAACTGGAATGACAGGAGCAATGGAAGTGGATCCTAAAAATATCACAGGAACCATTTTATTGAATCTGGATACGGAGGATGATGATGAGTTATCCATCGGTTGTGCTGGTGGAATTGATACCAATACAACTATGGATGTTGAAATGGAAGATATACCTGCTGATTTTGTTGGGTATGAAATTTCTTTACGCGGTTTATTGGGTGGACATTCAGGAATGGATATTCACTTAGGACGAGCGAATGCCAATAAATTGATGAACCGTTTGTTGGTACATTTGATGTGTTTAGTGGATATTCGTCTAGCTTTCTTGGATGGAGGAAGTTTGAGAAATGCTATTCCTAGAGAATCTTCAGCGAAAGTGGCGATCTCAAAAGATGAAAAAGCGACGTTTCTACAAGCTTATGCTGATTTCACCGCGATTTTAAAAGATGAATACCAGTTGATTGAAACAGAAATGAATTGGTCAATCAGTGAAAATAATACTTTAACTAAAGCTGTGAAACATTTTGATTTTGAAAAGATTGTCAATGCAATTTATGCTGTTCCAAATGGCGTTTTCAGAATGAGTCCTGCGATTAGTACCTTGGTGGAAGCTTCGACTAGTTTGGCAAAAGTTACCGTTAATGAAGGGAAATTCACCACACAATCTTTGCAACGCAGTTCAGTTGAATCAACTAAAGCAGATGTGGCAAATGCGGTGAGAGCTGCTTTTGAAAGTGTAGGAGTAGCAGTTGTCCAAAACGGCGAATATCCAGGTTGGCAACCAAATCCTAGCTCACCAATTGTTAGTTTGATGGCTGATTTGTATCGAAAAATGTACAAGGAAGAACCTCAAATCAAAGCGTGTCATGCAGGTTTGGAATGTGGTATTCTTGGAAAACAATTCCCAGGAATGGATATGATTTCATTTGGACCAAATATTCGTGGAGCGCATTCACCTGACGAATGTGTTCAAATTTCTTCTGTTCAAAAATTCTGGGGTTATTTATTGGAAACCTTGAAACAGATTCCACTAAAATAACTTCTATTCAAAACGAAAGGACTATGAGAAAAAGTAACTGGGCAGATTTCCACGAGCAAAAGCGCTTTCAATTGGTGTTGCACTTGTGTTACTTTTTCTTGGTATTGATGCTGTTGGTGGCATTATTGAATTCTTCCAATGAACATTTCAGTGCCGCTCCAAATCTGTTTGCTGCTGGAATGAGTGGTTTTGGTTTACTAGTATTGTATAAAACCAAAAATTACCGACTCGTTGGAAAAATCTGTTCCATATTAAGTGTGATCATCATTACTGGTGCTTTTTTCTTTTTGAAAGCTATCCATTTCCTGACACCTATGTGGATGGTTATCAATATCTTGTTTACCTTTTTCATCCTCGGTAAACGTTGGGGGATCAGCATTTTGACCATCCATTTTTTGATTTTGATTACTTATGTTTGGTTCTTGTTTGATGCGAATGTCATAGCAGCGAAACATTTCACAACCAATGATTTATTGACTTTTATTTCAGAGTTTATTGTTGTTGGATTTGCTTTGGGCTACATCATGAATTTGTATATAACCACTACCAAATTTTCCCAATCCGTTTTGGAAGAAAACAATGCAGAATTGACAGCTCAAAATGCGTTGATCTCTAAACAAAAAACGGAGATGGAAGTGATGTTGAAGGAGATTCATCACCGTGTAAAAAACAACTTGCAAATCGTGACCAGTTTACTGCGTTTACAAGCAAATAGTTTAGGCAGACAAGGGGATTTATTTTATCAAGAAGCAATTAATCGGGTGAATGCAATGGCGATGATTCATGAACAAATGTATCAGTCGAATTCATTGTCAAGCTTAGATTTAAAACGTTATATTGAGGATTTAAAAGATAATTTATTGCACAGTTATTCCATCAATAAACATGTTGAATGTGAGATGGATGTATCGATTGAATGCTTGAATGCAAAAGCGGTTGTTCCTTTTGCTTTGTTATTCAATGAACTGTTTGCGAATTCGTTGAAGCACGCTTTTGATCAACAATTGACACCGAAAATAGGTATTCGTTTGTATCGAATGGAAGGTGATCGTTTTTGCTTAGAATACAAAGACAATGGTTTTTGGAAAGTGCAAGCAAAAGACTCATTTGGTATGGAAATCGTCAGTGCCATGACCGAACAGTTGGAGGGTGAAAAAGAATTGATCATTGATGATTCAGGTTCTTACTACAAGTTTTACCTTGTTAATATTGGTGAAGACAAATGATTGGCGATAAACACGAATTGGTCAAATTAGCAGAGGCAAAAATGCCTTTTGGTAAATACCAAGGTCGGTATTTGGTGCATTTACCTGAGACTTATTTAGTTTGGTTCAAACAAAATGGTTTTCCAAATGGCACACTCGGGAAGCAATTGGAATTGATGTATGAGATTAAGTTAAATGGTTTAGAATCATTGATTTATCCATTGGTGCCTAAGTAAAATCGTGACAGATGATTTGGATATTGATGCTCGTGTTACTTTTTGTTGTCTTTTTTGTCATAGTAGTCATCGCTGCGATCAGACAAAAAAAAGTGGAGCCAATGAATGCTGCTGAAGAAATCAACATGCCCATTCATTTTGATAGTTCGGAGCGAAATAAAATCATAGCTTATACTTATTTGGCTGGATGGGTCATCAAGAAAAACGCCAAAAGTTCAGAGAATAAAATCAATTTTGTCCATGATTATTTCAAGCAAGTTTTCAAACAAGTAGATGTGGAGATTGGTGTAGAATTGACAAATGCATTGAAGTATTCTACCAATATTCGCAGTATCGCCAGATGGGTTTTAAAACGGATGGGAAGTGGGGAAGAACGCTTGAATTTGGTCAATTTTCTGATTGAATTATCGTTTGTAGATGGTGATATCATTGATCGTGAAGTTGTTGCCATTACACGGTTTTCTGAATTAATTGGGGTGCATATTGGTTATGTGGAAAAAACCATTTTCAATCGCAGGAAGTTGATCTATGAAGATGATACTGCCACTTTTGTTTGGATTAAAAATTCAGCGTATCATATCAAAAAGGCGTATCTGATTTTACAATTAGAAGAAAATGCAAGTCAAATCGAGATCAAGCGAGCATTTCGAAAATTGGCTGCGCGTTATCATCCGGATAAATTTCAAGATGCGAATGAAGAAGACCAATTGGCTGCAACACAAAAATTCCTTGAAATCAAAGAAGCTTACGATTATTTGTTGAACTAAAGGGTTTTAAGATTGAGCTGAAAATCCAAATCTTTTAAAGGTTTCAGGTAATTGCGAATCAATGGCCAGCGATCAGGATATTGTTGCATGGCTTGTGCTATCGCTTTTCTGTTTTTCTTGATTGCATCGGTAATAGCTGGCGGAGAAACAGGTGGTTCTAAATGTTCAGCTAGTGTTCTACCGGTGATAACTGCTTTTTTCAAATCGATGCGCTGTGCACTCGTTTCGTATTTGTCTAATAAAAGTTCAGCTCGTGTATATAATCTGTTGCTAAGTTGACTTTTGATGGCAGTTGCTTTAAGTTCAATGTGTTCTTCTTGCAATGTAATAGGTGAATGCTGATCTATTTGTGTGTAAAGTGCAAGTTGAAGGGCTTGGTCTAATACGGATTGAACGGCAATAGGAGTGGGGCTTTGTAAAAATAAATCAATGACACCTGGTGTTACACTGATTTCTTGCTTTTGATTGTGAATCCATTGATTTACTTGTGATTGTAGCGCTACTTTGTGTTGCTCTTTATATAGTTCGATTTGTTGTTGCAAGAGTTGTTGTTTTTCTTGCAGACGTTGAATCAGTTGAAAACTCTGCTTTTTTAATTGCATTTTTCGTGCTTCTTGTTGAAAAGCAGTTTGAATGGTTGCGATTTGTTGCTCCGTAGCAGCTTTACCAGCAATCACCAATTCAAAGCTTTCTGTTTGAATGCAGTACAATTGGTTGATCTTGTTGCTAGATTCCTTGATGAATTGAAAACACAAATGAGAAGTCGTAATTGAAATGAATGGGGGAGTGAGCTGTGTACTCAAATGTTTCATTAATATTCGCTCTTCCAAAGATTGTGGTCGTTGATGGTTTGAAGTGAGGTGAAGTGAATCCGATTGATCTGAAAACCAAGCGCACCAGTCCTTTTCACCATGTATCAACGGTAAAAGGGTTTGGATGAATGCTGTGATTTCTGTCATTTGCATTCGTAAATTAAGCGAATTAAGTTGAGAAAAACTAAATAATTAAGTTAAAATCAAGTGAATTGTTAGAAATAACAAAGTGAACTTAATTATCTGCGTAATCCCTAGTCTTTTCTGGACTTTTGAAAGAAAAAAAACGATCATGCGGTATTACGGAGGAACAGTGCTTCAAGAGAAGAACAATCAAATAAAAACAAGCAAACAGGTGTCGTGGTGGAAAATAGTTGTAAAAACGTTGCTCTTTCCATTGCTATTCTTGCTGTGGATGATTCAATTCAGTATTCACTTATGTTTAGAATCTGATGAAAATTAAATCATCTATTTAAAATGTTTTAGATACTTTATCTAAAGTAAAGAAGTAATCTTTAAATGAATATGTAAAAAATTTGATAGAATTTGTAACCTAATTAGATATGTAGCGTAAATGTGCTTGTTTGATATGCGATTTAAAAACTTTTAAAGATGGAATTAACGATGATAAATAATGCAGTAAACGTAGCAAAGTTCAGATTAGCAAAGCACAAAGAACTTGGAGCAAAAAGTACACTTTCAATTCATGAAGTGGCTCAATTGATGGATCTAGTTACATTTGGACCGTCTTTACCGCAAGTGAATAAAACATCTTTATTCTTTAATTATCAGATGAATTAGTCATAGTTTTCAGTTTATATATGAAATACCGATTCGCTTTTGTGGATCGGTATTTTTCTTTTGTTACATTTGTAAAACGCAAGTAGGTTATACTTGTAAAATTACATTTTTACATTTGTAACATGGAGATAAGAGATAGAATCAAAATGATTATTGAATCACACCGTTTGACAGCTGGTGCTTTTGCTGATAAGATTGGTGTGCAACGCTCAAATGTGAGCCATGTGTTGGGTGGGCGCAACAAGCCTAGCTATGAGTTTCTCGAAAAACTATTACAAGCATTTCCAAGGGTTTCAGCTCAATGGTTACTCACAGGAAAACAAGTTCCAGATGGAGTGGAGTTGCCAGTTTTGGAATCTGTAAAACGAGACGAAGTGACTGTTGTTGCTAAAGAAACGAAAGGTGAGCAATTGAAACCTGTCAAAGAATCAAAAAAAATCATCAAGACTTTGGTGTTTTACGAAGATTTTACCTTTGATGTGTTTTTGCCTAATGAGCAATAATGCCAGAACCAACTAATTCATCTTCTTTGTACCAAGCGGCAAACTGACCAGGTGTAATTCCGCGTTGCAATTTCTCAAACAACAAATAATAACCACTTTCTTTTCGAATCAATGTTGCTTTTTGAAGTGGCTGACGGTAACGAATGCGTAAATCGTATGTTTCACTTTCATTGACTTGTAATTCTTTTGTGGGATTGATCCAATGTGCTTCTTCTGAATTGATTTTTAATGCCCAACGATTTAATCCAGGATGTTCGTCAGTTTGACCTGAATAAACGGTGTTGGTGGTTGTGTCAATTCCAATGACAAATGATGGTTCTGGTCGACCGCCAATATGTAAACCTTTTCGTTGACCAATGGTGTAGTAGTGAGCTCCGATGTGATCTGCGACTTTTATTCCCATTGATGGATTGTACTCAAAAGGCTCACTGAGTTTTTCAACGTTTTCAATGCTCGGAGTGATTTTTGAATAAGAAATAAACTGTTCGTTATCTTCTTTTATTTCAATGATTTCACCGTGCTTCACTTGAAGTTGTTGTTGAAGGAATTCAGGTAGACTGATTTTACCTACAAAACACAAGCCTTGAGAGTCTTTTTTGTCGGCTGTAACCAATCCAATTTCTTTGGCAATGGCTCTCACTTCCGATTTTTGCAAATCGCCAATAGGGAACAGGGCTTTTGAAAGTTGTTCTTGTGAAAGCTGACATAAAAAGTACGATTGGTCTTTTCCTGGATCTAAACCGTAAAGTAAATGATGAATACCGTCTTCTGTGGTTGTCTTTCTGCAATAATGACCGGTAGCAACAAAATCAGCTCCCAATTCCATGGCTGCTTTTAAAAACACGTCAAATTTGATCTCACGATTGCAAAGAACATCTGGATTAGGGGTTCGGCCTGCTTCGTATTCAGCAAACATGTAATCGACTATGCGTTCTTTGTATTCTTTGCTTAAATCGAGTACTTGAAAGGGGATTCCTAAGTGTTCTGCAACTAAAAGCGCGTCGTTTGAATCGTCAATCCATGGACAATCATTGGATAGAGTGACTGTTTCATCGTGCCAATTACGCATGAATAAACCAATCACTTCATAGCCTTGCTGAATCAATAAATGTGCACAAACACTTGAATCAACACCGCCTGATAATCCTACAACTACACGTTTCATGTTGCAAATTTACATAGAAACCTGCTTTTATGATTGATTTGTTGGGATTTATTAAGTGTTACAAATGTAAAAATGTAAATTTACAAATGTATCTATTTGGGTTGAGTGGGTGTTTTCAAAATTTGTGTTAACAAATGGAGTAGCTATTTGAATTATTCTAATTTAGTCGAGTGAAATTTGCATGCAGTATAATCGTTTTCTTTTTCTTCAGTCAGGTATCTGCTCAAGAATGCTCACGTGTTTGGCTCAAAGGACGAGTACAAGATACCTTACATCCATCGCGTTTTCTCAATATGATGGTTGTGAATCGATCTACTGGAAAAGGTGTTTTCGGACAGGCAGACGGTTCATTTGGAGTGTATGTGAATGCAAATGATTCAATCATCATCTCAATTAAAGGTTGCGATAAAATTGGTTTTCGTGTAAAAGCTGATTCTTCATGTCAGCAAATAGTGGATGTTTATTTGGATCCAAAGTCAACGGAAATTCAAGAGGTTGTTGTAAAACCTTTGAAGACTTTGCAACAAATCAAAGAAGAAAGGGCTAGTTTGGCTTTGAGAGATACACGTACGATTACCGGTATGGAGGCAATTCAAAGTCCGATTACGGCGCTCTACGAACGTTTCTCTTCTAAAGAACAATCCAAGCGCAAGGTGGAGGAAATGAAGTACAAAGACAAGCAAATTGATATTGTACAAGAATTGTTGCGTTTATATGTTGCTTACGATGTGATTCAATTATCTCGTGAAGAATTTGAAGATTTCATTGTGTTCATGGCAATTGATGAAGATTTCCTGAAAACCGCTTCTGAAGTAGAATTGGTGAATTTTATCAAAGGGAAATTTGAACATTACAAAACACTGAAACAAGATTTGAAAGATTAATCAATCTTCTTCTAAAGGTTCTTCTTCCTTGAATTTTTGTTCCATCAATTGTTTGTCATACAACTCTTTGTAGTGACCGTTCAGTTCCATCAATGCTTCATGTGTTCCCGATTCAAGCATTTTTCCGTTTTCAATCACAATGA
>JADLGD010000209.1 GCA_020849495.1 Fluviicola sp.
GCCTCCAGACCCGTAATAGCCATCAAAAAAGTTCCAACTGGAAGGATTTTTAAATTGGTTTTTTTTACAGCATCTGGAGTAATCTTTTCAATTGTATCATTTATTTGAGAATATTTAAGCTCACCACTAGTAATCCAGGGAATTTGTCCTCGATAAAATTCAGGATTTCCTCGATACGGAGTCATACCACTAGAAAAACCATCTAGTACATCCTCAAAAAGACAATCTATCCAGTCTTCGGGTATAGGCCCATAATGGGATGTCTTTGTTTTTACTTTTATCAATTCCATACCAACCCCATTTTTTGAAGATGTTCAGCCACACGGTTTTCGACTTCGCTTAATCCATGTTCGAGCTCGCTCAATTTGGTATCGTAACGCTCACCCAGTTCCTTGATGCGGGTTGTCAAGCGCTGTGAAATGGCATCAATCTCCGTTTGGATGGTCGCCTTGATGGTGCTTAACCATTTATCATCAACCACCAACACACGTACTTCGGCTTCGGTGAGTTTGCCGTATTGTTCCAGCGTCTTTTGGTCCAGTTCCACTTCATTGGCTTTCACTTTCTTTTTCAAATCCGCTTCCTTCTCCATGAGTTTCAGTAATTCATTCGCTAAGGTGAGGCCTTCCTTTTCTGCAGTATTTCCTTTGTTGTCTTTCACGTATTTTGTTAAGGTCGCCTTCGTAAGACTTCCTTTGTCATTGGTGGCATCAGCAAGCAAACCTTCTTCGCCAGCATGTTCCTCTTCGTATTGTGCAATCTCCGCTTGTAGGCTTTCCAATTCGCTGTTCAAGTCCTGTAAAGTTGCTTGTTCAGCGGAGAGGTACTTCTGCACCACCAAGGATTTTGGAATCAAATCACAGGTCCAGCCTTTATCTACTTCCTTTCCTTTGTTGTTCTTTTCCAGAATACGCTTCACCGTTGCTTTCCAACCGTCTTCAATCAACAAGTACACATCGTCTTTCAGCGTTTCATTCCAGTAATTCATCAAATGCTGGTAGATGTCGTAGGTGTTCACGAGCGCCTTATTTTCGTAGGCCTTCAGTAAAGCTTCTGACAAGGTGTGGATGAATTTCTTTGGAGCCGTATCACCTTGAATACCTTGTAATTCATCGTAAATAGAATTTTTCCAGGCATCGAAGACTTTATCCAAGGTTTGGCTGTAAGCTGTAAACTCTGAATGACTGTAAATCGTTTCTTTGATGGTGTTAGATGTCACATTCAGTTTCAGGTATCCAGGACGCAAATCAGAGAACAAGAGCTTTCGTAAACTTGGGTAAACCTCCCAATAGGCTTGCAAACCATCAATGTCTTTTAACGGAATACCACCATTCAAGTGGGCATTCAAATCCTGCACATCTTCCTCTTCTTGCGTATCAATATATCTAGGAATATTTAGGTTGAATTCATTCTTTTCAATCTCTTCGAAAGGCACAAAACGTGCAAACTTGGATGTTTCAATTTGATTCGAGAAGACATCTACAATTTTATGAATATCCTGTTCACGCAGTCGATTCTTATTACCATCCTTGATGTATCCTTTTGAAGCATCAATCATGAAAATTCCTTTGCGCTCTTCAGTATTGTCTTTGTCCATGACAATGATACACGCTGGAATTCCCGTACCGTAAAATAGGTTAGCAGGAAGCCCAATTATTCCCTTTATCCATTTGCGTTCGATAATATTCTTACGGATTTCTGCTTCAGCATTTCCTCTGAATAAAACCCCATGTGGAAGAATAACTGCTCCTTTTCCAGTACTTTTTAGAGAAGCTAGAATATGCAACAAGAAAGCATAATCACCGTTCTTTTCTGGGGGAACACCATAACCACGAAAACGCTTGAACTCATCATCCATTGGAACAATTCCACTCGTCCAATTTTTTACAGAAAATGGAGGATTGGCCACAACGAAATCAAAACGCTTCAAGCTGCCATCATTTTCCTTGAATTGTGGGTCCGATATTGTGTTCTTTCCAGCAATACTTGCTTCAGGATAGCCATGCAGCCACATATTCATGATGGCCAAACCTTTGGTAGCAATATCTTTTTCCTGACCATAAATGGTTAATCCATTTGGAGCCTCTTCTGCCACTTTCAAGAGAAGGGAGCCTGAGCCACACGTTGGGTCATACGCTGTATAAGAAGGTTTATCGGCTTTATCAACCTCAATGACCTTTGCTAAAATTCTTGAAACCTCAGATGGAGTATAGAATTGCCCTTTCGACTTTCCAGATTCGGTTGCAAAGTGACGCATCAAGAATTCGTACGCATCACCCAACACATCATCATCTTCGGCTCTGTTATTCTTAAAGTTCAGTCCTGGATTCTCAAAAATGGCAATCAACTTGGAAAGTGTATCTACTTTATCTTTCCCACTTCCCAATTTATCATCATCATTGAAATCAGCAAGTTCCATCGAACCTTCTAATCCATTCGCTGAAAACAATGGTCTTAGGATTTCCTTATTGATACGGTCACCAATGTCTGGCTGCCCTTTTAGCTTGACCATATCATCAAAAGAAGCTCCTGCAGGAATTTCAATCAAACTATTTGGGTTACCAGCGTATTTATCACTTACGTACTTCACAAAGAGCATCGTCAGTACATAATCTTTGTACTGCGAAGCATCCATTCCACCTCTTAATTCATCACAGCTGGCCCATAAGGAGCTGTATAATTCTGATTTTTTAATTGCCATTAGTTTGTCTTGCTGTTATCTTGTAATAAATCTTTCGGATTGACACTTATCAATTTTCCGATAAGGAAGAGGTCCTCAACAGTTGGTTGAGTTTGATTGGCGCACCAGCTTGAAACCGTGTTTTGACTGCGGTTTAATTGTATAGCGAGCCATTTCTGAGTACGACCTTGGTCTTTTAAAATTCGTTTAATGCAGTTCATTTTGTCGAATTAAGTGTGATAAAAATATCATTTAAAATGGATAATTATCAATTTAATTTGTTATATTATTGAGGTGAGGGGGTAATTGTTGCACTTTTAACTATAATTTTTGATTGGCGATGAATGGTCGATATCACCATCTTCATTGAGAGATGTATTTAAATCTTTTATGACAAAGATGTCGGTTGTGGACTTTTTATGTATCACTTTTCCTTCTTCTTTGTGATAGACAAAGTATCCTTTACCAACGTCAATTTTTTTTATATGAACTTGAGGTATGTAGTGATGTTTACTTGGAATCGACATAATAGTAAATTTAGAAAATCATTTCACCCATTCATAATTTCCACCCCTGTCTTCAAATTTAGATTTGTCGATTGATATTTGATGAAATGCCTTTTCAACACCAACTGTTAAAATTAATTCACTATAAAAATGCTCCCCCCTCGAACTATCGAAAAACCTCCCCGCTGGGTCCACCATGGCATAGGAGCCTCGAATCAATTCGCAGCTTTCTGGAACTAGGGTAGTAATTTGTTCAAGGGACTGATGTCTATTTACGAATGATTCAAAGTCAGCCAAACTAATTGTCAGCTCATCAACTTTTGTGTCATTCTGTCCATTGACTGGCATGACCTGAAGGACCTTCCATCTTTTAGGTTGTGCGAACTGTATCAATTCCGTAAAATCTTCATCCAGATTATACCTATTCACCACAGTATTGATTTTCAGTCCGTATCCATACTCCTTGATTAGTTGAATCATTGACAAATAGTCATCGAGACCAATATCTTTCTTTCCTGAAATTGCTCTGCCAAGTTTGAGATTGGTATCAGAAGATAAACTATCAACACTCAATGCAATCCAGTCTAAAATCTCTCTGTTTCTTTCAAGAAACTTTGGAGTTAAACGGCTGCCATTGGTCACAATCATTGTGGTCATACCATATGATTTAGCAGTAAGAATAAGTTCATCCAACCAGGGACATAGGGTCGGTTCGCCACCTGCAAAAGTGATTTTTTCGAATCCAAACTGCGCCAATTCTTTTACCACTTCGATTGCCTGTTCCTTAGGCAAATGGCCCTTTGGGAGGATGGTCTTTTTGACATCCTGAAAAGTGGCGAAGCAGAACTTGCAACGCATATTACATGGCTCCCACAAATGGAAGTTAACTGACGGAATCATCTGTTCTATCTTTTTAAAAATTAATAGAGCAAATGTTGACAGTAAGAAAGATTTGAGCAAAAGCGGAGTAATAAAAGCTTGTAAATAAAAATAAAAGCGGTTAATAGAGTAACTAAAGCGTTCGTGGGAATAATTTTCGAATTGCCGGACGAAAGTTTTCTGAAACTGGCAACTTTTTAAGTTCCAATTTCCCTTTACTAGAGTAGGCTTCAACTTCAACAACAAACTTTAAATGATCATATTTTTTCACATGATTGATGTTTACTCTAAAAGAACGGTGAATGGTAATAAAATGTGACGGTTGAAAACCTTTTTCAGTCATTTTTGAAAAAGAAAAATCAACTAATTTTTTCGGTGGTTGATTATTGAAGTAGATCATTTTGTTATTCGATTCTGAACCCTCCATCTTATCTGAAGTAAGAAAAACTATTGACTCATAAGGAACTCCTTCCCCCATATAATTAGAGTTGATTTTAAATTCAGAAGCATTACGAATGTACAAGTCTTTTATAAATCTATGAACACCTTTTATGTATGCATTCTCAGTGAAAGGCTTTGTCATATGATCAACAACTAAATCTTGTTCAATTCTTAGATGTTCAATATCCTTTATATGTTTAGCATTTTCACTACTTACAAACAGAACTGGCAAATTTAACTTGTATGCAATGTCAAGACCACTCATGCTATCGTTTTTTAATTCAATATCCACAAGAATTGCATCTGGCTTTGTTTGTTTAACTAATTCAAGAAAATTTTCAGAGTTTGTGGCGTATGCAACAACTTTAACTTGTTCAATACTTTCAAGATTACGGATGCGATCAAGTAAAAAGTCAATATTATCTTCCAACAATGCGATTTTCCAAATTGTCATTTACACGTGTCATTTTGAGATGTCTAATTTACCACTCTTAATGAAAGTAATAGATGAAAACTAAAAAAAGTATTTAAGATGTAGACACAGCCCTCATTTATTCTGTCTCTTTTAACGATAAAAAAAAGGGAACCATTTGGCTCCCTTCCGTGGTGATGCTTGCAAGTCAATTTGACTTGGAGGGAATCCCTGCCTGCTTGACGCAGTCAGGCAGGGAACCCAAATCCGACACAAGGATTTTCAGTCTTGAATGATCCCTTGTTTCTTTAAAAACTGCTTGCCTGCTGAACTTTTCAAGTATTTCTCTCGTTCTCTCGCTTCAATTGCTATTCCAATTGTTTCTTGATAAATCAGTTCCCATGGAACATGTCCACTCGTGAATTTTGATTTCCCTTTATTATGCTCATCTAAACGTCTTTCAACATCTATTGCCATTCCA
>JADLGD010000210.1 GCA_020849495.1 Fluviicola sp.
CTCGGACAAAAAATGGATATGAACCAACAAATGGAAGGTTTTCAAGGAACAAACACCATTCAATTGGATGTAGCTACTTTGCCGGAAGGCATCTACTTTGCATCGATTGTTTTAGATGGAACCACTGCTGCTACCAAACGATTTGTTGTAGCGAAATAATTCATTCTTTTTCTGAAAACCTCATTCAATGCAAATTGGATGGGGTTTTTGTTTGCCGAAAATTCACCTTTCCCTTGGCTTAAGCCTTTAAGCAATAGGTTTTTATAGATATTTTACTACCTTTGCAATCCTTTTTTAAACACGAATTGGATCATTCAATTATGAGCAAAAATTATAAGACCTATACCGGCCTCAACCTTTCGCAAACAGCGAAGGATGTTCAAAAGACCTGGGACGAAAATAACACCTTCGAAAAATCCATCACTTCGCGTGAAGGAAAAACGCCTTTTGTTTTTTATGAAGGACCTCCCAGCGCCAATGGATTACCTGGTATTCACCACGTAATGGCGCGTTCGATTAAGGATATTTTCTGCCGCTACAAAACACAAAAAGGCTTTCAGGTAAAACGTAAAGCCGGTTGGGATACGCATGGATTACCAATAGAATTAAGCGTTGAAAAGACCTTAGGAATTACAAAAGAAGACATTGGTAAAAAAATTACCGTTGAAGAATACAACATTGCCTGCCGCAAAGATGTAATGAAATACACCGATGTATGGGCGGATGTAACAGCAAAAATGGGCTATTGGGTGGATATGGAACATCCATACATCACCTACGATAATAAATACATTGAAAGTGTTTGGTGGTTGTTGAGTAATTTATACTCCAAAGGCGCCATCTACAAAGGATTTACGATTCAACCGTATTCTCCTGCTGCAGGAACGGGACTTTCATCGCACGAATTAAATCAACCTGGATGTTACAGAGATGTGAAGGATAGAACTGCTGTTGCACAATTTAAAATCAAAGACACATCAAAGTTTAAAGTTGAAGGAGATGTTTACTTTTTAGCTTGGACTACAACTCCTTGGACATTGCCTTCTAATACAGCTTTGGCGGTTGGAAAGAATATTGATTATGTTTTGGTGAAAACATTTAATCCGTTTTCTCATGCACTTACAAATGTGATTCTTGCTAAAGAACTAGTCGGAAAACATTTTCCTGAAAAAAATAAAGAATTAAAATTCGAAGATTATAACCCTGGAGATAAAGCTATTCCTTTTCAAATTGTTTCTGAATTCAAAGGCTCTGACTTAGCAGGAATTTCCTATGAACAACTTTTACCATTCACACAACCAACAGATGGTGATGCTTTCAAAGTAATCATCGGTGATTTCGTCACAACAGAAGATGGAACAGGGATTGTGCACATCGCTCCAAGTTTTGGTGCAGACGATTTTAGAGTGGCGAAACAAAATGGAATTGGGTCGTTAACATTGGTTGACAAACGTGGTAAATTTTTACCTGAAGTAAAAGACGGAACATTTTTGTATGGTGAAGAATATGTGAAAGAAGCGTATTTAACCGATGCAGAAAAAGAAGCGGAATTCAAAAATCAAAAATCCATTTTAGAGGCTGCCGGAAAAATAAAAGAGCTGAAAGCCTATCTAAGTGTGGATGAACGCATCGTTTTAAAATTACAGGAAGAAGGAAAACTTTTCAAAAAAGAAACCTACGAACATAGTTATCCGCATTGCTGGAGAACCGATAAACCTGTGTTGTATTATCCATTGGATTCATGGTTTATCAAAACTACTGATTACAAAGACAGAATGATTGCTTTGAACAAAACAATCAACTGGAAGCCGGAATCAACCGGTACTGGCCGTTTTGGGAACTGGTTGGAAAATTTGAACGACTGGAATTTATCTCGTTCACGCTTTTGGGGAATTCCAATTCCAATCTGGACCAGTGAAGATAAATCAGAGCAAATTGTGATTGGTTCAGTAGAGGAGTTGAAAAAAGAAATTGAAAATGCTATTGCGAAAAAAGCAATGACAGAAAATCCACTTGCGAAATTTACTGCAGGTGATATGTCGGAAACAAATTACAATACATTTGATTTGCATAAACCGTATGCCGATAACATCGTGTTGGAACGCAATGGCAAAAAGCTTTTCCGTGAACCGGATTTAATTGATGTTTGGTTTGATTCCGGTGCAATGCCGTATGCGCAATTGCATTATCCGTTTGAAAACAAAGAATTAATTGATCAGAAAAAATATTATCCTGCTGATTTTATTGCTGAAGGTGTAGATCAAACACGCGGTTGGTTCTTTACTTTGCATGCCATCGCTACCATGTGTTTTGATTCGGTTGCATTTAAAAACGTTGTGAGTAATGGATTGGTGTTGGATAAAAACGGACAGAAAATGAGTAAGCGTTTGGGCAATGCTGTTGACCCATTCGAAACCATTGAGAAATACGGTCCAGATGCTACCCGCTGGTACATGATTACCAATGCGGCTCCTTGGGATAATTTGAAATTTGACATTGAAGGAATTGCAGAAGTACAACGTAAATTTTTCGGAACACTTCACAACACGTATTCGTTCTTTGCATTGTATGCAAACGTGGATGGCTTCAATTACAAAGAAGGTGAAATCCCGATGTTGGAACGTGCGGAAATTGATCGTTGGATTATTTCTGAATTAAATACATTGATTAAAAAAGTAGATGAAGCGTATTCCGATTACGAACCGCACCGTGCAGGTCGTTTAATCGAAAGTTTTGTGGATGAACATTTGAGTAACTGGTACGTACGTTTGTGCAGAAGACGTTTCTGGAAAGGCGATTATTCGCAAGATAAAATTGCTGCGTATCAAACCTTGTATCGTTGTTTGGAAGTTATCGCACAGCTTTCCGCTCCGATTGCTCCATTCTTCATGGATCGTTTGTTTACAGATTTAAACTCAATTACCGGTCGTGATAAATCTCAATCCATTCACTTGAGTGATTTCCCTGTTTCAGATACATTCTTAATTGATAAAGATTTGGAAGAGCGTATGGAATTGGCGCAAAAAATTTCGTCAATGGTGTTGTCGATTCGTAAAAAAGAAAACATTCGCGTGCGTCAACCAGTGAATAAAATTCAAATTCCTGTTTTGGATGATTCTTACAAAGCAAAAATTGAAGCGGTAAAAGATTTGATTTTGTCGGAAGTGAATGTGAAGAGTTTGGATTTGGTAGATGAGTCGCAAACACAAATCGTGAAAAATCTGAAATTGAATTTCAAAACCTTGGGTAAAAAATGCGGGAAGCATATGAAGTCGGTACAAACGTTTGCGAATGAAACCGGACCGGCAATTATCTCGGGAATCGAAAAAACCGGCAAATTTGAGATGAAATTTGAAGGGGAAACCATTGTTTTGGAGACCGAAGATGTGGAAATCATCCCAGTGGACATTCCGGGATGGAAGGTTGCCAATTCAGGTCAATTGACTGTGGCTCTGGATGTTACAATTTCGGAAGGGTTGCGTGAGGAGGGACTTGCAAGAGAGTTGGTGAATCGGATTCAGAACTTGAGAAAGGATAGTAATCTGGAGGTTACAGACCGCATTGACGTGAAAATTCAGAGAAATTCTGCGATAAATTCAGCCATCAATAATAATTTGGACTATATTTGCGCGGAAATTTTGGCATCATCGCTCGAACTTGTTGATACTGTGGAGGCTACAAAAGGCTCAGAAGTTGAACTGGATGAGGAGATTAAGA
>JADLGD010000211.1 GCA_020849495.1 Fluviicola sp.
AAAAGCGCTTATCGTTCAAAGCGGCTGCAAAGGTACACACTTATTCCACTTCAGCAAGCTTTTTAAACGGGAAATTTTAAAGAAATGTGAATCCAAGGTTATAAGTGGCTGAAATTACAACTGTTGAATCTGAATAAAAATGTCGTTTTTTTTTCAAAACTGCAGTTTTAATCGTCAAATCACTTAGAAAAATAAAAAATTATGAAAATGTGAATTAGTTATTAACAAGGTATTAAATGAAATAATCAATCAAACACATATTTTAAACGATAGAATTCAATGAATAATCAATAGCAATAGATATCAACAAATCTTATATGCTTGAAAAAGGGAAAGTTAGAGCTTACAGCACCGAAGAATCAGCAGGAAATACTGTAAGTTTACGGCGCTAAACTTATGAGAAAATGAAACTTACTTTTCTATCTGCTTTTCTATTGTTGTTCCTTTGCTTTGAAAGCAATGCTCAACAATACGATCTTCAAGCATATCAATTACTAACCTCAAACCCATCAGGATTTAGAACTTATCTAATAAATAATCCAGATGTTGAAATCAATTTAAAAGGCGCTCCATTAAATGGTGCTGATTTAAGTAACATGCAATTAGATCATGTTAATTTATCTTATGCAAAATTAGAAGGGGCAAATTTGAAAGAATCGAATTTGAATCATGCGAATTTGATTGGAGCTAACATTAAAAATGCAAACTTCTCAAGAACGACTTTAGAATATGCAGACTTTAGCAAGGCAAATGCAACAGGAGCAATTTTTAAAGATGCGGTTTTCAAGAATACTGAAATCACTTATTTGTTAATTCAACTTGAAAATCAACTCATGCAAGCCATTATTACCTCTCAGGGTACCGTTATTCCAGCTACTAAATAAGTTTGAAAATGAGAACTACTATTCAACAATTAGTACTAACTGTACTTCTACTTTTACCATTCGTAAGTATATCTCAAGTTTTTGTTCCACAAAATGGTGCCAATCAAATCAATTGTGGACTAAATACGACCCTGTGTGACCACGGTGGTTGTAGCGCTGACTATGGTGTCAATGCAGATGGATATACAATCGTACAAACAATTGGTACAGCCACAGTTTCTTTAAATGGTTCATACACTCTTGCCGCTGGAGAATCCATTATCATATATAATGGTTCGGGTACTGCTGGAGCGATTTTGAATACTCTAACAGGAAATGGAACCTATTCATTTACTGGAACACCTGGACAACAAGTGACAGTTCGTTTCATTTCTGATGGGACTACACAAGCCGCTGGTTTTACTTTTACCGTTACTTATACAGGTTCATGCACTTTTCCTGGTACCAACTTCGGGGCTACTGGCACACAAACTTTTCCTTGTGCTACCAACATGATTTTTTACGATAATGGTGGAGCTGCAGGTAACTATACGAACAATGTAAACAGCACGGTTGTTTTAACCAATTCAGGAGCAGGAATTTATACGATATCAGGAACGTTTACTTTAGCAGTAACTGACTTTGTTAGAATTTACAACGGTGTTGGTACAGGAGGAACTTTATTGGCTACCTATACAAATACAACTGGAACCGTCTCTTATACCGGACAACCCGGACAAACGCTTACTATTCAATTTCAAACCAATGCTAGTACTGTAGCTTCAGGATTTGCAATAACAGCCTCACATTATGGCGGTTGTAATTGCCCGAATGTAACAATGGGCGCAACAGCTACACCTCCAACGATTTGTAGTGGACAAAATAGTCAATTAGAAGCTACAGGAGTTAGTGATTTAGCAAATTATTCGGTTAGTTATCCTCCATACGCACCACTTCCTTGTGCAGGAAGCCCTTCAGGTGCTGGTCCTGTTGGAGATGACGTATCTGTTGGACCAATTGCACTCCCATTTACCTTTACATTTTTCGGGAACACCTATACTCAATTTGGAATTTCATCGAATGCCAACATTCAATTTGGACCTGGCCCATATTCAAATGTTTACACGCCTACAGGATCGGGTATTCCTACAACAAGTATTGATAACCTTGTTGCTTTGAATTTTGCCGATTGGTGGGCTGATGCCGGCGATATTAACTGGTATGTAACAGGTACTGCTCCAAATAGAATGGTGGTTATTTGTTTCAATACATTACACCCTTTCCCAAATGGGACACCAGGTAATTTAACTGGACAAATTATTTTGTATGAAGGTTCAAACATTATTGATTTGGTTACAACCGATTCTTGGATGGATCCTGCAGCTTCTACATTAAATACACAAACACAAGGTATTCAAGATGCACAAGGTGTAGGTGTTCCAGTCCCAGGAAGAAACGCAACAAACTGGACAGCAACAAATAGTACGGTTCGATTTACTCCAACTCTTAACTATACATATGCTTGGACTCCAACAACGTTTTTGAATAACCCAGCAATATACAATCCTCTAGCTTCTGGAGTCACAGCAACAACTAATTATACAGTAACAGCATCCTTAGGAACCAATGGTGCTTGTCCACAAACGGCAAACACAACTGTTACGGTTGTTCCAACTCCTACCCCTTCAATTACAGGGACGAATACAATTTGTAGTGGTCAATCAACTACATTAACGGCAACTGGGGCAACATCTTATTTATGGAGTAATGGTGCTACAACAGCAGCTATTACAGTGAATCCGACAACAACAACAACTTATACAGTAACTGCTACAAACGGTGGGTGTACTGCAACAGCGAACTATACAGTTACTGTAAATACGACACCAGTTCCTAATCCGACACCTGTTTCAAGTTCCATTTGTTTAGGTCAAAGTACAACCATTACGGCATCTGGCGGAGGCACCTATTTATGGAGCAACGGAGCTACAACTCCCGCGATTACGGTTTCACCAACTGCTACAACTACATACTCCGTAACGGTTAACAATGGCGGGTGTATTGGAAATGGAAGCACAACAATATCGGTAAGTCCAAGTGGAAACCCAATTATTGCTTGTCCAGCAGACATCAATCTTACTGCATGTAACCCTGTGGCAACGTTTACCACTCCAACAGCAACAGATCCATGTGGAGCTTCTGGATGTGCGCCGGCAAGTTTAAGTACAGTTCTATCAAATTTCACAGCAAACTCTGCAGCTATTACAGGTCCAATTCCAAGTCCATTTAATTTCACATTGGATGGTGGAGTAACTGGAACAAGTATTAGTGACGGTGGTTCTGACATGTATGATGGAGGAAATACGTTGAATACAAATTTAGGGGCATCGATTCCTTATACCAACGGTGTCGTAACTGCTTCGGCTGCATTTGGTGCTGGAGGTCAATATTTCACCACTAATTCAGCCAATTTATTTGTACTTGCCGCGAATTTAAATAACGTTTCCACTTTTTCAATTACAGGAAATAATGGAGCTGATGGATCTGGAGTAGCAAATGGCTTTACCTACTCTGTTACTGTTGGATGTTTAACTTATGATGTGTTTGTAAAACGTGTAAACGGTGCAGGTGACCCTTCAATTAATCAAATTGTCATTGTACCATCTGGTAGCGGTGCTTCACATACTTTTGACACAAATACAGACAATACTCTACAAACAGTTAGTGGTTTGAATGCAGCAACACGATTGTATTATTTATTGGTAGGAGGTGTTGGAGGTTATGCCTATACGAATGCAGAAATTCAAACAATTGTTCAAAATTTCTTGACTCAAACTGGTGCTGCTGGAGCTGCTGTTGCACCTGTTACAGTTGTTCAAACAGCTGGACTACCAAGTGGATCATCTTTCCCTGTAGGAACAAATACGGTTACTTTCCAAGCGACTTCAGGTTCAGGACTTACTTCAACATGTAGTTTCAATGTCATTGTTGCACCAACAACAGGTCCAGCAATCACTTGTCCAGCAAACATTAACCTGGGTGCATGTAACCCTGTTGCAACATTTACTACACCAACAGCAACAGATCCTTGTGCACCACCTTGCGCCATTGCACCTTTATCATCCGTATTATCAAACTTTAATACCAACGCTGGGGCTATCACAAGTCCAATTCCAAATCCATTTAATTTCGCTTTAGATGGAGGTACAACTGGAACAAATATTACCGATGGTGGTTCTGACATGTATGATGGAGGAAATACAATCAATACAAATTTAGGTACTTCTATACCATATACGAATGGTGTGATAACAGCTAGTGCATCTTTTGGTGCAGGTGGACAATACTTCACAACAAATTCAGCAAATCTATTTGTTTTAGGTGCGGATTTAAACAACGTTTCTAGTTTCTCATTAACAGGAAATAATGGAGCAGACGGATCTGGTACTGCAGATGGATTTACTTACACTGTAACAGTTGGTTGTCAGTCGTATGATGTATACGTAAAACGTGTCAATGGAGCAGGTGATCCATCCATCAATCAAATAATCATTGTTCCAAGTGGAAGTGGAGCTACTCAAACTTTTGATGCGAATACAGATAACACGCTCCATACTTTAAGTGGTATGAACGCAGCTACTCGATTGTATTATCTTTTAGTTGGAGGTGCAAGTGGCTATGCTTACACGAATGCAGAAATTCAAACGATCGTTCAAAATTTCTTGACACAAACAAATGCAGCTGTTGCAGCACCAGTAACAGTTGTACAAACTGCTGGACCTGTAAGTGGTTCAAGTTTTCCTGTAGGTTCAACCACCGTTACTTTCCAAGCAACTGGAGCTAGCGGCACAAGTACTTGTAGTTTCAATGTAACTGTAACAAGTCCTGTAGCAACAATTACCCCAAGTGCAACAACCATTTGTCCTAGTCAATCAGTTACGCTAACAGCAGCCGGAGGTGCTAGCTATTTATGGAGTAATGGTGCTACAACAGCAGCGATTACTGTTTCACCTGCTGCTACAACTACTTACTCAGTAACGATAACAGATGCTTACGGTTGTACAGCTTCAGCGTCACAAACAATCACTGTAAATACAGCTTCAACTGCACCAACAATTGGAGCTTTAGCATCGAGTGTTTGTCCGAATACAAATTTCACATTAACAGCAGCTGGTGGTGTAGCTGGTTCAGGTTCTGTCATTAATTGGTACAGTGGACCAAATGGAACAGGAACATTATTGGGAACAGGATCTTCCATTACTTTATCCACTTCGGTAAACATGACCATTTATGCAAGAAGAGAAGGAGCTTGTAATACTTCAGCAGACGCATCAACAACCGTAACCGTTAAGAATTATATTTATGCAACGAATGGAACATCCACAAATACGTATTGTACTGACAATGCTGGATGGCATCATTTCTATGTAGGCAACGATATCATTTTCTCCATGAGAGGATCTATTGCTGGATTCACGAATCCAACGATAACAATTTATGATAACAATGCTTATTATCAGCAAACTCAAGGTCCAGGTACAGCACCACAATGTGTATCCAATGTCAATCCAGGTGAAGAACGCTTTGAAATGGAAAGAAGTTGGAACTTAAATACTGGAGGTGGAGCAGCAGTAGGAACCTATGAAGTGCGTTTTTACTACATACCTGCAGAACGAACTGCAATTGAAACCGCTGCTAATAACTGGATGGCTACTTATCCTGCTTGTGGTTACACCTATAAATATGCAACACCGAATGGATTCTATTGGTTTAAAAATACTGGAACTAATTATGTAGCGCCAATTTACGATGCTACTCATTACACCGCTATTGCAGGTACCACTACTAATGGTATTAACTATTCTGAATGGGCTGGTATACCTAGTTTCTCTGGAGGGTCTGGGGCTGTAATTCTTATTCCTTTCACAGGTTTACCTGTCAATTTATCTCTATTCAAAGCAGTCTGCGAAAATGACAACATCTCTGCGAAGATTCATTGGACTACAGAATCAGAACAAGAAACGGATTACTTTATCGTAGATAAAAGTACAGATGGCATTAACTTCGAAGAATTAGGAACTGTAAATGCTCATGGCAATACAACTTCAGTTTACAATTATGAATTGATTGATGAAAATGCTCGAACAGCTGAAATCAACTATTATCGTTTACGTTCAATTGATTTTAATGGAACCATCAATGAACTTGGATCCACTACAATTAGCTGTAACAGTTCTGAAATTGGAATCATTGCATTCCCTAATCCAGCAAACTCTGTGATTTCTGTGGTCTTCAATAGTGAACCAAAACAAGAAACAAGTTCGTTAACAATCAAAGACATCAATGGTAAATTGATAAAAGTAGTTACACATCAAAAAAGCAATGGAAAACTTGTTCAAATTGATATCGCAACGTTAGCACCAGGTGTATATACGATTGAAATCAATGACGAAGAATACCAAATTATTCGCTTTGTGAAAAACTAATTATTAAGAATAATCAGAGAAGGCTATCTAACATTTAGGTAGCCTTTTTTATTTCATGTCGATTTCAAATTAAAGTAGTTATATTCTATTAATTGGATTACTAAATAAAAGATTAGTAATTGAATCATGAGCTTCTAGTGAAAAATGCTTTAGGTTTTATGTAGAATAATTTGGTGTAAAAACTACAAGCAAACAATCCCAAGTTTCAGCTGATTAATCATCCATTCATCTTGTATTTGATTTATAAATTGGAGATAAAATCAAATACGAATGAATACTGTTTCTTTCACTTATTGTATAGTTGGGAATTGAAGTTGATTACGCTCAGATATTGTAATACAGCTTGATTGATATGGTCAAACTGCAATTTGACCACCAGATACCATGGTAAATAATGAGCATAAAAAAAGCAGGAACGAATTCCTGCTTTTTCTCTTGTTATAATATTGATTAGAAAATGATTCTAAATTCTACACGTCTATTTTGAGCTCTACCTTCTTTTGTTTTATTGGAAGCTCTTGGTTTCGTTTCACCATAAGCGCGAATCACTAAACGTTCTTCTTCAATTCCTTTTGATCTCAGATATTCTCCAATAGCATTGGTACGGTTTTCAGATAATGTTAAATTGGATTTTTCACTACCCACATCATCCGTATGACCTTCAACCAATAAATTGTATTCAGGATGCTCTTTCAACACTTTCACCACCTCATCCAATGCTGGATAGGATTCAACCAATAATACTGATTTATTATTTGCAAAACGAACACCTTTCAGAGCACGCTCCATTACGGCAACTGTTTCTTTTGCGACTTCAGGACAACCAGCATTTTCAACTCGCCCTTTCACATCCGGACAACGGTCTTTCACATCTGGAATACCATCTTGATCAGAATCAGGACATCCGTCTGTTGAAGTTGTACCTTTTTCGCTAGGACAAACATCATAAGCATCTAGAATTCCATCCCCATCCGTATCGATGATTGCAGCTCCTTTTGAATCAACATAAGATCCTTCTGGCGTGTTTGGCTCCACATCAATGTGATTTGGTACACCGTCTTTATCGTCATCTTTGATACGATCTTCCAATTCTTTCAATCGTGCTTCATAATCAGAAATATCTGATGTGTATTCAGTTGGCACCCAATCCAAATGTGTTTTGTTTTTACCTAAGTAAAAACTAGCACCCAAGGAAAAATTAAAGAAATAACCATTGATAGCTTCTTTAGTTGCTTTCCCTGAAAAATCAAACATCATTGTTTGATTGTGATGAAAAACAAAAGATGCATCCGCATTTAATGATATACGTTCAGTCAATTTAAATTGAGGTGTTATCCCCATGATGAAATTGATCATGTCATCTGCACCTTTAAAATAAGGATCACCATCATCAATAACAGGACGCATGTCTTTTTGCAAAAACATGGTTGATAACCCAAGTCCTCCGTGCGTCAATAAACCAACACGCTTTGAAAAGGTATGAAATTTCAAGATATCACCAGCGTTTGCAACTGCTTGAATAGATAAACGCCAATAGTGCACGTTCAATTCAGCAGATTTAAAAGCATCAAAATAATCATATCCTATATATATCATAGGCCACCACATCATAAAATGGACTAGCCATCTTCGTTGTTTTGTTGTAAGCCCAAGTATAATTCATAAACACCATTTTACTAGGGTCATCCACAGCTTTTAACAGTTTATTCAACTTCAAGCCTGATTTGGTGCGTTTCAATCGTCCGATGACATCCGCTGTAATTTTCACAGAATAATACGTGTTATCCCATTCACAAGGAACAATTTCAGCAAGGACAACTTTTAAGAAATAAGCATTGCTAGCATACTCCCCTTTTCTATCACAACAATCGCAATAATCAAAG
Organism: Fluviicola sp.; assembly: GCA_020849495.1. GTDB lineage: Bacteria > Bacteroidota > Bacteroidia > Flavobacteriales_D > Crocinitomicaceae > Fluviicola. The sequence goes on from JADLGD010000211.1 coordinate 8,233, forward strand.
ATATAAGGATTGGTTTCGAGCTCAGCTACCACTGCTTGCGCTTGTTCAAGCGTTAAATTATCCCACGCATCAGCAAAGGTAAACTTGCTCACCAACAGCATACAAAAGAAGAAAATCAGTTTTTTCATTGAAAATGGATTTTTGGATAAAGGTGGGGAAAATTTGAAAAAGAGTGTGAAAATGAAATTAGATTGATGTAAATAGTAAGAGTAGCTTTCCATGAAAAAGTGATTTCACATAAAAACTTTTGGGGACGGTCTGGACGGGGCTAGAGCCCTATTTTCAAAGGTTTGGCACCAATGATTATCGGATCGTTTGAAGAGGAGCTGAGTCGCTGTTGAGACGTAGAAACCTGTGTTCATTTTGACAAAAGTTTGAATTCATCACATCTAAGTCTGTAAAATTCATTTCAATAGATAAGTAGAATATCATGAATTTGGTGAAAAAGTTTCGAACTCAAAAAAATAAAATTTTGTAGTTAAAAAATATTTTTATAAGTTTGTAAGTAAGGAATCACTAACATAAATAATTATGAATGGTAAATATAACATTTCAATAGGATTTTTAACGATGGGTTTATTCATGGCTTATGGTTTTTTATTAATCTATCTGCGAGACTTTGCTGAAGGAAAAGATGCTTGGGTCGATTCTTATTCCTTTGGAAAACATTTTGAGACAAGACTTGCTCATGTTCACGGAAATTTATTCGCGTTTTTAAACATTGTGATCGGATATTTACTCGTTCAATTTAGTGATAGATTAAAGAATGTAAAAGTAATATCTTGGTTGGCAATGATAGGGTTGCTCATGCCGCTCGGTATTTTAGCAGAAGTTTATCTATCTGCTCCCCCAATTTTTGTTCTAATTGGAGCAATCTCTATTACAACTTCTGTTATTTGGTTAGGGATTTCTTTTTTCAAATTGAAGCAACTTAAATAAGCATGGAAACATTGACATTGACGGAACGTCAAATTAAAATAATTGAAGCAGCAGGAAAGATTATTACTAATGCGGGCATTAGCGGCTTGACTATTAAAAACCTTTCGAAAGAAATGGAATTTTCGGAAGCAGCTATTTATAGACATTTTAAGAGCAAAGAAGAAATTATTATTTCAATGCTTGAAATGCTTGCGGAACAAATGGATAATAGTTTTAGTAAGATTGATATAAATCTATCACCGGAGGACCGCTTAAAACAATTATTTGCGAGTCAATTTGAATATTTTAAAAAACATTCCTTTTTTGTTGTGGCTGTTTTTTCGGATGGATTATTAGAAGAAAGCAAACAAATAAATGAACAAATTTTTTCGATCATGCAAGTAAAAATGAAACACTTAGTCCCTATTATAATGGCAGGGCAACAAACAGGGGTTTTTACGAGTAAAATATCTACTGAAGAATTGGTTCATATAATTATGGGTGCTTTTCGCTTGCAAATGTACAAATGGCGTGTCTCTCATTTTGAGTTGGATATAGACCGTATTGGAAATAACTTAATGGAATCACTTTTAACAATTATAAAAAAATGAAAATGAAATTAACAATCGGAATTATTGCATCATTACTTCTTGTAATTACAACGAATTGCACAAGCACTGAAAGTAAAAGTGAACAAGTAATAGAACAAGCAGTAGAACATGTAGAGAATTCTCACGACTTAAAATTAGACGGAGAAAATAAGTGGTTAGTAGATCCTGAAATGATGGTGGCAATCAGAAAAATGGAAACTGAGATTAATAATTTTGAAGGTGACTTAATGGATGAATTCAAGAATCATGCAGAAACCATCTCTGAATTGATTGGTGACTTAACATCAAATTGCACAATGAAAGGAGAAGCGCACGATGAATTGCATAAGTGGTTGCTTCCTTTTATCGATCTAAATGATGAGTTAATAAAATCCAATTCGAATGATAAATCATCCGAACTAGTTACAAAACAAAAAGAAGAAATTAAACTATTTAATACATATTTCAAATGAATATAAATAACCTTCACATGGATAACAAAGAAGTGTCCGCAGTCCCTTTATCGGCAATACTTGGTAAAAAAGTGAACTCTCTTAAAATTTTAAAGGGTGCTGAACTTAAAAAGCACATTTCAAATGAGCCTGCTTTATTAATATTAATCAGTGGAAAGGCTACTTTCAATACTGAACAAGGAGTCGAGCACCTTGTTGATCCGGGCGATTACGTTAATATTCCTGTAAATGTGGAGCACTACGTGGTAGCCGAAAACGAATCTCATTTGTTGTTAATCAAGTAAAAAAAATTGCCTAATGAAGTTAGTGAACACTCACACACTGTTTCCGGTAGTCATTTTTCTATTCAGTGGAATTTCAACGGTGACTGCACAGACCTGGTCGTTGCAACAATGCATTGATACTGCTCAGGTCAACAATAGAAACCTTCAACTTAATCGCAACAATTTAACGCTAAGTGAAGAACGTGAGAAAGAAGCAAAAAGCAATTTAGCTCCAAAGCTAAGTGCCAACGCAGACTACAAGTATTATGTCGAACTTCCGTATCAGCTGATGCCTTTGTCTACGTTCAACACTAATGCTCCTGAAGGGCAATTCAAGGAAGCTCAATTCGGTGTTCCTCATAATATCAATGCCAACGTTCAACTCTCTATGCCCTTGTACAATCCACAAGTTTATGGTGCGATTAAAAATGCGCAAATAGCCTCAGAGCTTCAAGAGTTGAATTATCAAAAAAGTGAAGAGCAAGTTTACTTTGACATCTCCAATCTGTATTACAATGCACAGATCTTAAAGCATCAGATCCAATTCATTGACAGTAATCTGGTGAATGCAGAACGCCTCCTAAAGAACATGAAACTGTTAAATGAACAATTGCTTGCCAAAGGAACAGATGTGAGCAAGATAAAACTCCAGATCTCGCAGTTATCGACACAGAAAGAAGGCGTTAAAAGTAAATACAATCAAGTCCTGAACGGATTGAAATTCGCAATGGGAATCGCACTCGATCGATCCTTTGAAGTTGATGCTATTATCCAATTACCTATCGAGATCGAAAAAGAGCCTCAACCTCTTGTGGAATGGAAGATCATAAACACCCAGAATCAATTGCTGAACAATGAACTAAGTATAATAAACCGGTCCAGATTTACACCTTCTTTAAACCTGATCGGGGTGTATGGAACTATGGGATATGGTTATGATAAAAAACCCAATGATTTTTTAAGATTCTACCCGATGGGTTTTGCCGGTGTTCAAATGTCTTATCCTCTTTTTAACGGCATGGTGACAGTTCGTAAGATCAATCAGAAGAAGTTAGAGATCCGTAACAATGAAATTCAACAGGAAATGGTTTCTGATCAGACAAACATGTTGATTGAGAACGCAAAGTTGCAACGAGCAGTTTCAATAAAGACGGTCCAAACAGCTCAGGAACAGATTGAGATGGCGCAAAACATCTATGATCAAATGCTTTTACAGCAAAAGCAGGGAGTTGCAAGTATTACGGATGTCTTACTTGCAGACAATGCATTAAGAGAAGCACAGCAGGCTTATCTGTCTGCAATTATTGATCTGTTGAAAGCGGATCTCGAATTGAAAAAAACAACAGGAAACTTAATCGAAAAGTAAACATCAAAGATCATGAAAACAAAGTCCAATATTAAAAAGATTGCCTTATACAGCGCACTGATTATAATGCTATTTCTGGTTGTCATGCGATTGATGAATAATAAGGAAACGGTACAAAACAGAATTTACACCTACGATAAAGAGCAACCTATAAAAGTGGAATCACAGGTGTTAAAGCTGGTCAAAATAGACAACGATTTTCAGTATTCAGGCACTTTTGAACCAAATCGTGAATCAAAGATCAGTTCAGAAGTTCAAGGAAAGATCAATTCAGTTCTCGTTGATGCTGGAAGTCTTGTTCAAAAGGGGCAAACACTTGTTGTTCTAGACAACTCACTTCTGAAACTTCAACTTCAAAGTATCGATGTGCAGTTAGAGGGCTTGGAAGCTGATGTTAAGCGATATACCTTACTGGCCAAAGAAGATGCCGTACAAGGTATCCAATTGGAAAAAGCGCAGTTGGGATTGAATTCAGCACGGGTGCAGCGCTTGACGGTTTTGGAACAGATTAATAAAACATTGATCAAAGCACCTTTTGATGGTGTTGTAACTGCAAAACTGACCGAAATTGGATCGTTTGCTGCTCCTGGTATTCCACTCATCCAGCTTTCCGAGATGTCTAACCTGCGATTTACCATCAATGTTTCTGAAAAAGATCTGCCTCAATTCAAACAGAATCAAAAGAACATCATTTTAGTAGATGCTTTCCCTGGAAAAACCCTAAAAGGTACAACAATTATGATTGGGAATAAATCCAATTTGGGAAATAGTTTTCCTGTTCAGATCGCTGTACAAAATATAAAGGGCAATGCCATAAAAGCAGGTATGTTTGGTCAGGTTCGGCTTCAAAGTCAAAGCGATGAAAAAGGAATTGTTATACCTGCATCTGTCATTACAGGAACACCTGATAACCCAAAAGTTTATGTCATCAAAAATGGTAAGGCCAGACTGGTTGAAATCACGTTATTGAAAAGAACTAAAGACAAAGCTGTTGTCTCACATGGCTTAAAAGTAGGCGATGTATTGATTATAAAAGGTTTCATCAATCTGTTTGAAGGAGCTAATGTCATCACTCTCTAAATTAGGAAATATGAACTTAACAGAAATATCCATAAAACGTCCCTCCCTGATCATTGTATTGTTCAGTGTATTGAGTCTATTAGGAGTTATCGGTTATCAGAATTTGAGTTATGAACTGATGCCGGATTTCAGTCAGCCGGTAGTTGTAATTAAAACCGTTTACCCCGGAGCAGAACCAACGGAGGTGGAAGCTTCAGTATCGAGAAAAATAGAAGATGCCTTATCCAATCTAGAAGGTGTGGAATATTTGGTTACCAAGTCACTACCCAATGCTTCGATCGTAATTGCCAATTTGAAATATGGAACTGATTTGGATAAAACGATGCAGGATGCTCAACGCTATATCGATAATATCAAAAAAGACCTTCCAAAGGACATTCAAAATCCGGTAATGAGCAAAGTTTCACCGAACGATCTGCCGATTATGTCGATCAGTGCGACGAGTGATCTTACCCCTTCTGAATTTTCAGATCTCCTTCAAAATGAATTCTTACCCCAGATTCAAAAGATCAAGGGGGTAGCCGAAATTTCAATTCTTGGAAGTCAGGATAGGGAAATCCAAGTAAAGATCCACCAGGATAAACTTAAATTATACAGGGTTTCTCTGTCACAGGTTGTCGAAGCTATTAATCGTTCCGGAATCGATCTTCCAGCAGGAAAAGTTCAAACCGAAAACGACAACAATTCAGTGCGGGTTATCGGTAAATTTACCACCATTGAAGGAATCGAAAATGTACAGATTTCCATGCCAGTTTCCGGAAGTCCGGTATACGTGAAAGATATTGCGACTGTCGCAGACGGAGTAAAAGAGATTGGTTCTGTAAGCCGATTCAATGGAAAAACTGGGATTGGATTATTAATAAAGAAACAAGGGGACGGCAATGCTGTAGATGTCTCAGAAGCAGTGCGAAAACAACTCAAGGCTATCGAAGAAAAGTACAAATCGAATCACGTTAAGTTCATTATTTCAGATGACAGCACTGATAATACGATTGCAGCCGTTGAAGGAGTTGTTCACGATTTGATCCTTGCCGTTATCCTGGTTTCATTGATCATGTTGTTATTCCTCCGAAGCTTCAGAAACTCGCTAATCGTTTTATTGGCAATTCCAACTTCTTTGATTACCGCCTTCGGAGTTATGTGGATGCTTGATTACACGTTGAATCTGATGACTTTACTTGCCATGTCGCTAGTGATCGGAATCTTGGTGGATGATGCCACAGTGGTGTTGGAGAACATTCAAAAGCATCTCGACCGAGGAAAAGACAAGACTAGTGCCGCGCTGGAAGGGAGAATGGAGATTGGTTTTTCTGCGCTTTCCATTACGCTTGTAGATATAGTAGTGTTCGTGCCAATCTTGTTCTTGCAAGTATTTGTTGCCGACATGCTCAAGCAGTTTTCTATTGTGGTGATCACTTCCACATTAAGTAGCCTTTTGGTATGTTTTACCCTAACTCCATGGTTGGCATCAAGATTAGGTAAAAAGGAAGATCTGCAGCCCACCAATTTATTCAACCGTTTCCTAATTGGTTTTGAGCATCAATTGGAGAAATTCATTGAGTGGTCTGGGCGCCAATTGAAATGGGTGTTGGGGCATAAACTTATTTTTACGGGCATTGTTGTTGTCCTTTTTGTACTGACAGGTGCAATGTTGAAAAGCGGTATAATCGGAAAGGAATTGATGACAACTGGGGACCAAGGTAAATTCAGAATGACCCTGGAATATGATAAATCTGTCTCCATACAGGCCAACGATCGCAAGTCCAAAGAAATCGAACATTTCATTCTAAGTAAGCCGGAAGTCATAACATTATTCAGTAATGTTGGTGGTCCAAGTACAGGAATCGGGGCATTGGGATTAGGTTCTCCAAACGTTACCGAATTTACAATTCAGTTGAAACCGAAGGAAGAACGAGGGAATATCACAACCGAGGAATTCATGTTTAAGCTTCGAGAAGAATTGAAAACACGCTACACCGGGATCAATTATTCCATGGCAGCTCTTGGACTCATTCCGAAAACGGCACCTATTGAAATTACATTGAGTGGTAGCAATAATCTGGAAGTAATGAAAACCGGTAATCAGTTGAAAGCTGTTATTGAAAAGATCCCCGGTGCTGATAATGTTCGGTTAAGTGTACAAGATGGAAGTCCAGAATATAAAATTGTTCCCAACAAGGACAAGATGCAGCGTCTGGGCCTAAATACCGCTTACCTCGGACAGAACACGAGGATCGCATTTTCCGGAAACGATGACGCATCCATGACAGAAAATGGAACTGAATACCCCGTAAGGATTTGGCTTGATAATTTCAACCGAAGAAACTTCGATGATGTTCGCCACCTTAATGTCATCAATCCAATGGGGATCACAGCGGAGGTCAATCAATTTGCACAGGTCATTCAAGATAAATCCCCTTCACTTCTTGAACGCAAGGACCGACAGCCTGCCGTAACTCTCACAGCTGATGCATTGGGTCGACCATCCGGAACTGTTGCTGATGACGTGCTCGCCTACCTAGTTAAAAATCCATTGCCAAAAGGCATTCAGTTATCCTGGGGAAGTGATATCAAAAGGCAGCAAGACAGTTTTGGTGCACTTGGATCCGTACTCTTAATATCGTTTATTTTAATCTACCTCATCATGGTGGCCTTGTACGATAGTTTCGTTTATCCTTTCGTGGTTTTGTTTGCAATCCCATTAGCGTTGATTGGTGCCTTTTTAGCTTTGAATCTATCCTTGAACAATATCAGTTTGTTTGCGATGCTGGGATTGATCATGCTCATGGGATTGGTTGTGAAAAATGGAATTCTTATCGTCGATTTTACCAATCATCTAAAGGCTGAAGGAGTGCACTACAAGGATGCCTTGATCCGAGCAGGAAAAGAACGCATGCGACCGATCCTGATGACCACATTGGCTATGGTTATTGGTATGTTACCCATTGCTTTGGCTCAAGGAACAGCGAGTGAGTGGAAAAATGGTTTGGCTTGGGTAATAATCGGTGGTTTGACTTCCTCATTGATGTTAACTGTTTATCTTGTGCCCATGATCTATGATGTCGTAGATACGATAAAGGAGAAGTTCAACAAGCAAAACAAATAGGCGCATGCTTTTCAAAAAGAAGTTCGACAGTTTCAAAGAGAAGATGAAACACTTTGAAGTGATCATTCTTGATACACTGCAGGTTTTCTTTGATGCCCATCGATTTATACGGAAGCATAATTACAGAACCTATCTGTTAGTTTCCGGACTTGCATTTTTATTGCTTTTCTCTTTAACTATCAAAGGACTTACAATTGGATTGGATAAACTTCAAGAACCTGTTAGTCAAAAGCTAACACCCTATTTGCAGGAAATAATAAATCTTAGTATTGAGGATATCCGAAAAGGAATTACTGCGACATTCTGGTTGGTTAAGAAAGCCATCGAATCAAACAAGGATGCAATTTTTGGAGGTATCTTTCTAGTGATCGGGACACCCTATTTTTCATTATTAAGTTCCAAGACAGAAGAACTTGCAACGGGGAAATCTTATCCTTTTAAATGGAAGACCTTTTGGAAAGAGATTCGAAGAGGACTTAGTCTCTCTTTTAGAAACAGCTTGAAGCAAGTAGGACTCATTTTAATCATTACGCTGATTGGATTCATACCCGTTGTGAATATCATCACACCTTTACTGACCTTCACCATCCAAGCATATTACAATGGGATCCTAATGACCGATTACACCTTGGAAAGACAAGGGTATACCGTTTCCGAAAGCTTGTCCATATATAAAGCCAACAAACCCGAAATGTTCGCGATTGGATTAGGTTTCATGTTTCTATTATTGATACCGGTAATAGGATGGTTTATGGCTCCGGTGTATGGGATTGTTGCTTCTTATCTGCAATTCTCGAAAGTTAAACAGAGGAAGGACAGTAGTCTGGCGAATGCAAATTGAATTGAAAAAATCAAATAAATCTTAAAAAATGTGTTGGCCTATTCAACACTTTTTATTCTGATTAAGCCAAATTTTCTTGTGTTTTTTTTCGTCTCCACAGAATTATAGGAGATCCAGTAAAACATTGATTATAAAGTGATTTTCCTAAAAACCAAAAACCCTAAGACATTGATACATCTTAGGGCTTTCTAATCTCAACAGCCATATTGAGCTTCTCTTTTTGCTTTTAATCCCCAAAGCTTTTGGGGACGGTCTGGACGGGACTCGAACCCGTCCCCAAGTTTATTGAGGATGACAGGTATTATTCTAACCAAATGATTCAAGTATATTTTTAGTTGATTGAATGAGTTCTTTGATTTGTGCTTTCGAGTATTTTTTCAACCCTTTCTCTCGAATTAATGCATCTCGCTTGGTAGCAAACCGCTCAAGGTAAATCATTTTCCAATCGTTGGATTTGCTTGTATAGCGACTTTCTCCTTGATTGTGTTTTATCAAACGTGCTTTCGGATTTTCTGAAAATCCTTTATAATAACAGTCTCCAGATGGACTATATATAATATAAACGTAAAACATTGAGGATAAAGTGATTTTCCTAAAAACCAAAAACCCTAAGACATTGATACATCTTAGGGCTTTCTAATCTCAACAGCCATATTGAGCTTCTCT
>JADLGD010000212.1 GCA_020849495.1 Fluviicola sp.
AGAACGAAAGCGGAACAAGGCAGAACAGAAATAGGAAGACGTAGAAAAACAGCGTGAAAGCGAAGAACGAAAGCGTAGCGCAATTTTTCACTCAATTGCTGTGGAGGTTCACTTGTTTTGGGCTACCGTTGGATAGATAAATGCGCGTTTTAGTTTTTGTTAACGTTTTGAAAATCAAGAATTGGCACAGGAATTAGAGGGCTTTTTGCAGATCCCAACACGTTGTTGGGTGTAAAAACAAAAAGTCATGAAAAAGAGAACTACAAACAAACTGGTGATGTTCCAAAGTGTACGCACGGTTTTGAACGACTACCAAAGCGAATGGCAAGGTTTGCCAGTCTTTGTGCAAGTGGTGAGTGAATTAGACAGCAAAACAATGAGTTTACGGTCGCTGCTCACGCAACAAATGAGTTTGACCACCGGAGTTACAGAATCCAAAAATCAACGCATCTTGTTGTTGCGAGAAGAATTGCTGTTGATGCAACGCGCCCTCTACTTATTGGGGAAAGCAACTAACAATGTCTTACTGAAAGCGCGCAACAAGCAAACGAAAACTGAATTGTTTAGCCTAAACATTGCCCAACTGACAGTGCGTTGCAACGAGATGAAAATCGATTTGGAAAACGAAGGGGCAAACTTAGCAGCTTACGGCATTCAGCCAACTGCGGTAACTGCCATCCTCGATGAAATCAATCAATTGAACGAAGTGCAAAACAGTTCACGTATAGCCCTCCTAAAACGCAAGTCGGTTACAACTGAAATTCTTGAAACAGAACGTTCCTTGTCTAGTTTGCTAAAAGATGAGCTAGATACCTTAGTCTTGGTCTTCAAACGCAGCAATGCAGCATTTTATCAAGCATACATGAATGCACGGTCTGTCCCTCAAATTGGCAAATCACCCGATGCAAACAATGAACGCGACGATGGAAGCCAGTCTTAAACACAAAGAGTCCCGATGGAAACATCGGGATTTTTTGTGAACACTATATTTGTTATGCGTCTTTGCCTTTTTAGGAACAGTAAAATGCAATTGAAGAGAATGCTCATGGATGTTGATCATCTGAAGAAAAATATCGAACATTTGTTTCAGGAAAACAGAGAGTTTTGAAGTATTTTTACAATGTAAGCGCAAGATTTATAAATCGAAGTTTCTACATGCACCTGAAAAACATTGATAAAAAAAGTTTGAAAAATGCTTATCGCCTTTTTGAGTCAGGTGATATAGAGAGAATTGAAGTAGGCACAATAAATGGGTTGAAGTCAATCAACAAATACCTATTTGACAATTTGTATGAATTTGCCGGACAAATCAGAACGGTGAATATATCAAAAGGTGGTTTCAAGTTTGCTAATGCGCTTTATTTAAATGAAATTCTGGTTAAAATTAACGAAATGCCAGAAAATACCATTGAAGAAATCATTGCCAAATATGTAGAAATGAATATTGCCCACCCTTTTTTAGAAGGAAATGGCAGAACTATGCGTATTTGGTTAGATATGCTTTTGAAAAACAGACATAAAAAAGTAGTAAACTGGCAGTTTGTTGATAAGATTCTCTATTTGCAAGCGATGGAAAGAAGTCCAATTAATGATTTGGAAATAAGAACGCTGCTAACAAACAATTTAACTGACGACATAAACAACAGAGAAATCATCTTTAAAGGCATAGAGCAATCCTATTATTATGAGGGTTATGTAAAAGAAGATGATGATGAGTAATTAGTGATTTTTTTATTAATGTCTATTCACTTGAATAGATGGCGATACATCTATTCCAGGTCTTTAGCACAGAAATCGTATCAAACAAAACATAATACTGACTTTTTCCCCCTCAGATACTTGCCAAAAAGTGCTGTTCTTTCCCGTTTTTCACCGCTTGCAAATACGCAGAACCGATGATCACGCCGTCTGTTACCGAATGGGCGAGTGCTTTCTTTTCCCTGGAATCAATACCAAAACCCAAGAATACTGGAACATTGCCACACAAGGTTTTAATGGCTGCATAACGCTCCAATTGCGCTTCGAGGGCATACGATCCTCCTGTTGTTTGCGCATTGCCTACCAAGTACACAAAACTATTCGTGCAGGCCTTCGCAATGTGGGCTATCCGCTCATCCGCTGTATTGGGCGTGACCAAGTGCACAAAGGGAACCTTACTTTTATGCGTGGTAGTAGCAATATGATGTTCCAACATTTCCAAAGGCAAATCGGGGAAAATGAGCGCTTGGATGTTTGCTTTTTCACAACGCTGCAAGAATGCTTCCATGCCAAATTGAATGACTTGATTGCCATAGCCCATTAATACCGTCGGTTTTTGAAGTTGATCTTGTAACTCATCCAATAAATCGAACAATTCTGAAACGGAGAAACCATTTGCCAATGCTACTTCACTGGTTGCTTGGATCACTGGCCCATCAGCGATAGGATCACTGTAAGGAATGCCAATTTCAATGAAATCGATTGCTTGCTGCTGTAAGTCGAGTAGTAAGTCTACAAAGCGTTCTTTACTCGGGTAAAAGGCTGTAAGGAAAATCCCCACAGCTTTGTGATTGAATTGAAAGGGTTTCATAAGTCAAAATGGTTCATGTACGTATTCATGTCTTTGTCGCCTCTACCGGATAAATTGACAACAACGACGTCTTCTGGTTTAAAATTCAACTGGTTTAAAGCGGCCAATGCATGGGCAGATTCCAAAGCTGGAATGATGCCTTCCAAACGGGAACAGGTTTTGACAGCTTCCAATGCTTCTTCATCCGTGATGGCAATCGTTTCTGCTCGTTTGCTTTGTATGGCGTGAGCATGCAATGGACCAATACCATGATAATCCAAACCGGCGGAAATGGAATGCGGCTCAACAACTTGTCCGTCGTTTGTTTGCATCACCAATGAAAAACTGCCATGCAAAATACCGGGTGTTCCCAATAAACTGGTAGCAGCACTTTTTCCTGAATGAAGGCCTTCACCAGCTGCTTCAACAGCAATCAAACGAACGTTTTCTGCTTCAAAGTAATGGTAAAAAGCACCTGCGGCATTGCTGCCTCCGCCCACACATGCTAGGATGGCAGTCGGTTGACTGTTTCCCGTTTGTGCTTGCAATTGTACTTTTATTTCCTCTGAAATGACCGCTTGGAAATGGGCTACCATGGCTGGATAGGGATGAGGTCCAACAACACTGCCAATCAAATAATAGGTTTCTGGGTGATTGATCCAAAAGCGTAATGCTTCATTGGTGGCGTCTTTCAAGGTTTTACTTCCGCTACTTGCAGGCAGCACTTCTGCACCCAACAATTTCATCCGTGCAACATTGGGCGCTTGCCGTTCGATGTCTTTTTCGCCCATGAAAACAATGCAGTTTAAATTCATGAGCGCACAAACGGTTGCCGTTGCTACTCCATGTTGACCCGCGCCGGTTTCTGCTACAATGGTCGTTTTCCCCATGCGTTTTGCTAACAATGCTTGACCGATGGTGTTGTTGATTTTATGTGCTCCCGTGTGACACAAATCTTCCCGTTTCAGAAAGATATTGGTGTGGTGTTTTTTAGATAATTGTGGTGCAAAATACAAGGGTGTTGGTCGACCAACGAATTGCTTCAACAAGTCGGTATATGCTTGATTAAACGTTGCTTCATGGCAGATTGTCTCAAAGGCAACTTTCAATTCTTCTACATTGTTGTGCAATAATTCAGGAATGTAGGCACCACCAAATTCGCCATAAAAACCGCGATCGTTTGGTCTGTGTGAAAATGTTTTCATGCGTTTAATTGTTGGATAAAATGAATAACTGCTTGTGCGTTTTTTTGTCCTGGCTCGTTTTCAAAACAACTATTGATGTCGATTCCTGCAAAGTGCGGATGTGAAAATGCTTGGATTTTACGCACATCTTCTGGACCGATGCCTCCACTCAAGAAAAAAGGAGTGGAACCTTGGTAATGCTGTAAAATGGACCAATCAAATTGTTGTCCGCTTCCCCCATGTAGCGCAGTGGCCGTATCAAAAAGAAAATAGTCTACTTTCCCTTCGAAGGTTGTTGTCTGCAGGAGATCTTCCTTTTTGGAAATAGAAAAGGCTTTGATGATCAACAGTTCTTTTGGGAGTTGTTCAATGAGTTCGATGGTTTCATTTCCGTGTAACTGAACTCCGCTCAATGCAAAAGCGTCTACTTTAGAAAGGATATTTGCTGCTGTTTCATTCACAAACACGCCTATCGTTGGTCGAGATGTAGCTAACTTACTTGGAAAATAGCGCGCTGATGGTGGAAATTGAATGCTTCCTAAAAAATCAATCGGCTCGTAATGGAGCAGTTGACTATTCGCTTCAGCATTGGTCATCCCACAAACTTTTATTTTCATGATACAAGGGTTTTGGTTAATTCCGACAAATGGTTTTCTTTCAGGATGCTTTCTCCAATTAAAACCCCATTGTAGCCCAAATGCTGCAAATACGCCACTTCTTCCGCGCTTCGAATACCTGATGCTGAAATTTTCAACACCTGTTTGGGTAACAAAGGCAACAGTTTTTCGGAATGGTAAATGTCTGTTACTTGGCGGTGTAAATCCCGGTTGTTGACCATGATAAAATCCACTTCATCGTTGATGTACATGATTTCTTGTTGCGCATGCAGTTCCAAAATCACTTCCAATCCTAAACTTTTGGCGATGATGCTCAAGTGCAAACACAGTTCTTTGCTGAGTGCTGCTGCAATCAATAAAACGAGATCAGCTCCGTAGGCTTTTGCTTCAAAAAGTTGGAACTCATCAATGATGAAATCCTTTTGAAGAAGCGGGATGTCGACAACTCCTCTAACCGTTTCGAGGTCTTTCAAACTTCCGCCAAAGTATTTTTCATCCGTCAAGATGGAAATGCCGCAAGCTCCTTGTGTGCTGTATCTTACAGCTTGTTCAGCAGGATCCAGATGTTCTAGAATACTTCCTGCACTTGGAGATTTTCGCTTCATTTCGGCAATGACTCCATTTTTCGTTTCCAAAAAGTGGCGCAACGATCTTCTCGTTTCATGGAAAAGTGCTCGTTGCATTAAGTCAGAAACAGGGGTGAGCTGTTTGCGAATGGCTACTTCGTTGATTTTGTGTTCGATGATGGTATTTAAAATGGAATTCATGATTGCATTGTGTTTAAAAGTTGAATGGATGTTCCAGCTAACAGGTGTTCGTAGGCGTTGTGAAAAGCGCTTTCAAAAGAGGTTGCAGGTTCAAAACAACGAATGCCTAAGGCTACATTTCCTGCGATAATGGTGTTTTGAGTAGCGTTGCCTTTTCCAGAAAGTACCTCCACAAGAATGCGAGCTGATGTTGCGATGTCGCCACCTGTAAACTGTTGCGTTTGTATCTTGGTTTGATTCGGCGCGGATTGTAAAACCAAGTCTTCGTTTTTTCCGAAAACACGCGTTGCCCCATCAAAGGTTAATTCATCATAGCCATTGAGTCCGTGTAGCACATAAAATGCTTCCCGATGTTGCGCTAAGATGTGTTGGTAAAAACGGGCAAGCCCCAAACGGTAAGTTCCGGTCAATTGAAAATGCGGACGAGCAGGATTGACCAATGGACCTAATTCATTGAAGAAGGTTGGAATTCCCAATGATTTTCGAATGGGCGCCATTTTTTTCAAAGCTGGATGAAACAAAGGAGCGTGTAAAAAGACTAGTTGATGTTCATCCAATTGACGTTTCAAGGTTTCGGTATCTGCACTGAATGTTAGACCCAAATATTCCAACACATTGGAAGAACCACACAGTGAACTGACCCCATAATTGCCATGCTTCACAACGGGATAACCCATGGATGCTAAAACAAAAGCAGTTGTTGTGGAAATATTGAAGGTGTCTTTTCCATCACCACCTGTTCCACAAACATCGATGTAATGTCGGGTACCAAAATCAATGGGTAAACACATTTCCAACAACGCTTCTTGAAATCCTTGTAATTCATCTAATTGCACTCCTTTTGCTTGCATGGCTACCAAAAAAGCAGCTAGTTGTTCTTGTGGAAGTTGCTCTGTTGAAAGCCGAAGGAGTTGTTCCTTGGCTTCCGTTTTACTCAAATGCTCTCCAGCTATCAGTTGTTCGATCGTTTTTTTCATTGTTTCAAGGTGTTGATCCAGTTCGAAATCAGTTGCTTTCCATGAGGAGTTAAAATCGATTCTGGATGAAATTGTACACCAAAGAGGGGGAGTATTTGGTGTTGAATGGCTTGAATTGTTTGGTCTGAGCTAATCCCCGTTACGCGCAGTTCTTCTTCGTTTTCTAAGCAAATACGCCAACTGTGATAGCGACCAATTTGAATCGTGGAATCTAAATGTTGGAACAAATCACTTGAACCTTTCACCAGTAATTGATCAGCTTTTCCGTGAATGGGTGCGGCACATTGTTCTAATGAAGCGCCGAAAAACTCACCAAGCGCCTGATGACCTAAACAGATTCCCAAGATGCTTTTGCTTTGGTGAAATTGTTCGATGACTTTCAATAAATCTCCCGCCTCTGAAGGAATCCCTGGTCCTGGCGACAATAAAATCCCATCGCAAGATTGGAGATAATCAAAATCAATGGCGGTATTCCGGAATACGCGAACTTCTGGTTGTGTGGCGTCTGTTTTGAGGTAGCGGACCAAGTTGTAAACAAACGAATCGTAATTGTCGATGCAAGCAATTTTCATACAGTAATTGTTTGATTTTGTAGAATGGCTGTTCGAATAGCCCCCAGTTTATTGTTGACTTCTTGCAATTCATTTTCGGGAAGTGAATCCAACACGACTCCAGCTCCTGCTTGGTAATACAAGCGATTGTTTTTACTCAAGGCACTGCGAATGATGATGGCCAAATTGACATTTCCGTTGGAAGAAATAAAACCTACAGCTCCGCCATAAAAACCTCTAGGATGCGGTTCCATCTCCGCCAATAATTCGAGCGCTTTTGGTTTGGGCGTGCCACTTAAAGTACCTGCTGGAAATGTCCCGTTGAAAAGTGATAGCGGATCTGTTTGGGTGTTTGCAATCACCTTTGAAACCAAATGGATCACATGTGAAAAATGCTGCACTTCTTTGTAAAAAACGATTTTGACATCATCTGAAAACCGACTTAAATCATTCCTCGCTAAATCCACCAACATGGTGTGTTCCGCATTCTCTTTTTCGTCCAACATCAATGCTTCGATCGCCTTTTTTTCTTCTTGCTCATTTCCTGTTTTTCGAATGGTTCCTGCAATGGGGTGTATTTCTGCAATGCCATTGTTCAAGGCTATTTGTGTTTCAGGCGAACTTCCAAATAATCGCGTGTGTTCGAAATCCAAATAGAACAAATAAGGCGATGGATTTAATCTGCGCAGCGATCGGTATACTTCGAAATCATCCCCGAAAAACGCTTGTTCAAATCTTCTTGAAACGACTAATTGAAATACATTTCCTCTTTTGATGTGTGTTTGAGCTTGGTTCACTAATTCCAAAAAATGGGCGTCCGTTTGTGGACTGGTTTCTGCAGAAGTTGTTGAAAATGGCAAGGATTGTTGTGCTTGTTGCGTCAACAGTTCATTCAATGAAAAAGCAGGAAAATCCGTCGTTGTTGAATGGTGTAAAACAATTCCACGGTCATGAAAATGATCCAATACAATCAAGGTTTCAAACAGTGTGAACTGTGCCAATGGCAAGTCGAATTCATTGGGTATTGAAAGGGTCTGCTCAACCATTTGAGCGTATTCAAAAGAAAAATAAGACAGGAAACCATTGAGTGAACTTACTTGCTCAAATCGAACAGCTTCTAGTTGTTCTTGAAGTATTGACAAGCCTTCTTGAGCTGATGAAAACGGGAATTTTAATTCCTTTTGATGCATTTTCAGGAGGACTTCATTTTCGAAAAGTGAAATTTGAATGAGGGGATCAAGACCGATGAAAGATTTACTGTTTGCTCGACTGTGATAGTCGTTACTTTCCAATAAACACGGGGATCGGTGTTTGTCGCGCAGTGCCAGATACAAACCAATCGGGGTAATTGAATCTGCTGAAAAGGAAGACGATTTTGTATAAATTGTTGTTGGTTTCATAAAAAAATGGATATAAAAAAAGCGGCTTATCAATGTGATAAGCCGCTCAACGATTGTATAGAATCAATGAATATAACGTTAGCTAATCACCCAGTCGGATAATTGCCACCACCATAAATTCATTGTTGCGATCATTTGCATGGCACAAAGGTAAAGTGCTTTATTTTAAAATTCCAAACAAAAGTGAAAAAA
>JADLGD010000213.1 GCA_020849495.1 Fluviicola sp.
GATCCAAAACGCTTGGATTACTTGTTTAAATCAAGTAGTATTCAATCTACCCTCGAATTCAATTTTTACTTAGCCAAGTTGAATTATTGCGATTTATCAAGCGATGTTGAAGAAGTTGTTCGAAGTTTTGATTTATTGAAGAAATACTTAATGGAAACAAAAATCAATGATGAAGAGTTGCTGAAAATCTGTTTATTCTTCAATAATTGGAATCAGTATCAAAGTACAATTGAAATTCTAAGTACAAAATTGGACGATGCAGATTTTGATCCTGATTTAGCACTATTATTAGCAAAAACGGCTGTTTCAGTTGACAACGACATCAATGATTCACAAACCCTCAAAATCATCGAACGCGTTCAAGAATTGAATAAAAGTGCATGGTGTGATTGGATGTCATTTGACTTTCAATTAATGCGAAATGACAAGATGAAAACGTTTTTTTGTGAGGAATGCATGGAGTAAGATGAATTAAAAATTGAAAATGGATAATTTAAAAGTTGTCCTAACTTTTCAATTCTCCATTCTCCATTCCTACACTCTTTCCAACTTAAATTCACTCGTTGTATGGAAAGTCAAATCTGGATAATCTTTTTCAGCCATTTGTAACAAGAACGATGTTTCTGCTAAAAAGACCAAATTACCATCCTTATCTTTTGCAAGGTATTGTGATTTCGCACGCATAAAATCTTTCAATTGTTCTTCGTTATCGGTTGTCACCCAACACGCTTTGTGGTAATTGCGTGGTACAAAACGACATTTTGCACCGTATTCATGATCCAAACGGTAAGCAATTACTTCAAATTGTAGTTGACCAACAGTACCAATGATTCTTCTGTTTCCAGGTTGTTGAACGAACATTTGTGCAACCCCTTCATCCATTAATTGTGTAATTCCTTTTTCCAATTGTTTGGATTTCATTGGATCTAGATTTTCCAACTCTTGGAACAATTCAGGTGAAAAGCTAGGGATTCCTTTGAACATAAAATCTTCTCCTTCATTCAAGGTATCTCCAATTTTAAAATTCCCCGTATCGTACAGACCAATTACATCACCAGGAAAAGCTTCATCGATGACACTTTTGTCTTGAGCTAAGAATGATGTAGGATTTGGAAACTTGAATTTCTTGTCCAAACGCACGTGATTGTAAAACGTATTGCGTTCAAACTTACCCGAAACCACACGTAAAAAAGCAATTCTATCGCGGTGTTTAGGATCTAAGTTGGCATGAATTTTAAAAACGAATCCAGAGAATTTTTTATCACTTGGTTCAATGCGTTTGGTATCTGCATCACGTCCTCTTGGTGAAGGTGAAATTCTCACGAAGGTATCCAACAACTCTTTTACACCAAAATTATTGACAGCAGAACCAAAGAAAACAGGCGCCACATCTCCAGAAAGATAAGTTTCACGATCAAAAGCATCGTACACACCTTCAATCATCTCCAATTCTTCACGCAATTCAGCTGCAGGTTTCTCCCCCACTAATTCATCCAATTCTTCTGAGTTGATATCAGAAAGTGAAACAATATCCGTCGAAATTTTCGTTTTATTCGCTGCAAACAGGTTGATGTTTTTATCGTAAATATTGTAAACACCTTTGAAACGATCCCCCATTCCAATTGGCCATGCCAAGGGTCTAACTTTGATGTCCAAAGAAGATTCCAATTCGTCCAATAACTCAAATGGATCTTTCCCTTCACGGTCCATTTTATTAATGAAGATAATCACTGGCGTTTTGCGCATGCGACATACTTCCATCAAGCGCTTGGTTTGTTCCTCTACCCCATTTGCACAATCCACCACCAAAATCACACTATCCACAGCAGTTAACGTTCGGTACGTATCTTCTGCGAAATCTTTGTGACCAGGAGTATCCAGGATATTGATTTGTTTTCCTGAATATTCAAAAGCCATTACTGAAGTTGCAACCGAGATTCCACGTTGTTTTTCAATTTCCATGAAATCGGAAGTTGCCGTTTTCTTGATTTTATTGTTTTTTACCGCACCAGCAGATTGAATAGCACCTCCAAAAAGCAAGAGCTTTTCTGTCAATGTTGTTTTACCAGCATCGGGATGGGAAATGATACCAAAGGTTCTACGTTTTTCAATTGCTTCTGCGTTACTCATGAGTTCTGGATTGTGGCTGCAAAAATAGCAGTTTTATCAAGAAGATAAAAGAGAAGCATTATCTAGGCTTTAATTCTTCAGCAGAAAACTCAAAACAGCTTCGTGAGTGTATGCACTAAAGTTGTCTAGGGAGAAATAGGAAACCCCATAACCAACCCTCAATCGATTGAAGAAATCATAGCCAGCGAAAGCACCAAATGAGTTATCGTATTTAGCAAAAGCTCCATTATTATAATTGATACTGTAATTTGCGCCGAACCAAAACTTATCGTTAATAATTGTCATTAATGCTAAATTTGTATTGAGCTTTACAGCATCGGTCATGACCATGCATTGAGGCTTTAAGGAAACATGTTCGCCTAACTTGAAAGTATAATCAGCAAAAGCATTGTAATGAACAACCTGATTGTAATAAACAGTATTATCTCTTCCAAATTTTGCTTCATTGAATTGAGTTGCAGCCACACCGACATTGAATTTTGAATGATGGAAGACAATACCTGCATCAGAGTGAAAATTGTAATCAGTAAACGTTTGTGGCAACATTGGATCTGGAGTTGTTTGAGGAGGTATCCAATTTGCTTTATTGTGATAACGTGTCAATCCTGCAGATGCCCCAATCGACAATACACATTCTTTGATTGGAATATGGAATGCATAATTCAACAAAGCCGTTTGCATATTTGAAGACCCAATTTGATTGTGTTCAAAACTAACTCCAACAGCTCCATGGATAGCTTCTATTTTTTGAGCGGCATTGAATGAAATGATGACAGGATTGTCCTTTACACCAACCCATTGATTCCTTCCATGGATGTTCACAGCTGTTTTTTCATTTAAACCAATAGAAGCAGGATTGTAATGTACCATTCTGTTCCAGTACATATCTGCTTCTGGTTCTTGTTGAGCAAAACTCATTGGTGTTGATGCGATGATCAAGGCTAGACTAAGGGTGTTTTTCATATTATATAGGTTTCGGCAAAACTAAACGAACAATTTTTACATTTGTTGTATGGCAATAAAAATTCATGATTCATGGCAAAATGTACTAACCTCTACTCTTGAGCAATCTTATTTTCAAGAATTGATTGATTTTGTAAAACAAGAATACAAGCAATTTCCAAATGCTATTTTCCCAATAGGCCCGCAAATTTTCAGAGCTTTTGACGCTTGTCATTTTGATCATTTAAAAGTCGTGATTCTTGGTCAAGATCCATATCCAACAAGAGGTCATGCTCATGGACTTTGCTTTAGTTGTGAAGCTCATGTCAAACCCTTACCCAAAAGTTTACAAAATATTTTCAAAGAATTAGAAGATGACCTTGGAGTAAAAGCGCCTTCAAATGGCGATTTAAATTTCTGGGCTGAACAAGGAGTATTGTTATTGAATTCCATTTTGACCGTTCGTGAAGGTCAGCCACTTTCTCATGCTAATAGGGGCTGGGAACAATTCACAGATGCTGTCATAGAAGCAATCAACGAACATAAATCAGGCGTTATTTTTATTCTTTGGGGAGCTCCAGCACAGCAAAAAGGTAAAATCATCGTTGAATCAAAACACATCGTTCTGAGAGCGCCGCATCCCTCACCTTTATCTGCTTATAGAGGATTTTTTGGGAGCAAGCCTTTTTCGAAGGTGAATGATGAGTTGAAAAAGATGGGGAAAGAGGAGATCGCGTGGGCGCGGTAAAAATACACCAAAAAAACTTCTACACCCGTCTAGGGTTGTAAACCCTAGAGCGGTTTTGGGGTGAAAATTTATTTGGAGAAGTCCTGTTTTCAGCATTATCTTCCATCTAAAATTCATCTCCATGGAAGCCAACACCTCCTACTACATTTACAATTATTCCGTTCAACCAGAATTTCTTTTTCGAAATGAAAATGACATTGAAGTTTTCATTAACAAAATGGAAGAACACCTATCCCCAGTTGCGGCTATCAAAAAACTGATGGTAAACGAATTTTCATTCCATGCACTCATTTCTTTTTACAATTTGGAGGATCTAAAATCTCAAAATGCAATGCCCAAATTCAACTCCACCAAGTTGCTTAGCAGAAAGCTGTCCAATTGTTTCAATGCTTATGCACAATCATATAATTCCATCCATCGTCGAGAAGGAAATCTATTCAGAAAGAGCTTCAAACACATCGAATTGATAGAAGAGGATGAATTTGATGAATTACTAGAAAGTTCCGTCAATGAGAACAATCTCAAAGTCATTTTTCAGTGAACGATAATTCAACTTCTCTTTTTAATACAAAAAAGCTAACTTTGCTTTGATGAAATTGCAAAATGATTTAATGCTTCGTGCTGCTAAAGGCGAAGATATTGAGAGATACCCGGTTTGGTTAATGCGTCAAGCTGGACGAATTTTACCCGAATACCGTGCGGTAAGAGAAAGTGTAAGTGGATTTAAAGAATTGGTGGAAACACCAGAACTAGCTGCTGAAGTAACAATTCAGCCTGTCGACATTTTAGGTGTTGACGCCGCAATCATCTTTTCTGACATATTGGTTGTTCCCGAAGCAATGAATGTTCCGTATCAAATGCTTGAAAAACGCGGACCTTGGTTCGAACATACGATTCGCTCTGCTGAACAAGCTAAACGCGTTGAAACCAATTTTGATGTCGAAGATCGTTTGGGCTATGTAATGGAAGCGATTCGTCTAACAGTAAAAGAATTAAACGGCCGAGTACCGGTGATTGGTTTTGCAGGTGCACCTTGGACAATTTTCTGTTACATGGTAGAAGGTCACGGTTCCAAAACGTTTAGTGAAGCACGTAAGATTTTATGGACTGATCCAAAATTGGCACACCAGTTGCTACAGGACATTACGGATGTAACCATTGCTTACTTAAAAGCACAGGTTAAAGCTGGAGCAAGTATGATACAAGTTTTCGATTCATGGGCAGGGATTTTAGGAACAGAGCAATATGCAACGTTCGCATTACCCTATTTGAGTCAAATTGCAAGTGCCATTTCAGACGTTCCAGTTACACTGTTCTCTAAAGGAGCAATCACTTCAATTCCTGCAATTGCAAAACTGGATTGCAACACTGTTGGACTTGATTGGAACATGGACATCCCAACTGTAAGAGCTCAAGTTGGTAATAATCGTACACTTCAAGGTAACTTAGATCCATGTACATTATACGGAAGTCATCAAACAGTTGAGACTGAAACAATAAAAATGTTAAATTCGTTCGGTAAAAACAAAAGACATATTGTAAATTTAGGTCATGGTGTTTACCCGGACGTAGATCCAGAAAAGGTTAAAACGTTCATTAAAACTGTAAAATCCTATGAAATCAACTAGTATGAAAATAAAAAAAGTATCGTTCATTGTTGCATTGGCTGGACTTCCATTGTTCAGTATTGCACAAAACAATGATAATCTTGTGGAAAATGGTGGCTTTGAGTCGAATACTGGAAAAGCTAAAAAATTGGGTCAGATTGACATGGCTACTGGATGGAAATCTCCAACTGGAGCTAGAGCTGACTTTTTCTTGAAAGATTCTAAAATGCCTGAAATTGGTACAACTAATGCTTTAGGTACTGAAGATCCAACTGAAGGAGAAAACTATGCTGGAATCATGGCTTTTTCATACCAAAACAAAGCTCCAAGAACATACTTGATGGCAAAGTTGAAAACACCAATGAAAGAAGGTTCTAAATACTGCATCTCTTTCAAACTGTCTTTAGCAGAAGCTTCCAAATATTCTTGTAATCAAATTGGAGTGAACGTCAATAAAAAAGAATTTGGTACAGATCAAAAAACAGCTATCATTGACGAAACGAATGTGATTCACCCTAAAAACAAAGTATTCAATGCTTTCTTTGGTTGGGATAAAGTGTGTGGAACTTACACGGCTAAAGGAGGTGAGAAATTCATCACTATTGGTAACTTCACATCGAACGAAAATACCAAATACGAAACCAATAAAAAAGCAAAAGACAATAAGTTCACTGCTGTAATTGGAGCATATTACTACATCGACGATGTGGTTGTTACTTTAATCGAAGAAGGTGATAAATGCGATTGTAATTACGAAGATGCTGAACAAAAAACAGTTTCAACAACCATTTACCAAAAGCAAATCACCAACTTGGATCGTATGACTCCAAAAGACAAAATTGAAGCACAAGGTATCAACTTTGCATTTGGAAAAGCAACTTTAACTCCTCAAGCAAATGCAGCTTTGGATCTAATTGCTGAAGAGTTGAAAAAGAATCCTGCATTCACCATTACTTTGACAGGCCACTCTGATCCTTCAGAAGATGAATTAGCTGTAAAGAAACCAATGTATGCCGAGATGGACAAAAAACGTTTGGAAGCAGTAAAAGCATATTTAATATCTAAAGGTGTGGATGCTAGTCGAATTAAATCACAAACAAAAGGAAGCGCTGAACCAAATGCTGAAGAATTCCGCGAAGGTGATGACGATGATTTAAAAATGGCTAAGAACCGTAGAGTTGATGTAAAAGTTAATTAATAGACATTTTATATAAAACAAAAGACCCTCCATTGTGAGGGTCTATTTTATTTTTACAACTATGAATTATCCTATTTATCGAAAATTAAACGGCTTCAATAGGTATTATAAAATTGTTTCTGACAAACAATTCATTGAGGCAATTGCAAAAGGGTCAGACTATTCTTTTCAAGATATCATCGCTAATCAATATCCTGAAATGTTACGCATCCAAGACATGATCAATTGTGAATTCAACTTCATTGAAATGACTGAAGAAGAAATAGCAAGCGTTTTTGAAATTATAGCTTGACAATTTTAAACAACTTTCCTCCTACTTCTAAATGATAAATTCCAGCAGCTAAATTGGAAACTGGAAGTTCATTTTGACCAATAACGAGTGCTCCTTTCACTAGAACATTTCCTAAATGATCAAGCAATTGGTAACTAGCATTTTGTTTACTTTCTACTTGAATACTTTGTGAAGCTGGATTTGGATAAATGGATCGGATAATAGTTGCGGTCTCATTGATCCCTGCAACTGCAGGATTGCTGTGTTGCCATTTTCTAAAAAACCACCAGATTTCAAACATTTCCATGATATCATTCGCTGGTTGATACATGAAATCATGTGCAGCACCATTGATTCTCCATAATTCTAACGAAGAAGCTGGTGTACAATTATCGTATCTAAAACGATCCACTGTAAAGCCATCTGTTGCTAAATCTGCTAAACGTAATGAATCAGAGGTGTTGGCACAATTGTGAACTCCCTTCCAAAAATCAATTGTTTCTGGAACTAAACTTAAGGAAGGAAATGCACCTGAATTATAAGGAACTGTTGCATCCGCTGTGCCATGAAAATGAATCACTGGAGTAGCGTAAGTAGGCACACAAGATGCAATGTCAATTGTAGCCATCGTTCCCGACATACAACCTACTGCAGCAATTCGGTCATTTAATTCACAAGCTAAATGGTATGACATGATAGAACCCATTGAAAAACCTGTAGCGTAAACACGTGTCGGATCAATATTGTAGTTCAAGATTGCAGAATCAATTAATTGATTAAATAACCCTAAATCGTTTGCCGTTGAGGAAAGCAGCGTGCCGTTATTCCAAGAATTCTGCCCATATGCATTTAACATACCTTGAGGATAAATCACCATTACACGTGCGGTATCTGCTAAATTATTCATTCCCATTGCGACCATTTGAGAATTGGTCCCGCCCAAACCATGCATGACCAACACCAAAGAAAGTGATTCGTTTTGAGGATCAAATCCTGTAGGCAAGTATTGTATGTAACTTCTTGAAACACCATTTACTTGTAAAGTTTTATTGGATTGCTGAGCCTTCGAAATAAAAGTGATCAATAAGATGGAAAGAGTAGTAATTAAGGTTTTCATTCTCCTTGTAATTATAAATTTTCGGTTAATTTAGTAATTGTAATTTAGAATGAATGAAAATCTATCCTTTCGCATTATTGTTGCTCCTCATCGTACAAGCTTGTACGCTAAGTGGTGAACAAGAAGACCGACTCAACAAACAACTTTCAAGATATATAAACGCCTATAATGAAAATCGAACTTTAGAACTGGTCGCACACACCCATCCAGCAGTTGTCAAATATTACAAAAACCAAGGCGACACCCTTTTCTTGAAACATTTCCAACAAGAGGAAAACGATTTTAAAACGTTTCTATCAAATCCCTTGTATCGAGAAATGAAAGAGAGTAGTAAATCGATTCAGCGAAAATATTGGATTGAAAAATATACTGTTAGCGAAGAAATCAGTGATGAATATTGTATATTCGCAATCAGTGAAGATGGAGGAGATAATTGGTTTTTTGTATTAGAAGAAGACTACTTTAATTCGGCCATTCAACTAAACAAACGACTCTTTACGAAAAACTAAGATGCAAAAACTGCTACTTTTCTTCTTTTGGATGTTGTCACTTTCTGTTTTCGGACAAGGATTTCATCATGTTGGTGCGCGATCAAATGCACTCGCGGGGGCATCTGTTACCATAGAAGACGTTTGGGCATATCATCACAATCCTGGTGCACTTGCAAGTATAAAAACATTGGCCGTTGGTGCATACTACGATTCTCGTTTTTTAACCAAAGAATTACAAACACAAGCTTTAACATTTGCAATTCCACTAAAAAAAGGGGTGATTTCAGCAGGAGCACAATTTTTTGGTTACGAACAATACAGACAATCACGCTTTGGACTCGGATACAGTTTGCAATTAACCGAACGATTCTCAGCAGGAGTTCAATTAAATGGTCAGCAACTGAAATTGGCAAACAATTATGGCAGTTCGTTTAATGGAACCATAGAAGCTGGATTGATGGCAAAGATTACTGAGAAATGGAAGATTGGTGCTAGTGTCATGAATATTGGTAGACAACGTATCAGCTCGTTGGATGACCGTTTTACATCTGTGATGCGTATTGGAGCTTTTTATCAACCAGCTAAAAAAATCACGGTTCTTTTTGAAGTTGAAAAAGAAGTCATTCACCCGATTGCATTCAAAGGAGCAATCGAATATCGCATTGTTGACCCGCTATACCTTCGTCTAGGAGCACAGTCTGGCCCAAGTAATTTTGCGTTTGGATTGGGTTATCAAAAGAAAGGCTTTCAGTTGGATCTAGGCACACGTTATCACCAAGTTTTAGGTTGGACTCCAAATATTGGGATTACTTATCAAGTACCAGAACATGAAGCAAAGTAGTTGGATTATACTTTTTCTGTTACTTGCCTTTCAAGGAATATCTCAAGAAAGAAATGAGATCATTCAACAACGTATTGAGTTTATTTCCGAACAAAATGAAAGCGAAGAAATTGACTTAACCAATCTTTTTGATCAATTAAATTACTATTTCGACAATCCCATTAACATCAACAATACGGATGCCGATGAATTGAAATCATTGAATTTATTGACCGAAGTACAGATAACCGATCTTTTACTTCACATTGAACGATTTGGAAAATACATCTCGATTTATGAATTACAATCGTTGAAATATTGGGACCTGTCAACAATCTACATGGTACTGCCATTCATTCGAGTGGATGACCGTTTGGATCAATTGCACATCACCTTCAAAGAAGCAATGAAAAACGGGAAATTTGAATGGTTTGCTCGCTATCAAACTACTCCTGAAAAAAAAGCGGGATATGCAGATGTGCCTGACTCTATCAAAGCACAATCCAGCAGTTATTATTACGGAAATGCAGATCGATATTACACGCGTTTGCGCTATACTTATCGTACCAATATCAGTGTAGGATTTACAGCTGAAAAAGATGCGGGAGAACAATTTTTCAGAGGAACGCAAAAAAACGGATTCGATTTTTATTCCGCACATGCCTTCTACAAAGGAGGAAAATACATCAAAGCTGTTGCAGTTGGTGATTATCTGGTTCAAATTGGTCAAGGACTCAACACTTGGTCTGGGTATGCTTTTGGCAAAACAGCAGATATTTTCTCTTCCAAACGAACAGCAAATTTACTTCGTCCCTATTCCTCTGTTGATGAAAACCGATTTTTTAGAGGTGGCGCAATTTTATTGGCGTATAAAAAGTTATCCCTTTTAAGTTTTTACAATCAAAAAAAGATAGACGGAGCTGGTTTTTCTGATTCCCTAAGTAATGATCTTCAATTCATTTCAACGATTGATCTTTCAGGATTGCATAGAACAACAACAGAGATTGCAAAGAAAAATCAATTGACAGAACGGGTTATTGGTAATTATCTGAGTTATCAAAGTCCACGATTTAGCATTGGAGCGGCTGCAGTACATCAACAATACTCAGCACCACTTCAAAAAGATACTGTTCCTTACAATATCTATGCATTTAGAGGAGATAAAACAACTGCAATCAGTGGTGATTACAATTTGGTAATTCGAAATTTCAACTTCTTTGGAGAGGTTTCCTACAGTACTCATTCTAAAGCTACAGCTCAATTATATGGTGTAATGGCTGTTTTAGACCCACGGGTTTCCTTGTCGATCATTTATCGTAATTACAGCAAAGGTTATTTCAGTTTTTACAACAATGGATTCTCAGAAGGTAGCAACACACAAAATGAAAGAGGTTTATTTGCAGGTACAAAAATCAAATTAAACAGTGCTTGGACGCTAAATTCTTACATTGATTTTTACTCATTTCCATGGTTGAAATACTTAGTTGATGCTCCATCAAAAGGATATGAATTTTTAATTCAGCCTACATACAAGCCCAACAAAGAATTGGAAATTTATGGTCGCTTTCGCATGCAATTGCGTCAGAAAAACTCCAGAAACTCTGATGGCAGTTTAACTGAAATTGAAGATGTTGTTCAGCGCAACTATCGCATTAACATGAACTACAAAGTATCGGAAGGGATCACTTTAAAAAGTCGCTTAGAGTACGTTACGATCAATCGCCCAAGCAACACACCAGAGGATGGATGGATTTTTACCCAAGATGTTGTTTATCGTCCTAAAAGTTTACCATTGGATTTCTCACTTCGTTATGCTTTGTTTGAAACAGATAGTTATGACACCCGAATTTATACCTTTGAAAACAATGCTTTAAATGTGTTTTCCGTTCCAGCCTATTATTACCAAGGATCAAGAGCATACTTGTTGCTACGTTACAGTTTCTTGAGACATTGTGATATATGGATCAAATACGGAACGTTCTTGTATAGCAACCGCACTTCTTTAAGTTCTGGAGCAGAAGAAATCAAAGGGAATCGCAAATCAGATATTACCGTACAATTCAGACTTTCGTTCTAATTCCAATCATTCCATTTTAATAGTAAGAATGTGTTTGTCAAAATGCCTTCAAGAATTCTGCGCTTGACTATTTTTTGCTGAGGCACTCTAAACAAAAAAAGAGTGACTGCCTAACAATCACTCTTTTACTTCTTTTGGGGAGGAAGACGGGGTTCGAACCCGCGACCTCCGGAACCACAATCCGGCGCTCTAACCAGCTGAGCTACAACCTCCATTTCGAGGGGCAAAAATAAGTATTTTTTAGGATATACAATGGGAGAAGCTCATTTTTTTCAAAAAATCTCCAACTTTCATTAGCAATTAACGGTAAATCAAGATGTTGTTTTGCTATTAATATACTAAACTAAATATTGGATGTTGATAAAAGTAAATCCTCTAAGGAATTAGCAACCTTACTACCCCTAAATTTGTAAAGAATATGAAACAACAACTTTCAATTGGAATTTTTGGTGTAGGTCAACTTGGCAAAATGCATGTTGCGCTTTTGGCTGAACTAAAAACAAAATTTAAAATTGTTGGCTTTTTTGACCCTTGTGATGAAGCGGCAAAAGTAATTCAGGATCAATTTCAACTTCAGCGATACACAGACATTCAGGAGTTAATTGATGCTTCCGATTGCATTGATATTACCTCTCCCACTACAGATCACTTTGATATCGCTTCAAAAGCAATTCGATCAAGTAAACATGTTTTCATAGAGCAGCCTGCAACAGAAACACCCGAACAAGCGAAATCATTGATGC
Organism: Fluviicola sp.; assembly: GCA_020849495.1. Lineage (GTDB taxonomy): Bacteria > Bacteroidota > Bacteroidia > Flavobacteriales_D > Crocinitomicaceae > Fluviicola. Next base: position 12,145 of record JADLGD010000213.1, read on the forward strand.
ATTTAGCGCATGAAGCAGATGTACATGTACAAGTTGGTCATATTGAACGTTTCAATCCCGCTTTCATTGCAGCAAAAACA
>JADLGD010000214.1 GCA_020849495.1 Fluviicola sp.
GACGATTTGCTATGGAAATTAGAAATCTAACCATTGCTATTATTGTAATTCAATGTGGAGGAGATCCTAAACTATTTTTTAAGACATAAAAAAATGGCCGGAATTTCTTCCGACCATTCGTGGCAATTTGTCCCCTTTTTTTAATCTTCTAAAATCGTCAATTTCGCAAAGCGCAACAACAATGTTTTAGCGCCTGCATGCGGGAAGAAAATCGTTGCTTTTCGATCCACACCAGCTCCTTCCAACTTGGTTACTTTTCCTTTGCCAAAACGTTCGTGTTCTACATTGTAACCGACTTTTAAATCTACAGCTGCATGTTCTGAATTCCCACTGTTGGCACTCAATTCTTTCATGCTTTTCAGAGAACGAGGAAGTGGAGCAGATGGTGTGCTCATCGTTTTGTTCAATCCTCCAGTAAAAGGTTTGTCAAAACTGGATCTTCCGGCATTTAATGATCGTCCACCACCTTGAGCAGAACCGTAAGCTGTTTCAAATTGCAAGTATTCCGGGTCAATTTCACTGATGAATCGACTCGGTTCTGATGAAATCAAGTTGCCCCATTGAAAACGAGAAGATGCATAAGAAATGGTACACGTTTTTTCTGCACGAGTCACCGCTACGTAAAACAAACGACGTTCTTCTTCTAATTCAGTTCGAGAATTAATTGATAGTTGTGAAGGAAACAAATTTTCTTCCAAGCCTACTAAAAACACATGAGGAAATTCCAATCCTTTACTAGAGTGGATGGTCATCATGGTCACTTTGTTTTTGTCTTCTTCTTTATCGTTGTCAGCATCTGTTAACAAAGCAACGTCGATCATGAAGTCTGAAAGTGTCGCTTGGTTTTCTTCATTCGCATTTTGAACCGTAAATTCTTTGATCCCGGCCAATAACTCTTCGATGTTTTGATAGCGTTCTACTTCTTCTGGACCTTTGTCTTTATCGGTATACAACTCTTTTAAAACACCTGAGGATTTTGCGATGTGTTGTGCTAAATCATAAGCAGGCACTGAATTCAATTGAGCGGTGAAGCTTTGAATCATCGTTACAAACTCACTGATTTTTTGCTTCGTTGGATTAGGGATGGCAACGTTGTATTGTCCAAAATTGGAAATCACATCCCACAAAGCTACTCCGTATTGATTGGCAGCAATGATGACATTTTCCCAAGATGTTTTTCCAATTCCACGTTTCGGATAATTGATCACGCGTTTTAAAGCCTCTTCGTCTTTTTGATTGGCCGTTAAACGAAAATAAGCAAGGATATCTTTGATTTCTTTGCGTTGGTAAAACGATAATCCACCATAAATTTTATAAGGAATGTTCATCTTACGCATGGCTTCCTCAAAAGCACGCGATTGGCGATTGGTACGGTACAAAATAGCAAAATCACTCCAGTCATTCGATTCACCATGTTTCACATCAAAGATGCGATTGCTGATGATTTTACCTTCTTCGTTGTCTGTAAGTGCACGTACCACTTTGATGGGACTTCCTTTATCGTTATCTGTCCAAACGTTTTTCTTGATCTGATCTTTGTTTTTGGAAATAACACTGTTTGCAGCATCTACGATGATTTGCGTGCTACGGTAGTTTTGTTCCAATTTGAATAACTTGAAATCAGGATAATCGTTTCGGAAGTTGAGAATGTTTTGAATATTCGCTCCACGGAAGGAATAGATACTTTGTGCATCATCACCGACTACACAAATGTTTTCGTAAACAGCCGCTAATTTCTTGACAATTAAATACTGTGCATAGTTGGTATCTTGGTACTCATCAACTAAGATGTAGCGAAACTTTTGTTGGTAATAATGTAAGACATCCGGAAAATCACGTAAAAGGACATTCGTTTGATACAATAAATCATCAAAATCCATTGCGCCTGCTTTGAAACAACGCACACTGTATGCTTTGTAAATGCGAGCGAGTTCAGGTCGTTGACTTTGTCTATCTTCAGCAATGATCTCCGTATTTTCAGCATAAGCTTCTGGAGAAATCAAATTGTTTTTCGCTGCTGAAATACGACCATAGACCATACTTGGTTTGTAGATTTTGTCATCAAGGTTTAATTCTTTGACAATGTCTTTCAATAAACTTTTGGTGTCTTGTGTATCGTAAATGGTGAAATTTTGAGGGTAGCCTAAACGGTCTGCATTAAAACGAAGAATACGAGCGAATACCGAGTGAAAAGTTCCCATAGTGATGTTTTTAGCTTCACTTGTTCCAACGATGGATCCAATTCGTTCGGTCATTTCTTTTGCGGCTTTGTTGGTAAAGGTCAATGCCAAAATATTGAATGGATCCACTCCTTTTTCAATCATGTAGGCAATACGCATTGTCAAAACACGGGTTTTACCCGAACCTGCACCAGCTATGACCATTGTTGGACCTTCAATGTTTTCTACTGCAACACGTTGACTTTCGTTGAGACCTGCTAAAAATTCCATAAACGCAAAGATAATAAATCACTTTTCATAACTCGGATCAACTTTGGAGGTTCTAAAGATTATTTTTAAACAATCCAATCTCTTTTTTTATTCTTTAAAAAGCTTCTATCTTCGTTAAATCAATATAAGTTACCATGAAAAATCGAATACTGATTGTTTTTTTACTGTTCACTTCATTTTTTAGTCAATCTCAATTGCTTCGTAGTGAGGTGTTCGACTTTTATGTAGGAGATTATTTTGGTCTTGAACACAAAGCTTCAACTAGTTCTTCACCACTTTTGGTTGTTCGAAATGAAATGTTTCATATACTTTCAAAGCAACTTTCAGTTACAACGGATACGGTCGTTTATACTGCTCAAAGACAAACATACATCCCAGCTCTTCCAAATGGAAGTGGAGGTTCGTTTCCTTCAAGTTATTCGGTCGATTCGATCACGTTTATGCATACCCAATTGAACGTTCCAATTTCAACAGAAATAGTAGAGCCTGTTTTTGGAAATAATCTGAGTGTGTTTTATGAAAGCGACACCAATGATTGTTACAATCCTTTGGACACACTTATTCCTTCCCCTTTGTGTATTAATAATTCTGGGCAGGCTGCTCATTTTGGAATGTTTGTAAATGTCAATTCAATGGATTCATGTGAAATGGAACCTTACATTTCTGAGTATTTTGCCTACTCTCATGCTGGTGGACCGTATGGAGGTATGAGTTGTCCAGGCGACCCAACTGTACCGCAATATTATATAAGTCTAAAATATGTGGATCACAATGGGATAGCTTGTGGTACTTTTCCTAGTTTCTTTGTCGGTATGGCTGAAAATGAACAGTTCCAATTGACTCTATTCCCGAATCCAACAAGAGGGAAGTTAAGTCTTCAAGGGATAGAACAGATAATTGCTTGTGAAGTCTTTACAGCTGAAGGGAAAAATGTAACGGATAATATTACATGGAACGGAATTGAAGTGGATGTTACCAAATTATCATCTGGTAGCTACATCTTAAAAGTGATGGATGCTTCAAATAAAATAGGAGTTGCCCGTTTTGTGAAGTAATCCTAATTCTTTTTTTGTTTTTGGAACATAATCCCTTTTGAAAGTTAACTTTGAGGAAAGTAATTAAAAATCGTTACCATGTCTATTCAAAACAAGTCAAATCACAAGCGTTTATCTCCTATGTATCATGGTGTATTGTTTATCATGGTTTTAACTAGTGTTGCTCTATCGATTTATTTTTTCGCAACAGCTACAGGTAGTAATGCAAATTTGACCTTGCCCGTTATTTTAATTGTACAGTCAATAGCTTTATTGATTTTGATGTTACTAACAAGGGTGTTTGCTTTAAAAGCACAAGACAGAGCCATTCGTGCGGAAGAAAGTTTGCGTCATTTTATCCTAACTGGAAAACCGATACATCCGAAATTGCGATTGAGTCAGATCATTGCACTTCGTTTTGCATCCGATGAAGAGTTGATAGATTTAACTGATAAAACGGTAGCAGAAAATTTAAGTCAAGCGCAAATCAAAGACTTGATCAAAAATTGGAAAGCAGATACACATCGTGTATAATAAATCATAAAATCGTTGGAGAAATTGATTCTTTCGTAACTTTGCACTTACGAACTGAGATCAGGTCAAATCGAAAAACAGCCCTTTATTCTTGTGACGTATAACGAATACACACAAGAACATGAAAAGTAAAATTACCGGTGTTGGATGTTACATTCCACCCATTGTCAAAACCAACCGCGATTTCATGGTAAACGAATTTTACGATGAACACTTCGCAAAAATTCAATTAGCTCCAGAAGTTATTGCACGAAAATTTGAATCCATCACAGGAATTCAAGAACGGCGTTATGCATCTGCCGATATGCAATGTTCCGATATGGCAACGTTAGCGGCAGAGGAAGCAATCAAAGACGCCGGTTGTTCCAGAGAGGAAATCGATCAAATCATTGTGGCGCACAATTTTGGAGATGTCATTAAGCACACGATTCAAACAGATGCTGTTCCTTCAATTGCTTCACGAGTAAAACACAAATTAGGCATTCAAAATCCCAATTGCGTTGCTTATGATGTGTTATTTGGTTGCCCAGGTTGGGTGCAAGGAATGATTCAAGCACATGCCTTTTTGCAAGTCGGAATGGCGAAAAGATGTTTGGTGATTGGAGCAGAAGCATTGAGTCGGGTTTTAGATCCACACGATCGAGACAGTATGATCTTTGCTGATGGTGCAGGAGCGAGTATCATTGAATTGGCAGATAACACAACAAGTGGCATTCTTTCCATGAGTGCACAAAGTCATTGTACAGATGAGGTAGATTACCTTCATTTAGGCAAGTCGAATTTCCCAGAATCAGATCCGCGCATTCGCTATGTGAAAATGAAAGGGAGAAAAGTATATGAATATGCAATTAAACATGTGCCATTAGCAATGAAAGATTGCATTGACAAAGCAGGAGTGTCTATCAATGAAATTTCAAAAATTTTCATTCATCAGGCCAATGAGAAATTGGACGAAGCAATCGTAAGAGAGTTGTATAAATTATACGGAGAGACAACAATGCCAGAACATTTAATGCCCATGAATATTCATAAATTAGGCAATAGTTCCGTTGCAACCATTCCTACTTTATACAGTATGGTGAAAAAAGGCGAAATGAATGGCTACCGAATTTCCGAAGGTGATGTGGTCTTATTTGCATCTGTTGGCGCAGGTATGAACATAAACGCGATTTGTTATCGGGTGTGAATTTCTTTCCAACCATTTAAAAAATTGTTATCTTGCAATTGACTTAATACACTTGATATGATCAGAACGTTACTTGTTGTTGTAAGCTTTTTGCCATTGATGGCTGTTGCACAATCTATATGGACGAAAAGCAATCCTGTTTGGCATTATGATTACTGGAATGTAGCTGAACAGGGTTTTATTAGAATAGAGCAGCAAGATTCTGTATTACATGATGGACATTGGTGTGATCATTTGGTAGCTACAAAATATCGCTTCTTCTACACGGGGCCACCTCCCAGTCCGATGGCATACAATACGGAGAATTATATTGGTGGAGATGTCTATGTTTCAAACGATACGGTTTATTACTGGGATCTTGATCATTTTTCAGTTTTGTACAATTTTGGAGCACAGTCAGGAGAAAATTGGCTCTTACAAAACGGTCAAAATTTAACCAATGATTTTCAATGCAATGACAGTTCTTATGTGGTTGTTGATGATGTTAGTTCTGTGCTTTTAAATAGTGAAACTGCTGTTTTCATGAATGTACATGATTCGGTTGGAAATGGATATGGAATTCAAGGGCCTATTAATTCGAGATTTGGCGCCATGGGTGGTAATTATTTATTCCCGTTTATGCACAATTGCAACCCGAACATTGTTGTCGATTTTGACATACTTACATTTAAGTGTTTTCAAGATGATAGTCTGGATTATAATCCATCGGGAGAAGATTGTGAATATTTGTTGACCCATCTTGGTGTGGATGACGAATCGCATGTCCGTTTTGATGTTTATCCGAATCCCAGCCCTGATTTTTTCTTCATTTCGAATCTTGAAAACAATGCGATTGTATCAGTAGTTGATGTTTTCGGTAAAGCGATAGCTACTTATAAGAATGAAAAAGGAGCATTAATAATAGATGCAAGCAAATGGGCTAATGGAATATATCTATTAACGATTGATACTGCTGTTGGTCAAGTTCAAAAAACAATTCTGAAGAAATAATTTAAAAAACGTTTTTTTGGGAGTTGTTTTTTTGGCGTTGTTCATTTTTGAATGAGCAATTTTCTAGCATTTTCATTTTCTGTTTTTATCGATCTTCTAAAAATCTAATTTTTGGATTGAAGAAAAATCTTGAATTGTACTTTCAACACTAAATTGTTCAAAAACAGCACTTTTTTACAGATTCTCTTGCATTGTAAGAATTTCTGTCTATCTTTGCACCCCTCAAAGTGTGTTCTTTGGGGAGAACTATATTTATTAATTATCAAAATTTGAGTACTGTATGCCAACTATTCAACAGTTAGTGCGCAAGGGAAGGACTGCGGTAGTAAAGAAGTCAAAGTCAGCGGCTTTGGACTCTTGCCCGCAGCGCAAAGGAGTATGTGTACGTGTGTACACCACTACGCCTAAGAAGCCGAACTCAGCAATGCGTAAAGTAGCGCGTGTTCGACTTACCAACGGTAAAGAGGTGAATGCCTATATCGGTGGAGAAGGTCACAACTTACAAGAACACTCTTTAGTGTTAGTTCGTGGTGGAAGGGTGAAAGATTTACCAGGGGTTCGTTACCACATCGTTCGCGGTGCGGAAGATACTGCAGGTGTTGAAGGCCGTTCACAACGTCGTTCTAAGTATGGAACAAAACGTCCAAAAGCTAAGAAATAATAAAACTTTGAAGAGATGAGAAGAAGAAAAGCGAAAAAAATAGCCATACTCCCAGATCCAAAGTTTAACGACGTAGTTGTAACGAAATTCGTTAACAACTTGATGTATTCTGGTAAAAAGAATTTGGCATTCAAGATTTTTTACGATGCTTTAGAGATCGTAGATAAAAAATTAGAAGATCAAGAAGGATTAGAAGTGTTCAAAAAAGCATTAGACAACGTTACTCCATCTGTGGAGGTTCGTTCTCGTCGTGTTGGTGGAGCAACTTTCCAAATCCCTACTACTGTTCGTGAAGGACGTAAACAATCATTAGCTATGAAATGGTTAATTGGTTATGCACGTAAACGTAATGAAAAGTCAATGGCAGGTAAATTAGCTTCTGAAATCATTGCTGCTTCGAAAGAAGAGGGTGCTGCTTTCAAAAAGAAAGAAGATACCTTACGTATGGCTGAGGCAAACAAAGCATTCTCACATTTTAGATTCTAATCGACATGGCAAGAGATCTTAAATTTACACGTAACATTGGTATCGCAGCTCACATTGATGCTGGGAAAACAACAACAACTGAGCGTATTTTGTACTACTCAGGTGTAAACCATAAAATTGGTGAAGTACACGATGGTGGTGCTACAATGGACTGGATGGAGCAAGAGCAAGAGCGTGGTATTACCATTACTTCTGCTGCAACAACAGTTAATTGGAACTACCGTGGTACTAAATACCATGTGAATATCATTGATACTCCAGGACACGTTGATTTTACCGTTGAGGTAAATCGTTCATTGCGTGTATTGGATGGATTGGTGTTCTTATTCTCTGCAGTTGATGGAGTTGAGCCACAATCTGAAACAAACTGGCGTTTGGCTAATAACTACAATGTTCCTCGTATTGGTTTCGTTAACAAAATGGACCGTCAAGGAGCTGATTTCTTAAACGTGTGTAAGCAAGTGAAAGAAATGTTGGGTAGCCACGCTTTACCATTGCAAATCAACATCGGTGATGAAGATCATTTCAAAGGTGTAGTTGATTTGATCAACTGGAAAGGAATCGTTTGGAACGAAGAAGATCAAGGTATGACTTTCAAAGAAGTTGAAATTCCTGCTGACATCATCGATGACGCTCGTCGTTTACGTTCTGAATTGTTAGAAGCAGTTGCTGAATTTGACGAAAGCTTAATGGAGAAATTCTTCGAAGATGAAAACTCTTTAACAGAGCGTGAAATCTTGGATGCGTTACGTCAAGCAACTATCTCTGGAAAAGTTGTTCCGATGATGTGTGGTTCTTCTTTCAAAAACAAAGGAGTTCAAGCAATGTTGGATATGGTTATGGAAATTCTTCCTTCACCATTAGACATTGAAGCAATCGAAGGTACAAACCCTAAAACAGATGAGCCTGCAACACGTCAGCCTTCTTTCGATGAGCCTTTTGCAGCTTTAGCATTTAAAATTGCAACAGATCCATTCGTAGGTCGTTTGTGTTTTACTCGTGCTTACTCTGGAGTACTTCCTGCTGGTTCTTACGTATTGAATACGCGCACAAACAGCAAAGAGCGTATCTCTCGTATTTTCCAAATGCATGCTAACAAGCAAAATCAAATTGACGAATTAGGTGCTGGTGATATCGCTGCATTAGTTGGTTTTAAAGATATTCGTACAGGAGATACTTTGTGTGCTGAGAATGCACCAATCGTATTGGAATCTATGAATTTCCCTGAGCCAGTAATCGGTATCGC
>JADLGD010000215.1 GCA_020849495.1 Fluviicola sp.
AAAAGAAGGTTTGCAATGGAAATCAGAAATCTAACTATTGCTTTAATTGTTGTTCAATGTGGTGGTGACCCTAGTCGGTTTTTTAAAACATAAAAAAATGGCCGAAATTTCTTCCGACCATTCGTGGCTGAAAAGTTGCCCTTTTTTGATTGACTGTTTTTATATCTTTACAACAAAAAAATAAAATGGCTTTACCAAATATCTTTACGAAAGAAGTTGCAGATCAAGTGATTGGTCGCATCAATCAATTGACACCTGAAACAAAAGCAGTTTGGGGAAAAATGAACGTTGCTCAAATGTTGGCGCATTGTTCTGTTTCTTATGAAATGGTGTTTGAGCCAGAAAAACATCCAAAACCCAATGCTTTTTTGCGCTTTATTTTAAAGAAATTGGTGAAACCAAAAGTGGTAGGGGAAGGAACTTACGGTCAAGGAGGTAAAACTGCACCACAATTCATCATCGCAGATGCACGTGAATTTGAAGCAGAGAAAAACAGATTGATTCACTACATCACCAAAACACAAGAATTAGGGGAGGACCATTTTGAAGGGAAAGAATCCAACTCTTTTGGAGTGATGAACAAAACGGAGTGGAACAACATGTTTTACAAACACTTAGATCATCATTTGAAACAGTTTGGAGTTAGTTAAAGATAAATATAAATAACTGTTTTTCAGTTGGATAACCTATTGTGAAAGCAGTAGGTTTTTTATTTGTTTGATTTTTTCGATTTTAATTTTGAATTTATGAATGGATTGTTCTATTTTTGTTCGTATAATCGTCTGAATATGAAACTACTATTCTTTTGTTCATCGTTATTTTTTGCTGGACTTACTTTTGCTCAAGGTGCATCATCGTCAAAGTTGCAGCAAGAGGTCACTATTGATTATGTGGCTTATTTGCATGTTATCTATGAAATCAAAGATATTGAAACGCCAGATCCAGACTTGCTAGCTCAAATTCCATTTGAAACTTACAATCAATACAGACTTCAATCGGATGATGTTGAAATTGCTGATCCTACAACAGGTTACACAGTGATTTTATATTCGGAAGAAAAATGTGCCACCCTAAAACATTAAACTCATGAAATCATTACTACTTTTTGTTTTATTGTCGAGCTCAATTGTTTTTGGACAAGTATATACGCATCCAACTACCGGAATTAACAGTACTTATGCAGGTGCATGCATGGTGAATACTTGTTCTGGAACTTATTATGATAACGGTGGTGCTGGTGGAAATTATGCTGCTAACATCAATGCTATTTACCGCACTTTTTGCCCAAGTACTGCAGGTATGTGTGTGCGAGCTACATTTACATCATTCTCCATGAATGACACTTATTTTTTGTGTGGTGGACCAAGTAATTGTTGTGATTACCTGCAAATTTTAAATGGACCTGCTCAAAATTCTCCAGCTTTATACAACAATTGTACGGCCTCTCCTGGAACCATAACAGCGAACAATTCCAGTGGCTGCCTTACCTTTCGACATATTACTGACGGAAGTGTACAGTTAGGTGGATGGGCAGCAACACTTTCTTGTGTCGCATGCGCTGGCGGTCCTTCTGCCACAGGTAATCGCGATTGTGGAGGTGCTGTTCAAGTTTGCGTTGATACACCATTTGCAGGAGCTTCTACTGGTCCTGGTTTAGCTTCTGACGGATGTTCTGGTTGTACTGCATCTGGTGGAGAAGTTTACTCAAGTTGGTATGTTTTTCAAGTAGCTAATTCAGGGACATTGGGTCTGACGATTGACCCAACTAATAATGCAGATGATTATGACTATGCCTTGTATGGACCTGGCGCTTCATGTGGTGCATTAGGTGCTCCTGTACGTTGTAGTTTTGCTGCAAACTCAGGAAATACTGGAATAGGAAATGGTGCTGTAGATGCCTCAGAAATTGTAACAGGTGATGGTTGGACAAGTTTAATCCCAGTTACTGCAGGGCAGATTTATTATTTGATGATCAATCAATGGTCGCCAACAGCTTCAGGATTCTTGATGGATTGGAATCTAACAGGAGGTGCTTCACTTAATTGTACACCTTTATCAGCAGTATTGACCGATTTTCAATGTACACAAGATGATCGTTCAATGGCCATCAAATGGACAACAGCAACTGAAACAAATACCGATTTTTACGTCTTGGAAAAAAGCATCGATGGGGTCAATTATTTCCCAATGGTACAAAGCAAAGCTCAAGGACAAAGCTCTTTACCAACCGATTATTTTATCATTGATAATCAACCTGTTTTAGGAATGAATTATTACCGTTTGGTGTTGACTGACTTGAATGGTGAGAAGACCACTTACGAACCTACTTCTTGTGAATTTAGTTTAGCAGGTTTAATGATCAAAGAAGCGCGTATTTTTAATACCAACGGTAACTTGGTTGCAGAAGAAATTGGGGATGACATCGACGTGAAATCAGCTTTCTCAAATCTGAATTTCCCTGATGGCATTTACGTTTTGGAAACAATCGATCACAACAATCACGTTGAACGCATCAAATTTGTGCAGTTGAAGAAGTAAGACAATATTATTTTTTTGATGAAGTCGGAAGAGCAATCTTCCGACTTTTTTGTGAAATAGTATTTTATTTGTCAATTTTCAACAACTCAACAATCACCTCAGAAGTGATATTTGGACCACCTGCGAAAATCGTTGTTGCTTCTTCTAAGACATATTGAAAACCTTTCTTTGTAGCAATAGTTTTAGTTGCTTCTTGAATGGTTTTGTAGGTTTTTTCATTCATTGTATTGGTCATGTTTTGAATCAATGCGTTGAGCTCTTGTTCTCTTTTTCCAAGGTCTTGTTGCATCTTTTGTAAACGACCTTCTTCGTATTGATTCAATTGAGCAGATTGCGTTTTTTGATTAACCGTATATTCTTTGTAGGCTTTTTGAAACTGTTCATCCATACCAATTAATTCTGCTTCGCCTCGTTTACTCACTTCTTGAATTTCTAAAATGGCTTTTTTACGAGATGGTAAAGTGTCCATTAGCAATTGAGTATTGACATGAGCCGTTTTTGATTGGCTAAATGAAAAATTCAAGCATTGAATTGAGCAAAACAAAATACTAACTAAAACAATTTTTTTCATGTTTATTTCTTGATTTTAAAGGAATACGGTGCCAAATGAATGACACCGTATAGTTTATGTTTATTATTCTTTCATCATTTTCTTAGTAGCCACGATTTGTCCGTCTGCTACCAACGTGTAGGTGTAGATTCCAGTACTCAAATCAGCACCAAAAACCGTTAAGCTTCCCAAACCACGCTCAACTACATCAACCGATTGGATGATTTTTCCATTGCTATCGTAGAAGTGAATTTGTGCTTTTTGCACCGTAGCAGGAATAGAGAAGTTGATCACCGTTTGCTCTGCAAATGGATTTGGAACGTTTTGATCCAAAATGATTGCTTCTTTGTTCGCCAAACGCACCGATAACTGCGCACGCACTTCCTCTTGTTGAGCAGGTGTGTTGTTTTGAATAGCTTGTTGACTCAACTGACACAAAAGAGGTAAAATACCAGAAAGGCAATTTTCCAATTGCGTTAAGCGGTTGTTGAGGTCGTTGATAGTAGTTTGTTGAGCTGCATTTTGATTCACCAAAACAGAAATGATAGAATCTCTAGATCCAATTGAATCGTTTAATTCTTGGATAGCTTCTGCTAAGATAGGCACCACTTTGTCGTATTCAATGTGCAACAAACTGTCATCAGCTAGATAAGTTAAGCGCGCATCTATTTGAGCCATTTCTTGTGCAATGAACCCAACATGGTTGGCACTATCCAAATTCAATTCTGGGTGAACAGTGTGGTTCCAATCATAAGAAACCCCGTGCATGTTCAATACTTTATCCAATGAACCCGATAAATCTTGCACATTTGTTTTGATTGATTGATCAGACAAGGTTGCTTTATCCACTTTTTGGTTCAACTCAATGATAGCTTGAGTGTTGATAGGAATTAAACCGTTGTAATTAAGTGATTTATAAGAAGTAGCTGGAGTAATTTCATTTCCTAAAGAATCGTATTCAGCAGGGTGTAAACTTTGATAAACTAAATTTGGAAAAGTTGTTTCCACTTCTTGGGCAATGAACCCAAATTGTTTTTTTGAATCAAAGCTAAATTGAGTAAAGTTAGTTGTATCCATATAGTAAGTAACTGGACGCAAAGCTTGAATTGCTTTTAAACTTCCTTCAATTTTATTTACATCTGTCTTGAATTGCTGATCTGATCCGATTAATGGCACGCCTACAACTTCTAAAATTCCATCAAAATAACCTGCTCTGTTAGCTCCTGTGGAAGGTGCTTTTGAATGAACACCATAATTTACAGTACTTGCTGAAGATGAAAATACTTCTGTCTGCAATCCATAATTATACGTTCCTGTTCCATTTGCAAATGAAGCAACCCCAGAATTAATTTTTCCATTATATGCTCTTGAATATACTCCAATATTACTGCTATTAACACCTCCATTTGCAATATTATATGTACCATAATTTTGTGTTGGATAGGTCGTGACACTATTGTCTGCACCAATAAAATAACCTCCGTAATTAGCTTTTCCTCTTCCACCAATTCCTCTTATCCCAAAGTTTAAATCTGCGTTTGTAGCCATAAAATCACCACCGTAATGAAAAACTTTTGGTTGCAATTGTATGGTATTCACATCCGCTTTAACTCCAGTAAAAGTTAATAAACCAGTACGAGCAGAATCTGTATTCTGAGCATATATAGCAATCGTATTTGCAAAAGCAGTTGTATCAAAAGACTCACTAACAGATAATTTACCAGGTAAATTTGTCCCACAGTCATAACCAACTCCAAAACGGTTTTTATAAAAACTCATTGAATCTGGATGATTAGTGAAATAAGTATTAAAATTATTCATGTCAACTTTAGTGTCATATTCTAA
>JADLGD010000216.1 GCA_020849495.1 Fluviicola sp.
CCTAAAGCACTTGGAGTAATTACTAAATCTGCTCCAGAACAATCTTCATCAATTCCGTTGTTTGCAATTTCAGTTCCATTTGGATTTACTGCTGCATTCGCATCATCACAATCTGAACTGTTTGCAACATATCCCATTGGTTGAGTGCAAGCTACCATTGTCGTAGCCGTTGCAGATCCAAAACCATCGTTGTCTGCATCTACATACCAAGTTGTTGGCAATCCTAGCATGTTATTGTTATCATCACAATCATCAGAGTTTGTAACATAACCAACCGGTAAAGAGCACCCTAACTGAGTTACAGCTGGGTTACCATAACCGTCTCCGTCTGCATCAGCATAATAAGTAATAGAAGAAACAACTGATAAATTCAAGTTAATTGTTGAATCACATCCAACAGCGTTTCCGTTAGAAATAACTTGAGTGTAAGTTCCAGATGTAAAATAAGTTATTCCATTCAATGTGTAAGGACCACAATTTGAAACAGTCATGTTATTCACTGAAGGATTGTTTACAGTCAAATTCAAGTTAATTGTTGAGTCACACCCAGCAATATTTGCGTTTGCTAACACCTGCGTGTAAGTTCCTGTAGAAGAATACGTTGTTCCATTTAAAGTATATGGGCCACAGTTTGTGATTGTTAAGTTGCTAGAAGTAGCACAACTACTTGGCGTTACAGCCGTCCAAAGATTGGAAGCACGGATTTCATCTACTTGAATGTTTCCTGTTCCTGCTGTAGCATTTCCTGCTTGACGTAAATAAATGGATCCAAAAGCTGTAAATGTCCCTGTGCCTAAAGTAGAAGTTAACGTAGGAGCTGTTTCAACCGCCAACCCTAAAGTTGGATTGATCCACAAACTAGCTTGAACTGGATTTGTCGCACGCTTTACTTTAACAACAATAAAAACAGGGGTATTGATTGGTAAATTCACTGAAAATATTGGTGTTAAAGAAGCAGCCCCTGTGTTCACAATAGCCAATTGGAAAGTACCAGCTACAGTACCTTTACGGATTCGTAATTGTCCACCAAAAATAGTTACACCTGCTGGACTTGCAGTTTGAGCAAAACCAAAGAAATTATCTCCTGTTGAACTTGACGCTAAAGTTAAAGCTGTATCACTTGAAACGTTTAAGATTATTGAGTAATACGCAGAATCTGAAGTGATAGATAGTGCTTTGTTAAGATCCTCTCCATTACCAGGAACGTAAACAACTTTGTTTCCCAATGAACTTGGCAAACCAGGGTATGTTAAAGATCCCGTTGAAGTCTGAAATTGATTTAGTGTTCCACTATGGTTAGCCCATCCGTTTGTTCCATTTACCGTACCGGTAAAATTGAATTGATCTACTATTTGAGCAGATGTGATCCCTGTGATCAACATTCCCAAAATGAGTAATAAATGCTTCATAAAAAAAGTTTTTTGCAAATGTATGAAAGACCAGCTTACAAATCCGCTTTTTTTATGAACGAAATTCAAACTAAATGAAGAATAAAGGAATTGTATTTAGTTGTTTTACAGATTTTTACAATTTACTAAATCGATTTAAACAAGGAAAATTAAGCTTTTGTTAAGCTTCCTTTAATTCCATCAAACGCGCCACATATTTACCAATAATATCGAATTCAAGGTTCACTTTCGTTCCTTTTTGGAAAGTATGGAAGTTTGTATGCTCAAAAGTATAAGGAATAATGCATACCGAAAACAAACCTGCTTCTGAATCAACAACAGTTAAGCTTACGCCATTTACGGTTATGGAGCCTTTTTGAACGGTAGGTAACTTCACATCGTATTGGAAGGTGAATTTCCAGCTTCCATCCAAATCTTCTACATTCGTGCAAACTCCAGTTGTATCTACATGTCCTTGAACAATGTGACCATCTAAACGAGCTCCTAGTTGCATGCATCTTTCAAGGTTCACTTTTGATCCAAGTTCCCAAGTTTCAAGATTGGTTTTCAAAAGTGTTTCATCGATGGCTGTTACCGTGTATTGATCTCCTTCTATGTTCACAACGGTTAAGCAACAACCATTGTGTGCTACACTTTGATCGATTTTCAATTCTTTGGTGATAGCAGATTTAACCGTAAAGTGAATATTCGTTTGGTCTTTTTCAATACCAACAATCTCTCCTATCGTTTCGATGATGCCTGTGAACATAATATCAATTTATTCATTAACAGTAGGTGCATTTGAATTGTTCATCTCCATGCGTTTTAAACGCTCAGTAAGTCCAATAAAAATCGCACATATGGTCCAAATTGGAACCGCTGCTTTATCTGTATCCAAGTAATTATTCAAAAAGCCGTGAATGAAGTAGGTAGAAAGTGCTACAATCATCCCCATCAATAAGGTTTTCATTTCCTTATCTGAATCTGGCCAACGATTGTAGAGCGTGATTCCTTGATAAAAAATTGCAGCAACTAGCAAGAGCATTGCAATCATTCCTAGAAAACCCATTTCAGCCAAAGGACCTAAATATTCACTGTGAGCATTTCCTAAATTTCCAAAATTGGTAGAAATAATCGTCAGGTTTTCTGGATCTTGAAAACGTGCGTATTCAAAAGCATAAGTGCCTGGGCCAAACCCAACAAGTGGACGTTCTTCAAACATGGCGATGGCACACGACCAACGATTAATTCGCTCCAAATTGGATGCATCGGTTGTTACGTTGGTTGCACTTTCCAAACGCTCCCCAAACTCTTCAGTGGTATGCTCGGATTTATTGCGCTCTAAACCTTGCTGAATGGAATCCCAAGATAACCATATAAAACTACCAACGATTAACGTTACCGAAGCAATCAAAGAGAATTTGATTTTTGTGCGAATTAACAACCAAATGACCATACCTAAAATGACACTCAACCAAGCTGCTCTGGTGTAACTGAAATACAAACCAATTAACGCAACAACTAAAAATCCGCTCCAAATAAATTGAACCAGAGGACTGTGTTTCTTTGAAAAAAGAAAGGCAAAAATCAAAGGCAAAACCAAGGCTACTAATGCGCCATAGATTGTATGATCTTTAAAAAATGGCCACATGACCCAATGACTCTCTTTTTCACCAAAACGATAAGAAGCATGGATGACCAATGTATAAAGAATCGCGATGATCATTGCTGAACTAAACAACCACAAAAACCACTTGATTTTTTTAGGCTCTAAAAATACAGCGCTTCCATAAAAGAGCACAGGAATGATGAACCACAATTTAGCCAACAAAAACTTGAATGAAGCTACGGGGTGTTCGGATGTCAAAGAAGTAGTAAAGATCCAGAACAGGTAAAAAGCAACTGCCCAAACGATGGGAGAATTTTTCAAATAGGTTGGAAAAACACGGTATTTAGTTGATTGAATTAAAAGCAACAACATGGTACCAAACAATAAAGGTTCCGTTGGCAAAAACAAACCAAAACTGTCTGTGTATTCTTCAATGTTTATGGAAAGTGGTGTTGCGCCTAAAATGAAGAAAAAGGTATATTCTGTGTAAAATATGGCCACATACAAAACAATCAGAGCATAAGGAATCAAATACCCGTAAAAGGAATCCAACCAAATGGAATAACCAAG